>NZ_CP013200.1:3087485-3396233 GCF_001445575.1 Arthrobacter alpinus | reverse complement strand
AGGCCGGCATTGCCCAGCTCCGCGGACCCATTGAACAGGTCCCCAGCAGCGTCAGTGCCATCAAGGTCAACGGCGAACGCGCCTATGCTCGGGTGCGCGCCGGCGAAGACGTCAAGCTGGCGTCGCGGCCCGTCACCATTCACGAATTCGAGGTCCTGGACATCCGCCGCGGCACCCATGAGGCCCCCGCGCACGTTGACGGGGCCGATACTGACGGGAATGACCCTGCAGAGATCCAGACTGCCGAGATTCAGACTGACGAGATCCAGACTCACGACGGCGTTGCCTGGGTTGATGTAGATGTCACCGTGAGCTGTTCCTCAGGTACCTATATTCGTGCGCTGGCTCGTGATTTGGGGAGTGGCCTGGGAGTTGGCGGCCACCTGACGGCGCTGCGTCGCAGCGGTGTGGGACCGTACACCTTGGATCAGGCTCGCACCCTTGAAGAACTTGCGAGCGATTTACGCATCCTGGACATTGCAGATGCCGCCCGCGCCCTGATGCCGGTGCGTGAACTGACGGCTGAGGAGACCATTGAGCTGTCCTTTGGTCGGCGCATTCCGCCCAGCGTTGACGGTAACCACACCGTCGAGGCGCCGGCAGCCGCCTTCGCGCCGGATGGTCGGCTGGTGGCCCTGCTCGCTGATGCTGGCAGGTACGCCAAGCCTGTTTTGGTCTTCCCTCCGGACCCAGCACCGGCAGTAGTTGCACCTGTTCCAGCAGCAGTGCCTGATGCCTCCGCGACGACGGAAACCTCCTCGGAGCCGAACGCATGACGCTGGACCCTTGGCTCATTAGTGGCATGGTGGTGGGGCTGGCCTCCACGATCGTGTGCATCGTTGCCGCGGTGATGAAAAGAAACCCAACGATGTCACCTTGCTGGCCCTGGCCGCCGTCGAACTTTTCATTATCATTTACGCCATCGCATCCGCCGTGCGCCTACTCAGCGGGGAATCGCTGGCCGGTGCAGGGTGGGAGTTCTGGGGCTACGTCTTCACCGTGGCGATGCTGCCGGTGGCCGCCTTCTATTGGGCCATGATGGAACGCACCCATTGGTCCAACTACGTCATGGGGGCCGTGGGTATCACCTCGGTGGTCATGCTGGCCCGCATGGGACAAATTTGGTACGGGACGGCCGTCCCCGCGCAGGCACTTAACCCCCTCTTAGGACTATAAATATGCGCCTCACCGACAACATCAACGGATCGGGCAAAGCCGACAAGACTGCAGGCCACGTTCCAGAGGGACGGACCTCTGGCCCCGGACGCCTGCTGATAGCGGTTTACGGTATTTTCGCCCTCTCGGCAACGGCCCGGGCAAGCTTTCAAATCGCCACATCGTTCGCTGACGCTCCCTTGGCATACTCGCTCTCCGCATTTGCAGCCGTTGTGTACATCGTGGCGACCATCTCCCTGGCCAAGCCCGGTGCCACGTGGGCCAAGGTTGCTACGATCGCCATTTGCATTGAGCTCATCGGCGTCCTGGTGGTTGGGGCCCTGAGCCTGTTTGATCCGGCCGCATTCCAGCACGCTAGCGTATGGAGCAAGTTTGGCCAGGGCTACGGCTACATTCCGCTGCTCCTGCCCATCATCGGGTTGATCTGGCTGTACCGCCACCGCGACGCGAAGTGAGTTCACGCGAAAGCGTGGCTACCAACCCCACCCTGAGCGATGGCGTCACCACCCTGCGACGCTTTACCGCGGAGGATGCCGACGCCTTTGCCGCCATCCATCGGGACCCTGCCAATGTTAAGTGGACCGGGTCTGTGGCCACCATGGACAATGGTGCGGCCCTCGGATTCATTGACGGGCACATTGCCGACGGCTGGGAGAGCGGCACCAACTTGCGTTTCGCCATCGAAGAGCTACATCAAGGAACCCCCGAAGTGATGGGAACTTTGAGCTTGCAGGACATCTTTTCCACCGAGCGCGGGGGATCGGCCCATGTCGGCATCAAGATGTTGCCGTCAGGTCGTGGCACCGGAACGGCGCAGCGAGCCATGGAGCTGTTGTGCGGCTACGCTTTTGGAAATCTTGGCTTGAGCCACTTGCATTGGAACTGCACTGCCGGGAACCGCGGGAGTTCCTCCTTGGCGCAGCGCAGCGGATTCACGTTGGCGGCCCAGATCCCCGGCTACGGGCACGTGGACGGTGAAGTGGCCGACGGTTTGGTCTATGCCCAGAGTGCTGCGCATTGGAAGCAACGGGAGCTGCGCCAGGAGCGCGAACTGGATTTGGATCCCGTGGCCCCGGTACTCACCGGCACTACCGTGACGTTGCGGGCGCTGGCCATGACCGATGCGTCGGCGCTGGTCGCGATCTGCCGCGACCTTGAAGCCGTCCGGTGGACCACTGTTCCGTTGAACTACTCCTTGGAGCACGCCGAATACTTCATCAAGAACATCACCGTCGATGGTTGGCGCAAGGGGCATACGCTGACCTTCGCCGTAGCTGATACGGCCACGGACCAGCTCCTTGGCACAATTGATTTGCAATGCAAGAACCCCGGGGTAGCATCCATCGGCATTAATATGGGCGCACCATCCCGTGGAACCGGTGCTTCCGAAGCGGCCGTGCGGTTGCTCCTTGACTACGCCTTCAATCACCTCAATCTCAGTTTTGCCCACTGGCAAGCCATGGCGCCGAACTGGGCCAGCCGCAAACTTGCCTGGAAGCTGGGCTTTAGCTTTGACGGAGAACTACGCGGTGCTTATAGCGATCGCGGCACTCCGGCAGACAGCTGGGTGCTCTCACTGGCAGCGGGGGATCCGCAGCAACCCCAACATCCGTGGACCGGAGCAGTAGTCGCTAAAGGGTAATCTTGGAGTTGCTTGAGACATCTGTGATTGATTCGTGCGCAGCCACCCCGTGCCGAATACCTAATGAATGAGGAAACGTAGTGCAGATTTGGAACTCATTAGATGAAGTTCCCCAGGACTTTGGCCCGTGTGTGGTCACCCTGGGTAACTTTGATGGGCTCCACCGGGGGCACCAGGAAGTCCTGGCCCAGGTGCGTGCCGAAGCGCAGGCCCGCGGTGCGAAGTCCGTGGCCTTGACCTTTGATCCGCACCCGGCCCTCATCCATCGCCCGGATACGGCGCCAGCCCAGATCATGGGACTAGCCGACAAGCTCGCGGCCATGGCCGCATTGGGTCTGGACGGCGTTCTGGTTCTTCCTTACACGCTGGAATTCGCACAACAGACTCCCGAAGAGTTTGTCCGCCGTGTGTTTGTTGACGGGCTGCGCTCATGCGCAGTTGTGGTGGGCCACGATGTCCGCTTCGGCAAAGGCAACACCGGGGATCTCACCACTATGGTGAGCCTGGGCGCGGAGTTGGGCTTCGACGTCGTGGTTGTCAATGATGAGGGCCACGACCGCCGCTGGTCCTCCACCTGGGTACGCGAGGCCCTGCACAAGGGTGCGGTGGACACAGCCGCCCAAGTCCTTGGCCGCGCACACACCATGAGCGGGGAAGTGGTGCATGGCGCCGCCCGTGGCCGTGAACTTGGATTTCCCACGGCGAACCTGTCCCCGGATGCGTGCGGCATTATCCCCTCTGACGGGGTCTATGCCGGCTGGTTGACTGATACGCACGGGCACCGCTGGCCTGCCGCTATCTCCGTTGGCTCGAACCCCACCTTTGTTGGTGTCAGCCGCCAGGTTGAGGCTTATGTCATTGACCGTCCTGAAGAGCCCGTCGAGGCATTCAACCTGTACGGCCAGCACGTGGTGGTGGAGTTTGTGCAGCGACTGCGTGGAATGGTGGCCTACACCGGGCCGGAAGCGCTTATTGAACAGATGCACCAAGACGTCGTTGACACTCGAACCATTCTTGGTTGAGTCAAACACCACAGTGACGTTTCGCTCACCTGCTTCGACTTAAGCAACCTTTCTGCACTAAGCTGAAAGGTGGAATCTGGCTGCAGTCCGTGGTGGCTAGATTCATCCATGTTCGGCCAAGCGATTGCGCCGAAGATAGATAATCGTGTTCACGGCACATTCATAGGAGTTACTTGTGGCACTTGAAGCCGCTGTAAAGCAAGAAATCATGCAGGCTTTCGCAACCAGCGAAGGCGACACAGGTTCGCCTGAGGTTCAGGTAGCAATGCTCTCACGACGCATTGCCGATCTGACCGAACACCTCAAGATGCACAAGCACGATCACCACACCCGCCGCGGCCTCATGGGCCTGGTTGGACGTCGTCGTCGCTTGCTCGGTTACCTCAAGGACACCGACATCGCCCGTTACCGTACGCTCATCGAGCGCCTCGGCCTGCGTCGCTAATTAGGTGATCCAAGGCGGCCTTCCTTTTTGCCGGAGACTTCGTGTCTTTTGGTGATGGAAGGCCGCCTTTCACAGTGTAGGAACCTATATTGTGAAAGGTGTGCCGACCGCTTAGGCGTGCGGCACACCAGCACTGCCAATCCCTGCATCGCAAGGAAGAACCACCGCATTCACGCATTCGCGGTCCTCGGTAGTGGCCTCCGGGACGAAGCTTTTTGACGCTTCTAGCCCGTGGGCCTCGATCGAAGACCGGATGTTGTACAGAGAGCCACAGTATGATCCGGTGGTGATCCTGGGACGAATATACGGTGGTGATCCTTGACAGGGGTTCAAAGACGAACATCTACCAAGAAATGGAGGTGACTCTCATATGGAGGGTCCCGAGATTCAGTATTCAGAGGCCGTTATTGATAACGGTCGCTACGGCAAGCGCGTCATCCGCTTTGAAACCGGACGCCTTGCCCAGCAGGCCGCAGGTGCGGCCATGGTCTACATCGACGAAGACACCGTATTGCTCTCAGCTACCTCAGCTGGCAAGCACCCGCGCGAAGGCTTTGACTTCTTCCCGCTGACCGTTGATGTGGAAGAGCGCATGTACGCTGCTGGCCGCATCCCGGGCAGCTTCTTCCGCCGCGAAGGCCGCCCCTCGACGGAAGCCATCCTGGCTTGCCGCCTGATGGACCGCCCGTTGCGCCCGGCATTCGTCAAGGGTCTGCGCAACGAAGTTCAGATCGTTGTGACGGTTCTGGCCATCAACCCCGACGTGCTTTACGACGTGGTAGCTATCAACGCTTCCTCCATGTCAACGCAGCTCTCCGGTCTCCCGTTCTCCGGCCCCATCGGTGGCGTTCGCGTTGCCTTGATCGACGACGGACAGGGCCCCCAGTGGGTTGCTTTCCCGAAGCACTCCGAACTGGAAAACGCCGTGTTCAACATGGTTGTTGCCGGTAAAGTTGCCGGCGACGATGTAGCCATCATGATGGTTGAAGCGGAAGCTACGGACAACTCCTGGAAGCTCATCAAGGAACAGGGCCACCAGGCTCCTACCGAAGAGATCGTTTCCGAGGGCCTCGAGGCTGCTAAGCCGTTCATCAAGGCACTGTGTGAAGCTCAGGCTGATTTGGCTGCTCGCGCCGCCAAGCCGACAGTGACGTTCCCCATCTTCCTCGACTACGAAGATGATGCTTACGCCGCCGTTGAGAAGGCTGCCGCTACCAAGCTGGCCGCCGTATTCACCATCGCCGACAAGCAGGAGCGCGACAACGCCTCCGACGCCTTGAAGGATGAGACTGTTGCCGCTTTGGCCGCCGACTTCGCAGGACGCGAAAAGGAGCTCTCAGCAGCTTTCCGCTCCGTGACCAAGCACGTCATCCGCCAGCGCATCCTCACCGAGCAGATTCGCATCGACGGCCGTGGCCTGACGGACATCCGCCAGCTCACTGCCGAGGTTGAGGTCCTGCCTCGCGTCCACGGTTCGGCTATCTTCGAACGCGGCGAGACCCAGATCCTGGGTGTTACCACGTTGAACATGCTCAAGATGGAACAGCAGATTGACTCGTTGAGCCCGGTAACGCGCAAGCGCTACATGCACAACTACAACTTCCCCCCGTACTCCACCGGTGAGACCGGCCGCGTGGGCTCGCCCAAGCGCCGCGAAATCGGTCACGGTGCCTTGGCTGAACGCGCAATCGTGCCCGTTCTGCCATCGCGTGAAGAGTTCCCTTACGCCATCCGTCAGGTATCCGAGGCACTGAGCTCTAACGGCTCCACCTCCATGGGTTCCGTTTGCGCATCGACCCTGTCGCTGCTCAACGCTGGTGTGCCGTTGAAGGCACCTGTTGCAGGTATCGCTATGGGCTTGGTCTCCGACCAGGTTGATGGCCAGACTCGCTACGCTGCCCTGACCGATATCCTCGGCGCCGAAGATGCTTTCGGCGACATGGACTTCAAGGTTGCCGGTACCGCCGAGTTCGTTACGGCTATCCAGCTGGACACCAAGCTTGACGGCATCCCGGCCTCCGTTTTGGCCGCTGCTCTGAAGCAGGCACGCGAAGCACGCCTGCACATCCTCAGCGTTCTGACCAGCGCCATCGACGTTCCGGACGAGCTCTCTGAGTTCGCTCCTCGCGTCATCGCGGTCAAGATCCCCGTGGATAAGATCGGCGAGGTCATTGGGCCGAAGGGCAAGATGATCAACCAGATCCAGGAAGACACCGGCGCTGACATCTCCATTGAAGATGACGGCACGGTTTACATCGGGGCAACGAACGGTCCGTCAGCTGACGCCGCTCGTTCAGCGATCAACGCCATCGCCAACCCTCAGGTTCCTGAGATCGGCGAGCGTTACCTGGGCACAGTTGTTAAGACCACTACGTTCGGTGCGTTCATTTCGCTCACACCGGGCAAGGATGGTCTGCTGCACATCTCCGAGCTCCGCAAGCTAGCCGACGGCAAGCGCGTGGACAACGTAGATGACGTAGTTTCCGTTGGGCAGAAGATTCAGGTGGAAATCACCAAGATCGATGACCGCGGCAAGCTCTCACTCTCACCGGTTGTTGCCGGTGACGAGGAAGTCGCTGAAGAAGTAGTTACCGAAGGTGCTGCTGAATAATTCATGGCGATCACCCTTTTGCCGCTTCTTAGCGCTGCTGACGGCCACAATGGCAGTGACTCCACCGTAATCTCCGGTCAGGCCGGCGGCGCCGTTGTGCGCCGCTCGGTCCTGCCCGGGGGAGTACGGGTTCTCACTGAGTCCATGCCCGGACAGCGCAGTGCGACAATCGGGTTCTGGGTTGGTGTTGGCTCTCGGGATGAAACCGAGGGCCAACACGGCTCAACCCATTTCCTTGAACACCTGCTGTTCAAGGGAACCAAACGCAGGACAGCACTGGAAATTGCGTCCGCCTTTGACGAGGTGGGCGGGGAGTCTAACGCTGCCACTGCCAAGGAAAGCACCTGCTATTACGCACGCGTGCTTGACACCGACCTGCCCATGGCCATCGACGTCATTGCTGACATGGTCACCTCCGCCGTGATTGATCCGGAAGAGCTGGAGCAGGAACGCGACGTCATCCTCGAGGAAATCGCCATGGATGGCGATGACCCGACTGATGTTGCACATGAGAATTTTGTTGCAGCAGTCCTGGGTGACCACGCCCTAGGACGTCCCATCGGGGGCACTCCGGAGGCTATCAAGACCGTTCCGCGAGAGTCCGTGTGGGAGCACTACCAAAAGCACTATCGTCCTGAAACGCTGGTCATCACCGCTGCTGGCGGCCTCGACCACGACGACGTCTGCAAGCAGGTCCTCAAGGCTCTGCGCACGGCCGGATGGTCTTTGGATGAAGGCGTTGCCCCCGCGCAGCGCCGCGCCAGTGAAGCCGTTGCGGTCACCGGGACCGCCGGGCTGCACGTGGTGAAGCGTCAAGTGGAGCAGGCCAATATCATTCTGGGCTGCCCGTCCTTGCGTGCCACCGATTCACGCCGCTACGTCATGAGCGTGCTGAACTCGATTCTTGGCGGCGGCATGTCCTCGCGGCTCTTCCAGGAGATCCGGGAGAAGCGGGGACTGGTGTACTCCACTTACTCCTTCGCTTCCTCCTATGCCGATACGGGCTACTTCGGCATGTACGCTGGCTGCTCACCGGCCAAGGTGGGCCAGGTCATCGGACTGCTGGAAGCAGAACTGGACAAGCTGGCGGAACACGGCGTAACCGCGGAAGAATTGAAGAAAGCCCTGGGGCAACTCTCGGGTGGGATTGTCTTGGGCATGGAGGACAGCGGCTCGCGCATGTCCCGTCTGGGCCGCTCCGAGCTTGTCTCGGGTCAGTTCCTGGATATTGACGAGACCCTTAACCGCATCCGTGCAGTCACGGCGGAGGAAATCCAGGATCTGGCCCGTGAGCTCGCGGCATCCCCGCGCACCATCACAGTAGTTGGTCCTTTCGAGGAAACCGAAACCTTCGGCCTGTAGCCCGTTCTCTTTGGCACAAAATGCCGCCGCTCCTGCTCATTGCCACCGTTATAACGGTGGCAATGAGCAGGAGCGGCGGCATTTGTTGTCTCGCGGCTCCAAGGTCCCGGCCTTCTGTGATCGTTAGCCGCCGGCAAACGGCGGCAGCACGTCCACCACGTCGCTAGGCGTGAGCGCCCGGGCCAGGTCGCGCGTGGATACCTCGTTGACCAGGAAGCTGCACCGGGTCAGGATGTCGGCCAGCGGGGGAGCGTGGCTGGAGGCTGACACCGGGAAGCTGGCTACCAGATACGCCGAAAGGTCCGCCAGTGTGAACGGTGCGGATTCGGCCAGTGTTACTAGGTCTACGCGCTGTTCCTCAACACCTGTTGCGGCTGCGGCTGCGGCGAAGAATCGTATGTGCATGCTTATCCTCCAATGGCGCTCATGCTGCGGTCCGGCTGGACAAAGTCGGCGTCTCCCAGACCGGGGTGCCCCATGCCGTGTGCGCGCGGCTTGGCCCACATGGCGTCTTGCCAGCGGGCGGTGACGGCGTCGTCGTCGTGCGCGGAAGTACCAGCACGCAACAGCTCCAGCAGGTCAACTTCGGTCAGGGAGAACAGGCAGCTCATGACCTTGCCCTCGGCCGTGATGCGGGTGCGGCGGCAATCTGCGCAAAACGGTTCCGTGACCGAGGCGATGATGCCCACGGTGCCCAGCAGCTCTGTTGACCCGTGGCGCCGGACTTCGAAGCGTTCAGCAGGTGCACCGTCGCGGGCGCGCGGATCCGGTGTGAGTTCAAAGTCGGTGGCGATCAGGGCGCGGATTTCGGCGGCGGTGATCATGCCATCGCGCGTCCAGCCGTGATCGGCGTCGAGCGGCATTTGTTCAATGAAACGCAGTTCGTAGTCACGCTCCAGGGACCACTGCAGCAACTCCGCCGCGGTGGTGTCATTGATGCCGCGGAGAAGCACGGCGTTGATCTTAATGGGTTTCATGCCTGCGGCAGCGGCGGCCTCAATCCCGGCCTTGACCTGGTCGAGGAACGGGCGGCGGGTGAGCTGCAAGAACGCGTCGTGGTGAATGGTGTCCATGGAGACATTCAGGCGCGTCAGCCCGGCGTCGGCCAGTGCCTGAGCCTTCTTCGCCAGCCCCACACCATTGGTGGTCAGTGAGATGGGCAAGTCAGGGTGGTTTTTTCGCAGTGCCGCAATGATCTGCACAAGATCGGCCCTCACCAGCGGCTCGCCACCGGTCAACCGCAGCTCTCGCACGCCGAGGCGATTCACGCCCAGACCTACCAGCCGAACAATCTCGGCGGCCGTCAGGAGCTTGTCCTTTTTGAGCCACTCCAAACCGGCCTCTGGCATGCAGTAGGTGCAGCGCAAATTGCATTTATCCGTTAGGGACAGACGCATGTCTGTGGCGACCCTGCCGAATTGGTCCAGCAGGCCGGTTTCGGCGCCGCCGGTCCGGGGCGCACCAAGTCCGGGGGAGACGGGGCGAAGTTCAGGCATGCCCAGTGCCACAGCTTTGGTATCCATGCTCCAACGCTACGCCATTATTGGTGTTCCGGCGCCTCCCCAGGCCGGCGGGTGTTACTGCGCGGCGGGGCAGGGCAGCACGACGGCGGCTCCCGAGCTAGGCGCCCCGCGTCAACGCCCGTTCGACAAAGGCTTTGGAAACGTCTATGTTGCGCAGGATCCGCGCCTTCCGCCGGCTCTCAGGCAGTGCGGCTGCGGCCGCGATCTCCGCGGCCGTCCAGGGCAGAACGCTGGTTACGCCCCCGGCAGCCCGCCAACGCCGATACCACGCGGGTCCCAGACGCGGCGGCCACCAGTAGACGGATAACACGCAAGGGATTCCCGGGATCCAAAACGGCACGGTCCACATAAACTTACGGGCCTGCTCCCAATTCAGCGCCTCAAAGAGCAGGGACGGCATAACGGCCAGGATTGCCAGGCCCGCGCACAGCAAGGTGAACGGGTAATGGTTGATGGGCAGTTTCTTGCGCAGTGTCAGGATGGGCGGGGCCACCGTCCAGGAACGCCAATCGCCGCGCAGCGCCAACCAGGCAGGATAGAGCAACGAGGCGGCCAGTGCGGCGATGAGGGGCACACCCACCAGGAGTGCATCGTCGAGCAGCCAGCTCATGTTTGACGGCAGGTTCATAGAGCCCAATCCTTCGTGCGGCAAAGTTTCACAGTAGCAAAGCAACCGCATGCAGACCCGCAGGGCATCGTCGCGTCTTTGCGCGGCTCACCTAGGATTGATTCAAAGGGTGCCGACCGGCGTCCGCCGGAAGGACGCCATGCGCAGGACAGTTGCCGAACACCAGAAGGCCGTCGAAGGGCTTTTGCGCCGGAGCTGGGCAGGCCTGCCCGCTTCCATCATGGACGACGGCGGCACCATCTTGCCGTTGGCCCATGCACTGGGACGGGTGCTGGCCTCAGACTTGGTGGCGCCCCTGGACCTGCCGCCCTTCCCCAATTCGCAGATGGACGGCTACGCCGTCGCGGTGACGGGCGAGCTGGTGGCCGAGGAGCATTCACAATCGGCTGATTCGGACAAATCAACCACTTTCAGTTTCTTGGTGGGGGACACCATTGCCGCCGGCGCGGTCCCGGCCGCGCTGGATCCCGGCACGGCCGCCCCCATTATGACCGGTGCCATGATGCCGGCGGGCGCCAACGCGGTGGTGCCGGTTGAGCTGGCCGTACCGAGCGAGTTTGTGGCCGCGGGAGGCAGTGTGGCGTTGCCCGTTCCAGCCGCCGGAACGTTTGTCCGCGAGCGCGGCAGCGACGTGCAGTGCGGCGCCGTGGTTGCGGCGGCAGGAAGCCTGCTCAACCAAGCCCATCTGGGGTTGGCCGCGGCGCTGGGATTCACGGAGCTGCCGGTGCGGCGCCGGCCGCGCGTGCTGCTGCTGACCACCGGCGACGAGGTTCTGGCCCCCGGAGATCCTGCCGCGGCGGACGGACTGCCGCCGGGCATGATTTTTGATGCCAACGAGGCGCTGCTGCGGGCGGGACTTGAGGAGGCCGGCGTAGAGGTTCTCCATTCATACGTTGTGAGGGACGACCCTGCGGCATTACTGCGCCTGTTGGAAGGGCATGTGGGCAGTTTGCAGGCTGGCAGTGGACCGCCCGAGCCGAGCTGCGACATGGTCATTTCCGCCGGGGGCATCAGCGCCGGCGCGTTTGAAGTGGTCAAGCAGGCGCTGGGCAATGCGGGTCCGCAGGCGCAGATGGACTTTGTCCACGTGGCCATGCAGCCGGGCGGCCCGCAGGGGCTGGGGACGTTCCGCGGCGTGCCGTTCCTCGGCTTGCCCGGGAACCCTGTCAGTGCATTCGTGTCCGTGGAGTTGTTCCTTCGCCCGGCCCTCTCGGCGCTGCTCGGTGCCCCGGCGCTTCGGCACCGCGTGGTGGCCGTCCTGGAACACGGCATGTCTTCCCCGGAGGGCAAGCACCAGATCCGTCGTGGTGTTTATGCAGGGCCGGAATTTGAATCTGCCCCTTCGGTGCGCGAGGTTGGCGGGTCCTCGTCCCATTTGCTGGGTTCACTGGCCCAGGCCAACGCGTTGATCCAGGTCCCGGCGGGTGTCACCGAATTGCAGGCCGGGGCAAAAGTGGAAGTATGGCTGTTGTGACTACCTCTGAAAAACCGCTCCCTGATTCAACGCCACCCCAAGCACGCGTCCTGACCCACCTGCGCCAGGACGGCACGGCCGCCATGGTTGACGTTTCCGACAAGGCGGTGACCACGCGCGAAGCAACCGCCACCGGCACCGTGAGCACCACCGCCGCGGTCATGGCCCTGCTGGGCAGCGGCGGACTGCCCAAGGGCGATGCCCTGGCCGTGGCACGCATTGCCGGCATCATGGGAGCCAAGAAGACATCCGAGCTCATCCCGCTCTGCCACCCCCTGCCCATCTCCAAGGTCACGGTCGACTTTGAGCTGGGTGCCCAGGCGGTCACCGTGTTCGCCACCGTGAAGACCCGGGGCGTGACCGGCGTGGAAATGGAGGCGTTGACAGCCGTATCCGTGGCTGCCCTGAACGTGTACGACATGATCAAGGCCGTGGACAAGCACGCCGTCATCTCCGGGATTCAGGTTTTGGCCAAGAGCGGTGGCAAAAGTGGCAGCTGGGTGGTGGCCGGCCCCGGCGGGCCCGCAACCCACACCGCTGCACCCGCAGCACCCACCGCAACAGACACCACGGGCGGCCAGGCATGAGCGCCTGCGAGCCTGCCGCCCATCTGGGGAGCGCCGCCGTCGTGATTGCCTCCACCCGGGCGGCCATGGGCGTCTACGACGACAAGACGGGGCCGGTCATTATCGACTGGCTCAACGAACACGGATTCCAGACAAGCGCCCCCGTGGTGGTGCCGGACGGTGCCCCCGTCGGTGCGGCGCTGCGGGCCGTGCTCACGCAAGGTCCCGCCGTCGTGCTGACCAGCGGCGGCACGGGACTGAGCCCCACAGATGCGACCCCGGAAATGACGCTGCCCCTGCTGGAGCGGCACATTCCCGGGATCATGGAGGCGATGCGCGCGGCAGGGCTGGCGAAGACGCCGATGGCCGTGCTCAGTCGCGGTTACGCCGGGCTCGCCGGGACCACGCTGATTGTGAATTTGCCGGGGTCGCCGTCGGGCGTCATGGACGGACTGGCCGTGCTGGACCCCATCATCAAACATCTTTGCGAACAGGTGGCAGGCACCCATGGGCACTAACGTGGAAATTGTGGCGGCACTGCTGAGCGCCGAACCCATCTCGGTGGACGCAGCCATCGCCGCCGTCGAATCGCAGACCGCTGGCGCCGTGGTCAGCTTCAGCGGCGTGGTGCGAAACCACGACGGCGGAGCATCCGTTGAGCGCTTGAGCTACACCGCTCATCCACTCGCCAAAAAAGTGCTCGGCGAGGTGGTGGCCTCCTTGGTGGATAGTGTCAGCGACCCCGACGGGCACCCCGTGCGGATATGGGTGGCGCACCGCGTGGGACCGCTGGCCATTGGCGAACCGGCGCTGGTGTGCGCAGTGGCGTCCTCCCACCGGGCCGAGGCCTTTGAGCTGTGCTCGGAGCTGGTGGAACGGATCAAGGCCGAGGTGCCCATTTGGAAGGAACAGTTCTTCAGTGACGGTTCCGTGGAATGGGTCGGCGCAGGGAAAGCCCCCGGCGAGGGCACAGATTACGGTGCGGATCAGGGCTCACCCAAAAGCCAGTAGGCTTAAACCCATGAGTGAAAAGCTGAAGGTGGCCGTGCTCGGCGCCAAGGGACGAATGGGAACGGCCGCCGTGGCGGCCATCGACGCCGCGCCGGCCATGGAACTGGTTGCGGCGCTGGGTCGTGCCGACTCCCTGGACGTGTTGCTGGAGTGCGGTGCCCAGGTTGTGGTTGATTTGACGGTGCCCGATTCCACCGAAGCCAACGTCCACTTTGCCGTGGCGCACGGTATCCACGCCGTCGTCGGCACCACTGGCTGGGATGCCACGAGGCTTGCGGCGTTGGAATCCCTGTTGGCGCAGCACCCTGAAACCGGCGTGCTGATCGCCCCCAACTTTGCGCTGGGCTCGGTATTGGCCAGCCACTTTGCCGCCAAGGCCGCTAAGTACTTTGACTCGGTGGAGATCATTGAATTGCACCACCCTCGCAAGGTTGACGCTCCCTCGGGAACCGCGTTGCGCACAGCCCAACTGGTAGCCGCCGCCCGCCGCGCCGCCGGTGTTCCTGATGCCCCTGATGCCACCGAAACCGAGCTCGACGGCGCTCGTGGCGCCTCCGTGGACGGCATCCCCGTCCACAGCGTCCGCCTGGCCGGATTGGTGGCCCACCAGGAAGTGCTCTTTGGTAGTCATGGCGAGGGCCTGACGATCCGTCACGATTCCTACAACCATGAATCCTTCATGCCTGGTGTGCTGCTCGGAGTACGCACCGTGGGCAGCCGCCCCGGACTCACAGTAGGCCTTGACGGCTACCTTGATCTGGACGGCTAAGACCATGGCAGAGACAGCAAAAACCAGCGCAAAGGCACCGATAATGAAAATCTCAAAGACCAAAATCTGGGTGGCCCTGATCGCCCTGCTGCTGGTGTTTTACATGGTGGTCATGATGCAGCGCGCCGTCCTGCTCTTGGGTGACTCCGAGTGGGTCGCCAAGCTGATGGGTGCCGCCTACCTGGTTATTCCATTTGTGGCAGCCTGGGCGCTGGTCGCCGAAATCATGTTCGGTGCCCGCACCGAGAAGATGGCCGGAATTTTGGAAGCCGAAGGTGGCTTGCCCGAGGACAACCTGCCCAGGTCACCCGGTGGTCGCATTGATCGGGCCGCCGCGGACGCAGAGTTCGGCAAGTACCAGCTCGAAGCCGAGGCTGCTCCGGAAGACTGGCGCTCCTGGTTCCGGTTGTCCTGCGCCTACGATGCCGCCGGCGACCGCAAGCGCGCCCGCAAGTCCATGCGCGACGCCATCGCCCTGTTCAAACAGGCTTAGGACGTGCCTTTCGCCCATAACCCGCACGACGGCGTCGAACTCGCTTACGACGTGGTGGGGAAGGGCACGCCCCTTCTGCTGGTCCACGGAAGCGCCCTGAGTAAAGCCATTTGGCGCGGATTTGGCTACACCAAGGCGTTCCGCGATCAATATCAGGTCATCACCATGGACCTGCGCGGTCACGGTCGCAGTTCCAAACCGCTCACCCCGGACGCCTACCGGATGGAGACGCTGGTGGCCGATGCCCTGGCCGTCCTGGACGCCGTGGATGCGCCGCAGGCCCATTACGGTGGTTATTCCGTGGGCGCACGCATGGCCTTCTCACTGGCCGTCACGGCCCCGGAGCGCCTTCTTTCCATCACCTCGCTGGGCGGCGGCTACCACATTGAGCCCGGCAGTATTGGGCGGCTGTTCTTTCCCGAGTACGACGGCGCCCTCGCCATGGGCGGCATGCCCGCCTTTGTTGATGGCTGGCAGGCGCGGATCGGGCGTCCATTGGACGCCCAGACCAAGGCTGCTTTCCTGGCCAATGATGCCGGGGCTCTGCGGGCCTACTTCGCTCAAACGCAGGCGGACGCGGCGGTTCCAGAGGACGCTCTGGCGGCCATCACCACCCCGGCTTTGCTGATGGCCGGCACCGCGGACACAGGGCGGCTGGCCGATTCCCAACGTGCTGCCAGCCTCATGGCCCAGGCCCGCTTCGTGGAACTGCCCGGCCGCAATCACGGCAACACGCTCATCCCGGCACAACCCGTGCTGGATGAATGGCTGCCGTTCCTGGAATCCCTGCCATAGGAAGCAGCACCCGTAGGAAGTAGGGCACAGGCGGTGCCAGCGGCTACGCCGTGTTGGTGTCATTGGCGGACAGCGTTGCGTGAAAACACCAAGTAGCGGGTAACGTTTTAGCTATGTCTGCCTCAAAACTTTCACTTCGCCCGTTTGGAACCTTGGTGCCCGCAATGGTCACCCCATTCACCGCCGACGGTGAAGTGGACTATCAAGCAGCCGGGAACCTGGCCAATAAGCTGGTGAACGACGGCTGTGACGGCATCCTGGTCACCGGTACAACGGGTGAAACATCCACCCTGACCGATGAAGAGAATCTGGGCATGTTCCAGGCTGTCATCGACGCCGTCGGTGGGCGTGCTCGCGTGATCGCCGGCACCGGAACCAATGACACCCGGCACTCGATCAGCCTGTCACAGCGTGCAGCCAAGCTGGCCATCGACGGATTGCTCTTGGTGACCCCGTATTACAACAAGCCCAGCCAGTCCGGCATCCAGGCCCACTTTGAGGCCATTGCCAGCTCCACCGATCTTCCCGTGATGCTCTACGACATCCCCGGCCGCGCCGGTGTTCCCATCACCACCGAAACCATCATCAAGCTGGCCGATCACCCGCAGATCACTGCATTGAAGGACGCCAAGGCAGACTTCACCGAAACCAGCCGTGTCCTGGCCAACACGGACCTCGATGTTTACTCGGGCGACGACGGACTGACGCTGCCGCTGATGTCCGCCGGCGCCGTCGGACTTGTTAGTGTGAGCGCCCATGTGGCGCCCCAGCAGTTCCGTGCGCTCATTGATGCCGCCGCCGCCGGAGACTTCGTCACGGCACGCGCCATTCACTTCGCGCTGGATCCGGTCATCCGTGCCACCATGGGCCATGTTCAGGGCGCCGTTGCCGTCAAACAAATTCTTAAGTGGCAGGGAATCCTGTCCAACTCGGTTGTACGCTTGCCCCTCGTGGAGCCGAGTGAAACCGAGATCGCCATGATCAAGGCTGACCTTGCGGAAGCTGGAATGGACGTCTAAATGACCCAAATTGCTGAGCCGGGCCTGCGGACCCCGCCGGAATTGGCCCCGGGGACCCTGCGGGTCGTGCCGCTGGGCGGCATCGGCGAGATCGGCCGGAACATGACCGTCTTCGAAATGGATGGCAAACTGCTCATCGTTGACTGCGGTGTTCTCTTCCCTGAAGAAGACCAGCCCGGCGTCGACGTCATCCTGCCGGACTTCTCCTACATTAAGGACCGGCTCGAGGACGTAGTCGGTGTGGTTCTTACCCATGGCCACGAAGACCACATTGGTGCTGTCCCATACCTTTTGCGTCTGCGCAATGACATCCCCCTGATCGGCTCGCAGCTGACGCTGGCCTTTGTTGAGGCGAAGCTCATGGAGCACCGCATCAAGCCTTATACGCTGACCGTCAAAGAAGAGCAGGTGGAACAGCTCGGCCCGTTCCAGTGTGAATTCATTGCCGTCAACCACTCCATCCCGGATGCACTGGCCGTCTTTATCCGCACGGCGGGTGGCTCCGTGCTGCACACCGGCGACTTCAAGATGGACCAGCTGCCGCTCGATGGCCGCATCACGGACCTGCGCCACTTTGCCCGTCTGGGCGAAGAAGGCGTGGACCTGTTCTTAGTGGATTCCACCAACGCCGACGTCCCGGGCTTCACCACCAGTGAAGCCGAGATTGGACCCACCCTTGAGGTCTTGTTCGGCAAAGCCGACAAGCGCATCATCGTGGCCAGTTTCTCCTCCCATGTGCACCGCGTGCAGCAGGTCCTCAACGCCGCTGTCCTGCACGGGCGCAAGGTCGCATTCGTGGGCCGCTCCATGGTCCGCAACATGGGTATCGCTGAGAAACTGGGCTACTTACACGTACCCGCCGATGTTGTGGTGGATCTGAAGAACGTGGACAACCTGCCCGATAACCAGGTGGTCCTGATGTCCACCGGTTCGCAGGGCGAGCCCATGGCCGCGTTGTCACGCATGGCGAACGGGGACCACAAGATTTCGGTAGGACACGGCGACACCGTCATCCTGGCGTCATCACTGATCCCGGGTAACGAAAATGCCGTGTTCCGGATCATCAACGGCCTCCTCAAGCGCGGTGCCGACGTGATTCACAAGGGCACCGCAAAGGTGCACGTCTCGGGGCACGCAGCTGCCGGTGAGCTGCTGTATTGCTACAACATTTTGACGCCGAAGAACGTCATGCCGGTGCACGGAGAAACCAGGCACCTGATCGCTAATGCCAAGATCGCCATCTCCTCCGGCGTACCGGCCGAAAACGTGTTACTCACCGAAGACGGTTCCGTCATTGATTTGCGGGACGGCGTGGCCCAAATTGTGGGCCAGGTGGAATGCGGTTTTGTCTACGTGGATGGTCACAGCGTTGGCGAGATCACCGATGCCGATTTGAAGGATCGCCGCGTTTTGGGTGATGAGGGTTTCATCTCCATCATCACTGTGGTCAATCGCGCCACCGGCAAGATTGTCTCGGGTCCAGATATTCACGCCCGCGGTGTTGCTGAGGACGATTCCGTCTTTGACGAGATTAAGCCCAAGATCGCCGCAGCTCTGGAAGAAGCCGTCATGGCCAACACCGACCACACCGCCCACCAGCTCCAGCAGGTGGTGCGCCGGGTGATCGGCACGTGGGTCAACCGGAAGCTGCGCCGCCGCCCCATGATCATCCCGGTGGTCCTAGAGGCGTAGCCCGCAGCGGCGCACTTTGCTTATACGCACGCCACGCCCGGCGAGGTTGCGGCACTCTCACTGTGCCGCAATGCCACCGGTACCTTCTTGCGTATAAGCAAAGTGCAGTTTTTTATACGCAGTGGGGTCCGCCCGAGCTGCGTATAAACCACGGAATGGTCGCAGCCCCGGTTCGTCATTGTGCCTGCCACCACGGCCTGTTCAGGGGCCAAATTCGCGTGATTGCGGGCTCTGGCAGGTACCGTTAGAACCATGGCGACTCGTTCTACCCCCGCCCGTCAGTCCTCCGGTCAGAAGGGCGCTGCCTCCGCGCGCGGCCCCAAGACCACGAAGATGCCGGTGCCCCGCAACAAACCTTCCGCTGCCGTGCCAGAGACGCATCTGGTGTGGCCTGTGCGCATGGCAGTGTCCTTCTGGCAAGGATTCGGCCACCTGGTAGGTGGCGCGATCCGACGCATGGGCACCGACAAGAGCCATATGGCTGCGCAGGAACGCCGCGACGGTTCCGGGCTGCTGTTCTTCTTGTTAGCTATCCTCATTGCCACCTTCGAATGGTGGGGTCTGAGCGGTCCGGTGGCCGACGGCGTCCGTGGCGTCTTCCAGGGTACTTTTGGTTGGTTTGCAGCATTGCTGCCACCCATGTTCTTGATCTTCTCCGTGCTGGTGTTCCGCCAACCCACCAACATGTCCACCAATAACCGGGTGGCTCTGGGTTTCGCCATCATGACCGTGGCAGGCTGTGCCCTGGCGCATGTTGTGGCAGGGAACCCGGACATTGCCGGAGGTTTTGAAGCTCTCAGTGCTGCCGGCGGGATGGTGGGTGCGCTCAGTGGAAGCTTGGTCGCGAAACTGGGCTCCATCACCGCAATCATTTTCTTCTCACTCGTGGCCTTTGCCAGTGTGCTGGTGCTGACCAACACTCCTGTGCGCCACATCCCGGATCGCCTGCGTGGGGTGTACGAAAAACTCATGGGCACCGCCCCGGCCACGGAACCGCGTGGCGACGGCCATGATCAGAGTTATCTCTACGAGCATGACGATCAGGCGCCGGCGAAGAAGCCGCGCAGTCTGCGCGCCCGCCAGAAGGCGGCCAAGGACGCCGAGGAAGAAGCAAATCTACTCGGCGTTGAAGCGTTCGATACCCCACTCATAGAGGGGGATGAAGACGGCAGCGAAGACTCGGCGTCGTCCGCTCCATCCCTTCGGCCAGGAGTCCGACGGCCCACCCGCGATCAGCTCGCGGCAGATAAGATCAAGGCCCGTCAGGGTCTGCCCACCTCTTCCGAGGTCTATGACGCGCAAAGCAGCAGCGAACCCATCACCGAGGCCATCGGCATCGTTTCCGATAACTCGCCACGGGATCCGCGCGCGGCGGTTCCTAACGCTGGGGGAGTGTACAACGTCGACGCTGCGGTGGCACGTGCCATTCCCGCCCCGCCGATGGCGCCGCCAACGCCCATCCCGGCACGATCGGAACAGCTCCAACTCTCGGGAGACGTCACCTACACGCTGCCTGATTCGGAATACTTACCGGCTGGCCCTCCCGGCAAGGATGCCACGGCAGCCAACGACGCTGTGGTGGATGCGCTGACCAACACCTTGCAGCAATTCAACGTTGATGCTGCCGTCACCGGGTTCAGCCGTGGTCCCACAGTGACTCGCTACGAAATTGAACTGGCACCGGGTACCAAGGTAGAGAAGGTGACTGCGCTGAGTAAGAACATCTCTTACGCAGTGGCTTCTTCCGATGTGCGCATCCTGAGCCCCATCCCGGGCAAAAGTGCCATCGGCATTGAGATCCCCAACGCCGATAAGGAAATTGTGGTCCTCGGGGATGTGCTGCGTTCGGCGAATGCCCGCCGCACCGAACACCCCATGGTCATGGGTGTAGGTAAGGATGTTGAGGGTGGCTTTGTGGTGGCCAACTTGGCCAAGATGCCGCACTTGCTGGTTGCTGGTGCCACTGGTGCCGGTAAGTCATCGTTTGTGAATTCCATGATCGTTTCCATCTTGATGCGCGCCACACCCGATGAGGTGCGCATGGTCATGGTGGATCCCAAGCGCGTGGAATTGACGGCGTATGAGGGTGTGCCGCACCTGATCACTCCCATCATCACTAATCCGAAGAAGGCGGCCGAGGCCCTGCAGTGGGTGGTGCGGGAAATGGATACGCGCTACGACGATCTGGCCAACTTCGGCTTCAAGCACATTGACGAGTTCAACAAGGCCGTGAAGGCTGGCACCGTGCACCCGCCCGAAGGTTCCAAGCGAGTGGTGCGTCCCTACCCGTACCTGCTGGTCATTGTGGACGAGCTTGCCGACCTCATGATGGTAGCTCCGCGGGACGTGGAAGATTCCATTGTGCGTATCACTCAGCTGGCCCGCGCGGCTGGTATCCACTTGGTACTCGCCACGCAACGTCCTTCAGTGGATGTGGTGACGGGTCTGATCAAGGCGAACGTGCCCTCGCGTATGGCGTTTGCCACCTCCTCCGTCACCGACTCCCGCGTGGTTCTGGATCAGCCCGGTGCTGAGAAGCTGCTGGGTCAAGGTGACGCCTTGTTCCTGCCCATGGGCAAGTCCAAACCTGTCCGGGTTCAGGGCGCCTGGGTTACCGAGGCTGAAATCAAGGCCGTGGTGGATCACGTCAAGGGCCAGCTCAAGGCCACCTACCGGGACGTTATTGCGGTGGATGCGCCCAAGAAGGTCATCGAGGATGACATTGGTGATGACATGGACCTGCTGCTCCAAGCCACCGAGCTGGTGGTCACTACGCAGTTTGGCTCCACTTCCATGCTGCAGCGCAAGCTCCGCGTCGGATTTGCCAAGGCTGGCCGCCTCATGGACCTTCTGGAGTCCCGTGGCGTGGTGGGCCCCTCAGAAGGCTCCAAGGCCCGCGATGTGCTAGTCAAGCCGGACGATCTCGCAGAAACCCTGGCCGCCATCCGCGGTGACGGCCCGGTCAGTGCTGACGCCGGCGTAGAGCCTGTTGTGGCAGACCCCATGACCGCGGCACTGGCCGAGAACGCCAACGCCAACCATGGCTGGGGCGGGGATCTGGTGGCCGATGATTTGGCCAGCCGCCCCCAAGCTGTGGAGTACAACGACGGTGATGATGACGAAGGTGGCGAGGACGCATGGTCTTTGACAGGACACTAAGTCACCTAACAGCAACTGCCGTCCTGGCGGAAAATGCTGTGCCAGCCCACTTTGCCGTTAGCCTTGCACTGTGAGTGAAACGGTGGCGCCGCGCCCTTCGAATTGGAATCTTCCCAACGCTTTAACGTTATTCCGTATTGTGATGGTCCCCTTCTTTGTTTGGGCCTTCATCGCCGACGACGGCCATTACGGACCTCTGCGCTGGTTGGCGGTGGGCTTGTTCGTTGTTGCCATTTACACTGACAAGCTCGACGGCGACATCGCCCGGGCGCGTGGGCTCATCACGAGCTTTGGCAAGATTGCCGATCCTATTGCCGATAAGTTGCTGATCGGTTCGGCCCTAATCATGCTTTCCGCTGTGGGTGAGCTGTGGTGGTGGGTCACCATTGTCATGCTGGTGCGTGAAATTGGTATTACCCTGCTGCGCTTTGTGGTGATCCGTTACGGTGTCATGGCCGCCTCTAAGGGTGGCAAGCTCAAGACCGTGCTGCAGACAGTGGCGATCTTCTTCTACCTATTGCCCATTACCCCGGCCACCGACTTGCTGAGCATTCTGGCGTTGGTCGTCATGTTGGTAGCCCTCGCCGTCACTTTTGTCACCGGCGTGGACTACGTTCTCAAGGCCGGACAACTGGTCCGGTCCGGGCGCGGCAGCAACGGAGTTAACGGCTCCGGCCGGAACGCGGCAGAGGGCTAAGAAAACCTCATGGACGCCACGATTTCTCTGCTCGGGCCCGGTGGATTGGGCGCGCTGGTGGCTGACGCCATTGCGAAAAACGTCACAGTCGGCACAGCCGAATCGCTGACAGCGGGCATGGTGGCCGCAACAATTGCAGAAATTTCCGGTGCCTCTGCCACGTTGCAAGGCGGTGTGATCGCCTACCAGAACTCGGTCAAGGAAAAGCTGCTGGGAGTTTCTGCGGCGCTGTTGGCAACTAAGGGAGCAGTAGACCCCGAGGTGGCCTGCGCCATGGCTCTGGGAGTATGTGCTGCAGTGGGCGCGCGCCTTGGAATCGCCACCACGGGCGTGGCAGGCCCTGATGCCCACCAAGGAAAACCAGTTGGCCTGGTTTATGTTGGAGTGGCCCTTGACGGTGTGGCCACAGCCCAGGAGTTCCGCTTTTCCGGAGACCGGGAGGCCATCCGGGTGCAGGCCACGCAGGCTGCCCTGGCCCTGTTGGCTGCAACAGTCAAAGATGCTCGGGAACAAAAGTTGTAACAAGATAGTTAGTCATGATGAACGCTAAATGCTTCCTTTCCCTCTAGGATAGGAACACCAAGCGGGCAAAGCGGCTTCCAGTGAAGTTTTCACCGGAAAACGCAAACCTTTGAACTGCAGTGATTAATCTAGGAGTTAGGCGATACCGATGGTGAAACAACCCGTATCCGTAAACGGCGTGGTGCGCTGGCGGGATGTGGGTTTGGCGGACGCAAAACCACATCAGCAGAAGGAACGCAAAATGGTGGTACTACGCCACGAAATTGGCGACGTTCTGCGAGATGTACGTCAACGTCAAGGCCGCACTCTCCGCGAAGTCTCACACAATGCACGTGTCTCTCTGGGCTATCTCAGTGAAGTCGAGCGCGGACAAAAGGAAGCATCTTCAGAGCTGTTGTCTTCCATTTGTTCAGCCCTGGACGTTCCACTGTCAATCATGCTCCGTGAAGTGAGCGACCGTCTGGCCATCGCCGAAGGCGTGGCTGTCCCGGACACTGTTCCCCAGGAATTCGCCGCACGTTATGGCAGAGACCTGAACGAGGAACTCTCCGACGAACTTAACAAAGGCTTGATGTCCAACGTCTAACAGGCTTTGAGCGCCCGCAGTCAGCGGAGCGACAAAGCCAGCCTGAAAATCGAGCATCAAAAAACCGGCTCCACCCTTACGGTGGGGCCGGTTTTTTCCTGACAAATTCTTGGTCCAACGCTGGTTCAATTTCGTGGTCTGCGTCGGTTCAGCGGCCCAGGTCGGTATTCAGCTTGGCCAGTAACCTGGCTAGATCGGCGAGTTCAGTTTCATCCCAACCGGCCAACCGCTCATGGAAGGCACGCTGCCGCCCGGAATTAATCGAGTTCAGCTTCGCCAGGCCCGCGGGGGTTAAATCAATGACTTGGGCCCGGCCGTCCTTCGGGTGTTCTTCCTTGGCCACCAGACCTAAGGAAAGCAGGACAGCAATCTGACGGCTGACCGTTGGCTTGCCAACGCCAACGCGACGAGCAAGATCCGTCAAGCGCATGCCGCCTTGGTGCATCAGGATATTCAGCAGTCCGTAAGCGGCCGGCTCTAAATCCGGATGCACATTACTGGTGAGTTGGTAGTTGATTGCTCGGGCCCGGCGCCACAGAAGGCTCAAGTGGCACTCGAGTAGCTCAATGCCGGCAGCCGTGGTGCTGCTCGTTGAAGTGCCGTGCGCGGCAGGACTTGTCATGCATCAATTCTAAGGGTGACTTCCTGGGCCGGCTGCTCTTGCCGGCGTCATGTGCCATCTGCTGCTCGTGCCATCTTTAGCCTGCTCCGAGGCCAGCTCAGTGATGATCTCATGCGAGAATAGCTGAGTGAGAGTTAGCGAATTTTGGCGATTGATGGATGACGAATTCAGCCCCTCCTATTCACGGGTTCTAGCCCGGGATCTGGTCTTGGCCGGAGTGGGTGGAAACACTGCGAGCGATGCCTTGCGTGCCGGTTTCGACCCCAAGGAGATCTGGCACGAGGTGTGCAAGGTCCAAGATGTGCCGCCATCCCGGTGGCTCGGACGGGACATTGAGCCCAAGAACTAGCCACGCATCTGAGCTGTAGCCTTCGAATCGGCTGTTCTAACTTCGACGACACGCCGTGAAATGTTCGAATACTTATTCGACATTCCCTATACTGGCTTGAGTGCCGAGCTGTGGAGGAATGAAAAGTTCTCCACAATTTAGGGTCTAACGCCTCGGCGGTGGCAGACAATGTCAGACCCTTGAACTAGCGTTTTAGCTACGAAGACGAACCAGCGGGTTCGCTTTAGCTCGCAAGAAGCTGGGAAACCGGTGACCAAGACAAAGTGCTGGGGCACTTCAGTACAGCATTTCAGTAAGCACTGACCGCATTAACCACAGACCGTGGATCGCGCCCATCGCGCACTTCATGGGGCCGGAAACGGCGCAAAGGAAAGACCGAGGTGAATCATGGCCGCTCCCGCAGACCGTGACAAAGCGCTGGCAGCAGCATTGGCCCAAATTGACAAGCAATTTGGCAAGGGCTCAGTCATGCGCTTGGGTGATGATGTTCGGGCACCCATTGAAGTGATCCCTACCGGATCCATCGCCTTGGACGTGGCTCTGGGCATAGGCGGCCTGCCCCGCGGGCGTGTCGTTGAAATCTATGGGCCTGAATCATCAGGTAAGACAACACTGGCTCTGCACGCCGTGGCCAGTGCCCAGAAGCTTGGCGGGCTCGCAGCCTTCATCGATGCTGAGCACGCTCTTGACCCGGAGTACGCAGCAAAGCTCGGTGTTGACACCGATGCGCTGCTCGTTTCCCAGCCGGATACCGGTGAGCAGGCCCTGGAGATCATGGATATGCTCATTGGTTCCGGATCGCTGGATGTCATTGTCATTGACTCCGTCGCCGCGCTGGTGCCGCGCGCGGAAATTGAAGGTGACATGGGTGACAGTCACGTTGGTCTCCAGGCCAGGCTCATGAGCCAGGCTCTGCGTAAGATCACCGGACGCCTGAGCCAGACCAAGACCACCGCCATTTTCATCAACCAGTTGCGTGAAAAGATCGGTGTGTTCTTCGGCAGTCCGGAAACCACCACGGGTGGAAAGGCCCTGAAGTTCTACGCGTCCGTCCGCTTGGACATCCGCCGAATCCAGACCTTGAAGGAAGGCGCGGATGCAGTCGGTAACCGGACCAAGGTTAAGGTTGTCAAGAACAAGATGGCCCCGCCCTTCAAGATCGCAGAGTTCGACATCATTTATGGTGTGGGCATTTCGCGTGAAGGCGGCATCATCGACATGGGTGTGGAGCACGGCATTGTCCGCAAATCCGGATCCTGGTACACCTATGAAGGCGATCAGCTGGGCCAGGGCATGGAGAATTCTCGCCGCTTCCTCAAGGACAACCCCGAGCTGACCGATGAGCTGGAGCGGTTGATCAAGGCCAAGTTGGGCGTCGGCGTCATCGCTGAGGCTCCGGCTGAAGCTGCTCCCAAGCTCAAGGCTGTGGACGGCTTCTAGGGCGCCCATGAATACCGCACGTCGAGGGCAGGATCTGGACCCTGACGCCAACCCGGCGTCAGTGGCCAGAGCCATCGTGCTACGCCAATTGACGCACTCTCCCAAGAGTCGCTTTCAGCTCCGTCAAAAGCTGGCCGAACATAACATTCCCGAGGATGTTGCCGAGGCAGTACTGGACCGCTTCGAGGTGGTCAAGCTCATTGACGACGCCGAATTCGCTCAGGAGTGGGTCCGCTGTCGGTCACTGTACAAATCGCTGGCCCGCGGTGCGTTGCGTCGGGAACTAGCCGAGAAAGGCATTGCCGAAGACCTCATTGAAGATGCCTTGGCTCAGGTTGATGACGCTACGGAGCGGGACCAGGCCCGAGATCTTGTCTTGCGTAAGGTCCGTCCGTCCATGAACCTAGGGGACCGGTCAGAACGCGATAAGTACACTCGCCGGTGGATAGCCATGCTGGCCAGGAAAGGCTTCAACCCGTCCTTGGCGTTTGGGATCGTTGGCGACGTGATCGACGAAAGTCTCATGGAAGACTGATCCGAAAATCCAATGGAAGACGGTGTTCCGATGCCCTTTTCTGCATGAAGGCCGCAGTAGCCGCTAAGCTGACGGCATATGCGCACTCAACTTCCGCCCCTGAGTAGATTCCTTGCCGGCACCATGACGGCAGGGATTTTCCTCGTCTGTGGCATGAGCGCCGGGCCGGCACTGGCCCAGGATGCGCCGCCGTCGGGCTTCCCAACATGGGCGGAAGTCCAAGCTGCCAAGGGCAACGCCAGTGCCACCGCCGCCGCAGTGTCCAAGATTGGACAACTGCTGGACTCCTTGGAAAGTGAAGCGGGCACCGTGGGCACTGCTGCCGTACAGGCCGGTGCCACCTATGCACTGACGGAACGCAAACTCGATGCCGCCGCGGCAGAGGTGAGTGTGTTGAATGAGCAGGTCAACCGTGCAGCTGATCAGGCCGCCAAGAACAAAAAGGATGCCGTCGCCGTCGCCGTGCAGAGCTACAAAAACGGCGGCACCGATTTCGGCCTTTTTGCAACCGTGGCCGCACTGGATACGCCAGAAAGCCTCAACGGGGTAGAACTGCTGCAGCAGGTGGGGGAGCAGGCAGCCCTCAAGCAGGCCAAGGCTACGCAATCGCTAAAAGCTGCAGACGCACTGGAGCAAACGCGCCAGGCCGCGCAGGCTGCCCAAGCACAACTGACCTCCGAAGCACTTTCGGACAGGGACGCTGCCGTGGCGGCTCAGACGGCCGTGGTGACGGCGCTTGACGCCAAGAAGGAACAGAGCGCCACGCTCACCGCACAGCTAGCCACCCTCAACAACACCTCCGCAGCCAAGGAAGCACAGTATAGGCAGGGCCAAGACGCGCTGGCAGCTTACAACGAGGCACAGGAAGCCAAGCGCCGTGCCGCCGAAGTTGCGCGCCTTGCCGAAGCCAAGCGCCAAGCCGAGGAGCAAGCTGCAGCCCAGGAACAGGCTCAACAACAAAAGCCTGCTCTTCCCAACCCGGCACCCAATCCGGCTAACCCAAATCCGGCTAACCCAAATCCGGCGCCTGCCCCGGTGCCGGAGCCTGTCACTCCGCCCGCGCAACCAGCCCCTGGAGGAGGTTTCATTCCTGTGGAGGTGCTGCTGCCCAACATCCCCGGCGGTGCGGTCAATGACCCCGCGGGCGCCAGAGCTTACGCATCCTCTCAAATGGCTGCCAATGGCTGGGCGCAGGGCGAGTTTCAGTGTTTGAACCAGTTGTGGGATCGTGAATCCAGCTGGCTGACTAACGCCACCAATCCCTCCAGCGGGGCCTACGGAATCGCCCAGTCGCTGCCTCCGGGCAAGTATGCATCCGCCGGATCAGACTGGCTGACCAATTACCGTACTCAAATTAATTGGGGTCTGGGCTACATCAAGAACCGATACGGATCGCCGTGCGGTGCGTGGAACCACTCACAGAGCGTGGGCTGGTACTAGTCCCCACGCCCTCCCAAAGCTCGTGCCTCGCTTCGGGTCCCTCGGGCGCGTGGGCCCAATCGGTGGTTGGCGGGCGTGGGCCCACCCACGCCCTCCCAAAGCTCGTGCCTCGCTTCGGGTCCCTCGGGCGCGTGGGCCCAATCGGTAACTTGGCATTCGCTGGCGCGATTTCCCGGGAACCTGGCGAGCGTGGGCCCATCCACGCCCTCCCAAAATGCAGCCGCTGGCGCGTCTGCATTTTGGCGCCCTCGGGCGCGTGGGCCCAATCGGTAACTTGGCATTCGCTGGCGCGATTTCCCGGAACCTGGCGAGCGTGGGCCAATCGAGCTTTGGGCCTTATTGCCTCCCAAAGCTCGTGCCTCGTTTCGGGTCCAGAGGTGCGTGGGCCCGGGCCCAACTCCCTCCCGCCAACCGGACCGTTTAGCCGATCCATGACCGTTGGTCTTAAGCTTGATGGGTGAGCCTGATCCCAGACATCGTTGATTTTTCCGCGAGCCCAGCCAGCCCAGTAAGCCCCAGCAGCCATCCCCGCACCTATCAGGTGCGCACGTATGGCTGCCAGATGAACGTCCATGACTCGGAGCGCATGGCCGGACTTCTGCAGTCCGCTGGCATGGTGGCCGTCGAAGATGCTGGCCCCGCCCGGATTGTGGACGCAAATGGGGACGCCGTCCCGGACGTTGTTGTTTTCAACACCTGTGCTGTTCGTGAGAACGCGGACAACAAGCTCTACGGCAACCTCGGAATGCTCGCACACATCAAGGAAACCAACCCCGGCATGCAGATTGCCGTGGGCGGCTGCTTGGCCCAAAAAGACCGTGACACCATTCAAAAACGCGCTCCCTGGGTGGATGTGGTTTTTGGTACCCACAATGTGGGAGCCCTTCCTGTCCTGCTGGAGCGCGCCCGCCACAACGCCGACGCCCAGATGGAAATTCTGGAGTCTTTGGAAGTCTTCCCCTCCACGCTCCCCACGAAGCGCGATTCGGTGTACTCCGGATGGGTCAGTATCTCCGTGGGCTGCAACAACACCTGCACCTTCTGCATTGTGCCGTCGCTGCGCGGCAAGGAACGTGACCGCCGTCCCGGTGAAATCTTGGCTGAAATCCAGGCCTTGGTGGACGACGGCGTCATCGAGATTACGCTGCTGGGACAAAACGTCAACTCCTACGGCGTGGAATTTGGCGACAGGCTGGCCTTCGGCAAGCTTCTGCGCGCTTGCGGGGAGATCAAGGGCCTGGAACGGCTCCGCTTCACCAGCCCGCACCCGGCCGCGTTCACCGACGATGTCATTGACGCCATGGCCGCTACCCCGAATGTCATGCCACAGCTTCACATGCCACTGCAGTCCGGCTCGGACAAAGTCCTCAAGGACATGCGCCGTTCCTACCGCTCGGCCAAGTTCCTGGGCATTCTCGACAAGGTGCGCCAGCAAATCCCCGGCGCATCGTTCTCCACTGACATCATTGTTGGTTTCCCGGGCGAGACCGAGGAAGATTTCCAGGCCACGCTCGACGTCGTTGAAAAGTCCCGCTTTGCCACCGCTTTCACCTACCAATACTCCAAGCGCCCCGGCACACCTGCTGCGGACTTGCCCGATCAGTTGCCCAAGGAAGTGGTTCAGGAACGCTTCTTGCGCCTGACCGCCCTCCAAGACAGGATTTGCGCGGAAGAAAACGCCCTGCAAATTGGTGCCAGGGTCGAGGTTATGGTGACCGCCGCCTCTGGCCGTAAGGCCGCCGAAACGAACCGCCTCTCCGGGCGCGCCCGCGATCAGCGGCTGGTCCATTTCAGTGTTCCGGAGGGAGCCCAGGCCCCTCGCCCCGGCGATCTGGTCACCGTGACCATCACCGACTCCGCTGCCTTCCACCTCGTGGCGGACCCTGACCTGGCCGACTACCAGCTCCGCCGCTCCCGCGCGGGCGATGCCTGGGACCTGGCCCAGGCAGACTCCTGTGGCGTGCCCGCTGCCCTGGGAACCTCCGACGGCGTTCGGCCGGCAGTCAGTCTGGGCATGCCGACGCTTCCGGTTCGGTCAGCGTGACCCAGAAGCTGGGCAACCCCGCAGGTGATGGGGCTGCCCTCCTGCCCTTGGTGGCCATCGTTGGCCCCACGGGATCGGGAAAATCGGAATTGGCACTGACCCTAGCGGAGCGCTTCAACGGTGAGGCCATCAACGCTGATTCGATGCAGTTCTATCGGGGCATGGACATTGGTACGGCCAAGCTCCCGCTCGCGCAGAGACGCGGGGTAGAACATCACCTGATGGACTTCCTCAGCGTCAAGGAAGACACCACGGTGGCTGCCTTCCAGCAGTTGGCACGGGACGCCATTGCGGACATCCGTTCCCGTGGCAAGCTGCCCATCCTGGTGGGCGGTTCAGGACTCTACAACCGGGCAGCCATTGACGTCTTGGAGTTCCCCGGCACTGACCCGGACCTCAGGGCCGCCCTGGAACGCGAACTGGAGCAGGACGGCCTCGCCGTGCTCCTGCAGCGTCTCCATGAGGTAGACCCCGTCTCCGCTGCCCGGATCAATGACGGCAAGCGTGTGGTCCGAGCCCTTGAAGTCCATGCGCTCACGGGGCGCCCCTTCAGTTCCTTCATGCCGGAACGAAAGTATGTAAGCCCCACCGTGCAGATCGGACTCAACGGTGATCGTGCCCAATTGCACAAGCGGCTGGAAGCTCGCGTTCGCACCATGGTGAATGCGGGCTTGCTCGATGAAGTTCAAGCTCTCATCCCTGAGGGACTGCGGGAGGGGCGCACCGCCCACAAGGCACTGGGCTACCAGCAGTTCCTGCGGGTCCTGGACGGCGAGTCAACCGTGGAACGAGCCATTGAGGAGACCATTGTGGCTACCCGCCAGTTTGCTCGCCGCCAGCTCACCTGGTTCCGGGCTGACCCGCGCGTCCAATGGCTTGACTGGTCCCAAAAAGACCTTGGTGAGGCGGCAGCGGCACATGTCAAGGCCGCCAGCCAGCCTGGAGCCTAAGGGAACCACGGACCCGAGGCGTCACAGCATAGGTGAGCCGCGCTCAGAAGCTTCCGATGACGGCGTCGTGCGTGAGGTGCTTTAGTCTTAATCCATGACTACGCTTTCAACGTCCCTGACAGGCATGCGCTTTGGAAAAGGCCACGGCACCGGCAACGACTTTGTGCTGGTGGCCGATCCTCAGGGTGAACGCGAACTGACCCCGGAACAGGTTGCCCGGCTGTGCGATCGACGCCGCGGACTTGGTGCCGACGGCCTGATCAGGGCCGTAAAGTCCCGGCACATTCCTGAGGGTACGGCGCTGCTGGAGGCAAATCCGGATGCCGAATGGTTCATGGATTACTTCAACGGCGACGGCTCCATCTCGGAGATGTGCGGCAACGGCGTGCGTGTTTTCGTCCACTTTCTGGTGACGCAGGGGCTCGTGGAGTTGGGTGCCGGCGAAGAGCTGGTCATCGGCACTCGAGCCGGCGTCAAGGTGGTGGCGCGCACCCCCGAGGGCTACCGGGTGGACATGGGCCCGTGGGCCTTCATCCACCCCGAGGAGGCCCCGAGCGGCAGCGATTCGCTCGTGGAAGCGTCCGGGATCGAGGTGAGCCGCCCCGCGCTGTCCATCAGCATGGGCAACCCGCACACCGTGGTGGCGCTGGCCGATCTGGCCGAACTGGCCCTCGCCAACCTCACCGTGGCCCCAACCGTCACCCCGGAGCCCCCGTACGGGACCAATGTTGAGTTTGCGGTGCCCGCCGAACCTTTGGTGATGGACGACGTCGGACACATCAGCATGCGCGTCCACGAGCGTGGCGTGGGGGAGACTCTTTCCTGCGGGACAGGCGCCTGTGCCGCCGCTGCCGCGACCCGCTTCTGGGCAGGTAGTGCGGCCCCGGATAACTGGGCTGTGGCCATTCCCGGCGGAGTGGTGGGCGTGCGTTTCTTCATGGGCCCCAGCGGTCGCGAGCACGTGGAACTGAGTGGGCCCGCCGTCATGGTGGCTGAAGGTGTTCTTGCCGACGGGCTCGGTGCCTAGACCCCTGCTAAGTCACTGGCGATGACCGCTCAGCGCCGAGAACTTCGGGGGCGAGAAATCAGGGTTTGGTGCGGGTGACCTTCAGAATCCGGAAGGCCTTGTTCGTGGAATCTCGGGCTACTGTAAAGCCAGCCTCGGGGAACTGCTCGGTGAGTTCTGCACTCAGCCAGCGCTGGAGCGAATCCGAGCCGAGGTTCTTTTGCACCACGAGGTAGGCCGCGCCGTTGTGGGCCAGGCGGGGCAGCCACATGAGCAGGATTGAGTGCAGCTCGGCCTTGCCCACGCGGATGGGTGGGTTGGACCAGATGGTGTTGAAACGCAGATCCTCAGCAACGGCCTCGGGAGTTGACGCTTTGACGTTGTCCAGACCCAGCGCCTTGGCGTTGTCCTGGGTCAGCTCGATGGAGCGCTCGTTGACGTCCACGGCGTACACCGTTGATGCGGGGGAGCGCAGCGCCAGCGTCAAGGCAATCGGCCCCAGCCGCAGCCAATATCCAAGAGGTTCCCCGTGGCGGCCGGCGGCGGCGCTTCGTTGAGCAAGATAATGGTGCCTTTGTCCACGCCATCGGGGCTGAAAATGCCCCCGGCCGTGTGAAGATTGCGCTCCTCGCCGGCCAAAACTACGCGAAGTGGCCGGCGTTTCATCGGAGTTGACGGTTGTGAACTGAAATAGTGATCTGCACCCTGAGTACCCATAGTCATGCCAGATTAGTGCCCCAGGGAGGCTTTGTGTATCTAGGCACGCCTAAGCGGAACACATGCGCACGTGTGATTATCCACAGAAAAGGGTGGGTGAAGGTGTGAGTGTCGGTGGGGCGGACTACGATTGAAGGTAAACGCCTATAAGGAGAATATGTCCAACGCATCTGCACACAATGGTTCCGAGAGTAATGAGCTGCCCCTGGACGGGGAAAACACGGCACCCTCACAGGGCCAGAGCTCAGGGGAAGAATCTCTCTCGGTTGCGGAAATCGAAGCCGTGATTGACCGCATCTTGGCCAAAGACGCGGCCTCTTCCCGTGCCGTGCGTGAAGACGAGGAGCTCGACGCGCAAGACCCATTCTCAGGTGAGCCCGCAACCCGTCCGTTGCAGGGCCGTGCTCAGGCTGTCTCTACTCTGAATTTCCAGCACAGCATCTTTGATGGCGATCAAAGTGAGCTGGCAGACCGCAACGCATTGCGCCGTCGGGCGAGCCTGTCCACCGAGCTCGAGGACGTCACAGAGGTCGAATACCGCCAGCTTCGACTCGAACGCGTTGTTTTGGCGGGCCTGTGGTCCGGCGGAACCATGGCCGATGCCGAGAACTCACTGCGTGAATTGGCGGCCTTGGCCGAAACAGCAGGCTCGGAAGTCTTGGACGGATTGGTCCAGCGCAGGGCCAAGCCCGATCCGGCAACCTACTTGGGCCAGGGTAAGGCGCAAGAACTCAAGGAAATGGTGCACGCCACTGGCGCTGACACCGTGATTATTGACGGTGATCTGGCCCCGTCCCAGCGCCGCACGCTAGAAGAAGTGGTCAAGGTCAAGGTCATTGACCGCACCGCGTTGATCCTGGATATTTTTGCCCAACACGCCCAGTCCCGCGAAGGCCGGGCTCAGGTTGAATTGGCACAGATGGAATACTTGTTGCCGCGTCTGCGTGGCTGGGGTGATTCCATGTCCCGTCAGGCCGGTGGCCGAGTGGGTGCTGCCGGTGGCGGAATTGGCTCCCGTGGTCCCGGTGAAACCAAGATGGAACTGGATCGCCGCAAGATTCGAACCCGCATGGCGAAGCTGCGTCGTGAGATCGCAGCCATGGCCCCTGCTCGGGAAACCAAACGAGCCAACCGTAAGCGCAACAGTGTGCCATCGGTGGCCATTGCCGGCTACACCAACGCCGGTAAGTCCTCGCTGCTGAACCGTTTGACGGACGCTGGCGTACTGGTGGAAAACGCACTGTTCGCAACGCTGGATCCCACGGTTCGCAAGACGGAGACCGCAGACGGCCTGGGGTACACCTTGGTGGACACTGTTGGTTTTGTGCGCGCCCTTCCCACTCAGTTGGTGGAGGCTTTCCGCTCCACTCTGGAAGAAGTGGCCGACGCTGACTTGATTCTGCACATTGTGGATGCCTCCCACCCTGACCCCGAAGGTCAGATCTCCGCCGTGCGCACCGTCTTTGCCGAAGTCGGGGCCTTGCAGATCCCGGAAATCATCATCCTGAACAAGGTTGATATTGCTGATCCGTTTGTGGTTGAGCGTCTGCGTCAGCGTGAATCTCGCTCCGTGGTGGTTTCGGCCAGGACAGGACAGGGCATTGAGGAGCTGCTGGAGCAGATCAGCGAAGGCATCCCGCACCCCAGCGTCTTGCTGACCCTGTTGGTCCCTTATGACCGCGGCGATGTACTGAACAGATTGCACCGCAGTGATGCTGAGATCGTCAGCCTAGAACATGGCGAGCACGGCACCTTGGTCCATGCTCGTGTCAAGGAAGATTTGGCTGCAGAGGTTGAACCGTTTGTCCAGCATGCCTGATAGTGAGCTGTCTCAGCAGGCTCTGGAACTTTTGGACCGGGCCGTTGAGTCCATGGGTGGTCAACGCCGCGACGGTCAGCATGAAATGGTCCGCCGGGTGGTCGCCGCCATTGAGAGCGGAGACCACCTGTTGGTTCAGGCCGGCACGGGCACTGGAAAGTCCCTTGCTTACCTAATTCCGCTGATTGTCAATTCCCTGACCAGTGAAAAGCCGGCCGTGATTGCCACGGCCACGCTGGCCTTGCAGGCCCAGATTGTTGGCCGCGACGTGCCCCGGCTGTTGGCTGCCCTGAAACCGGTTTTGCCGCGTCCTATCGACGTGGCCTTGGTTAAGGGCCGCAGTAACTATGTGTGCCAGCAGAAACTGGCGGGCGGGTTCCCTTCAGAAGACACGGGGGAAGGTGCGCTGTTCACGTTGGGCGAGGACAGCAGCGTGGCGCACCTCCCGGGAGCCACCTCGGGCCCAACATCTCAGTTGGGCAAGGAAGTGGTGCGCCTGCGCGAATGGGCGCAGGAAACCGACACAGGCGACCGTGATGAGCTGGTTCCTGGCGTCACGGATAAGGCCTGGCGGCAGGTCTCAGTCTCCTCTATGGAGTGCCTGGGTGCACAGAAGTGCCCCATGGCCACCGAATGCTTCTCGGAGCTGGCTCGCGCCCGTGGAGCCCAGGCCGACATTGTGGTTACCAACCACGCCATGCTGGCCATCAGCGCCTTTGAAGGCATTGCGGTGCTTCCCGAGTATGACGTGGTGGTGGTTGATGAAGCTCACGAGCTTCAAGACCGCGTGACGGGTGCAGTTACGGGGCAGCTTTCGGTGCAGATGGTGCAGGCCGCGGCAGCAAGCACGCGCAAGCACACGGCAGTTTCCGTCGACGCCTTGCACTCCAGCGCTGCGGCGTTGGACCTGGCTTTGGCCGGAATACCTGAGGGGTTGTTCCCCAATGGCCTGAATGAGATGCAGTCTCAGGCGGTGGAGCAACTGCGTGATGCTGTCCGGGCTGCCTTGTCTGACTCCAAACCCGAAGGCAACTCGGCAGCGGACGGCGGACGTTCAATTGCCCGCTCCAGGCTCAACCTAATCTTCGATTTGTGCGAACGATTCATGGTGGCCAATGACGCCCGGGAAGTAGTGTGGGCCTCGCGTCCGGGCTCGTTTGCACCAGGGAAGGGCTACCAGAAGGCCGACGAAAACGAACCGGCTGTCCTCAACATTGCTCCCCTGAGCGTGGCGATGAAACTGCGTGAAGGCTTGTTCGCCGATCGAACCGTGGTGCTCACGTCTGCCACACTCGCCATTGGCGAGTCCTTCCAAGCCACTGCCGGCGGGCTGGGGCTTTTGGGTCCCAGTGCGCCCAAGTGGACCGGAGCAGACGTCGGTTCACCGTTCGACTACCCCAAGCAGGGCATGCTCTATGTTGCCGCCCACCTGCAGAAGCCCGGCTTCGGGATGTCACCTGAACAGCTGGATGAACTCGAGGCGCTGATTAACGCAGCAGGCGGCGGAACCCTGGCCTTGTTCTCGTCGAGGCGTGCCGCAGAGGACGCCGCCGAGAAACTGCGCAAGAAGCTCAAGGTTAAGATCTTGTGCCAGGGTGATTCCTCCATGTCCGGGCTCATCAAGCAGTTCGCCGATGAACCGGACACCTGCCTCTTCGGCACCATGTCGCTTTGGCAGGGAGTCGATGTCCAGGGTGCGTCGTGCCGCCTAGTGGTCATTGACAGGATCCCGTTCCCGCGACCTGACGATCCGCTGGTCACAGCCCGCGCACGTGCCGTTGCGCAAAGCGGAGGCGACGGATTCATCGCCATCTCGGCAACCCATGCAGCCGTCCGGCTTGCCCAGGGTGTGGGCCGTTTGATCCGTTCCAGCCAAGACCGCGGCGTGGTGGCCGTGCTGGATTCCCGGTTGGCCAACGCCAGCTACGGTGGCTTCTTGCGAGCGGCCTTGCCACCCTTCTGGTCCACCAAAGACCGGAGCGTTGCCCTGGCCGCCTTGAAGCGCCTCTCCGGCAAGTAGCAGCACGAACTAAAGCACCCCTCCAGCTTATGAGCTGGAGGGGTGCTTTAGGGTTTCTTCCGTAGTTGCTCAAGGCGGCAGGCTACCGGTTACTGCTTAGAGACTACGGAGTACCGAGACGACCTTGCCCATGATGGTGGCATGGTCGCCCAGGATGGGTTCATAGCGCGTGTTCTGCGGCAACAGCCATGTGTGACCGTCACGCTGACGGAACGTCTTGACCGTGGCTTCATCCTCGAGCAGGGCGGCCACAATGTCGCCGTTGTTGGCGGTTGGCTGCTGGCGGATCACAACCCAATCGCCGTCGCAGATTGCGGCGTCAATCATGGAGTCACCTTGCACCTTGAGCATGAAGAGCTCACCGCTACCCACAATCTGGCGCGGCAACGGCATGATGTCATCCACTGATTGGTCAGCCAGAATTGGCCCGCCGGCTGCAATACGTCCCACGAGCGGCACATATGCCGTGTCCGAGGAGCTGCTCAGCTCGGCAAAGTTCAGGCCGTTGGAACTGCGCAAATTCTTCGGGGCACTGACACCCTCAATGGACACGGTGCCGCTGTCCAGCACCAACGGGATGAGCACTTCCATGGCCCGGGGCCGCTTGGGGTCGCGGCGCAGATAGCCGTGGCGTTCGAGTTGGGTCAGCTGGTGCGTGACGCTGGAGAGACTGGCCAAGCCCACGGAATCGCCAATTTCACGCATCGACGGCGGGTAGCCCTTGTCGGCGATGCATCGCTGGATGCATTCAAGAATCTTCTTTTGCCGCACCGTCAGCCCCTTCATGCCAGCTCGGCTGGGTGCTTGGGGAATGCGGTGCGGCGGGTCTGGAAGCGCCATGGTTCCGTCGGTCCTTTCGTGGCTGCCCTGAACAATGTCAGTGCCTGCTGGTGGACTGCATCAAGCGGCCAATCCTTAGTTCCTCAAGTTTAAGCCACTAAGAGGTGAATTTCAAACATTTGTTCTATTTGCTCTTGGCAAGCGTCGTCAATAGATGCTAAAACTGTACTAGAACAAATTAGAACATACGTTCTATCGAAGATGTTGAGTGTGGAATTTTTGATCCGATGGGTGCAGGTGGCCACGGGGTTCGGAATCCACTGTGAAAGGACCAGAAGTCATGAATGCAATGCTTGTATCCCACGCATCCTTTGGCGCTTCCACGGGCGCCACCATGTCCCCTTCCAAGGGCAGAGTGGCTCCCGCCGCAGTACTCGCGAGCAGGAAGGCTTCCGTCGGCAACTCGGCTGGAACGGGGCTCGCCCTGACCCGTAGGTGCCGCTTGTTGTTCTTTGGAATCCCCGCCATGGTCGCTGCGGCGCTGGTGCTGTTCCTAGCCCTGGCCGTCCTGACGGGATCCCTGGCCAGCCCCGCGCATGCTTCCGCCGAACAGCAGGCGGTGAGCATGGCTGACTATGCAGTGGCGGTGACGGTCCTGCAAGGCGACAGCCTGTGGAGCATCGCTGCTGCCGCAGACCCCACGCGGGATGTTCGCCACGTTGTCAGGGAGATCATTGCGCTGAACGATCTAGGCACAGGCGTTCTACAGGCCGGCCAGCGGCTCTACGTCCCCATCCCGAAGTAGCGTGCGCGCAGCGGATACGTGTCCGCATTGTGTCGCCGTTTCCAACTTTGACCCGGCTAGCAAATATGCTGGAGGGTATGGACCAGTTTGAACGCTTACGTCAGTTACCGCTTCGTGACGACTTGCGAGGCCAGCACCCCTACGGGGCGCCCCAGCTTGATGTTCCGATCCTGCTGAATGTCAATGAAAATACCTTCGGAGTTCCTGCCGACGCCAAGGAAGCAATCCTGGCAGCCGTGGCAGAACAACTTGACGGCCTCAACCGCTACCCTGACAGGGAATTCACCGTCCTGCGCCAAGAACTGGCCGCATATCTGGGTCATGGCTTGACGGAAGAAAACCTGTGGGCCGCCAATGGATCCAATGAAGTGCTCCAGCAACTGCTGCAGGCGTTCGGAGGACCGGGTCGCACCGTCATGGGATTCCCTCCCACCTACTCCATGTACCCCCTGCTCGCCAGCGGCACCGGAACCGGATACATCGCAGGAACCCGGGCGCCGGACTATAGCCTTTCTGCAGAATCTGCAGCCGAACAGGTCCGCCAGCAGGCCCCGAACATCGTCTTCTTGTGCTCACCCAACAACCCCACGGGCACCGCACTGGGTCTGGACGTTGTTGAAGCCGTTTATGCGGCCGGTGAGGCATCTCAAACCATCGTCATTGTTGACGAGGCCTACGCAGAATTCGCTCACACCGGAACCAATAGCGCACTGAGTCTGCTTGAAGGCCGCCCCCGTCTGGTGGTTTCACGCACCATGAGCAAGGCCTTTGCCTTGGCTGGTGCGCGGCTTGGGTATATGGCTGCCGCGCCGGAAGTAACCGACGCCCTGCGCCTGGTTCGTCTGCCCTACCACCTCTCCGCCATCACCCAGGCAACGGCCGTTGCTGCGCTTCGCAACTCCGTCTCGCTGCTGGCCAACGTGGAGCAGATCAAGGTCCAACGTGACCGGATCGTCAATGAGCTGACGGAACTGGGCTTCACCCCGGCCCCCTCCGATTCAAACTTTGTGTTCTTTGGTGGTGTGGAAAACCCGCACGCGTTGTGGGAGGCCTTATTAGCTGACGGAGTGCTCATCCGCGACATTGGCATCCCAGGGCACCTGCGCGTTACCGCCGGAACCGAAGTTGAGACCACGGCATTCCTCGATGGACTGCGCGCGTTCCTCGCCGCCTAACACTTCGCCAACCAGTCGCTGCCACCCTGAGTGGCCCGCCTCGAGCCACTCACCAGGTGGCTTTGTTGGCGAGACACCTCAGAGGCTGGTGAGATGCTCGCCTCAGGAGGAACCGCCGTCGAACGTCAGCTAAAAGTTCGCCGGCAGGGGACTGGTTGGGCATAAGCAACGCTTCCCTCCTAAACTGGTACTACTACACCCGATACGTTCGCGCGTCCCTCCCTGCCCGGTCACTGCCGGTTGAGAGGGCGCACCCCAACAAAGGACTGCCGCAATGACTGAGAACAGCTCGAATCCCGGCCAGGGACGCACCGCCCGTCTGGAGCGTGCCACGAGCGAGTCAAGCGTAATGGTGGAGATCAATCTCGACGGAACCGGCGTGTCAAACATTGACACCTCCGTTCCTTTTTACGACCACATGCTCACGGCACTGTCCAAGCACTCCTTGATTGACATGAATATCAAGGCCACTGGCGATACCCACATCGACGCTCACCACACGGTGGAAGATGTGGCCATTTCCCTGGGTGAAGTCCTCAAGGAGGCCCTGGGTAACAAAGCCGGGATCCGCCGCTTCGGCGAAGCCACGGTACCGCTGGATGAAGCCCTGGCCAACGCCGTGGTTGATCTCTCCGGCCGCCCCTACCTGGTGCACGGTGGAGAGCCCGCCGGCCAGGAATACCACTTGATCGGTGGTCACTTCACCGGATCGCTCACGCGCCACGTGTTTGAAGCCATCACCTTGCATGCGCAGATCTGCCTGCATATGACTGTCATTGCTGGCCGGGATCCGCACCACATTGTTGAGGCGCAGTTCAAGGCTTTTGCCCGTGCACTGCGCTCGGCCGTTGAAGCCGATCCCCGCGTCACCGGTATTCCGTCCACGAAGGGACTTTTGTGAGCTCCGGCGTGTCAGAGACACACATCAGAGAGACAGACATCTTTGACAAGCCCACCGTCACGGTGCTGGACTACGGCTCGGGCAATATCCGCTCCGCTGTCCGTGCGCTAGAACGGGCCGGTGCAGTGGTGACACTCAGCGCCAAGCCAGAAGATGTTCTCAACGCCGACGGGTTGGTCGTGCCTGGCGTGGGCGCCTTCGCCTCCGTCATGGACGAACTCAAAGCCGTCGATGCGCTACGGATGATCGGCCGTCGTGTTGCTGGTGGTCGCGCAGTTCTGGGTATCTGCGTGGGCATGCAGATCCTCTTCGACGCCGGAGTGGAACACGGTACCCACCGCGAAGGCATGGGGGAGTGGCCCGGGACTGTGGAGCTGCTGCCTGCCCCAGTGGTTCCCCACATGGGCTGGAACACTGTCACAGCCGCGGAGGGCTCCATGCTCTTTGAAGGCGTGGAATCCGAGCGGTTCTACTTTGTGCACTCATATGGTGTCCAGAAGTGGGACTTTGAAGTGCTGCAGCCCAAAATGCGCCCACCCATGGTGACCTGGTCCGAGCACGGTGCACCGTTCATTGCGGCCGTGGAAAACGGCCCCTTGTGCGCCACGCAGTTCCATCCGGAAAAGTCCGGTGACGCCGGGGCGCGCATGCTGCGTAACTGGGTCAAGTCCCTGGCCAAGGTGGCTAGCTGATGTATTCGTTATTGTTGATGGCACTGGCTGGCCTGCTGATCGGTGGATGCTACACGTTCTACCAGCAGAAAGCTGCCCGCTGGATCCCCATCTGCTTTGCCGCACTGGCCGCCATGTCTCTCGTGGCTGCCTACATGCTCACGCTCTAGTTTCACATTCTTCTGGTTCCACGCTCTTCTCGATTCACGTAGTATCCCGCGGCCACTCCGCGGGGACTTGTCCCGTAGTTTCCACCCGCAGTACACATACCGTTGAGGACCCCATGACCACCCCCATTTTGGAATTGCTGCCCGCTGTCGACGTTGTGGACGGCCAGGCCGTGCGCCTGGTTCAGGGCGAGGCTGGCTCAGAAACCAGCTACGGCTCCCCGCTTGAAGCAGCCATGAAGTGGCAGAACGACGGCGCCGAGTGGGTTCACTTGGTTGACCTGGACGCAGCCTTTGGCCGCGGTACCAACGTGCACCTGCTGAGCGAAATGGTGCAGGCCTTGGATATCAAGGTTGAGCTCTCCGGTGGTCTGCGCGATGATGCAACCTTGGAAGCCGCCCTGGAACTGGGTGTGGGCCGCGTCAACCTCGGCACGGCTGCTCTGGAGAACCCGGAGTGGACCGCGAAAGTGATTGACCGCTTTGGTGACAAGATCGCCGTCGGACTCGATGTTCGTGGCACCACCTTGGCCGGCCGTGGCTGGACCAAGGAAGGTGGGGACATTTGGGAGGTCCTGGCTCGCCTTGAAGATGCTGGCTGCGCTCGGTACGTGGTTACCGACGTCACCAAGGACGGCACTTTGCGCGGGCCCAACGTGGAACTGCTTCGCGAAATGTGCACCCGCACCTCCAAGCCGGTGGTGGCCTCAGGCGGAATTTCCAGCCTCGAAGACCTGCGCGTCCTGCGCGAATTGGTTGGCGAAGGTGTTGAAGGGGCCATTGTTGGCAAGGCGCTGTACTCCGGCGCGTTCACGCTCCCGCAGGCCCTTGATGTTGCAGGCCGCCGCTAAATCATGACTGAGATGCCCAAGAAGGTGCTGCCCGGACATATTGCCGCCGCACTAGCTGGTGCTGGTGGTAGCACCGATTCTGCCGGGCAGCCGTGGGCCGGCCGTGACCTTCCTGCACAGGAAAAGTACCACAACTTTGACACCGACGACGGGGCTACAGACGCCGGGTTTGCCGCAGCCCTCCAAGCCCTTGCCGCTGGTGACGGCAGCGAAGCGGAGGTAGTTGCCTCACTGGCCACCGCCCGGGTGTTCATCCCGATTGTCGCTCAACTCGCAGAGCAGATAGTGGGCGAGAACGGCCTGGTCTCGGACAAAGAGTCAGATATGGCCTTGGTGACGCTGAATGGTCCCGATGGACGGCGTGCCCTGCCGGTCTTTACTAACGCAGAAGCACTCACCCGGTGGCATCCCGAGGCGCGCCCGGTGGCAGTGTATGCAGCCCGTGCAGCTTTGTCCGCGGTGGCCGAGGAGGCTGCGTTGCTGGTGTTAGATCCTGGCTCCGAACGTCCATTTGTGGTCCGCCGCCCCGCCATGTGGGCGCTGGCGCAGCAACAACAGTGGCAACCCAGCTATGGGGATGTAGCGGTTGAAAATGTCCTCCGCGACTCCGTGTCGGCCGTAGCTCACACAGCCGTGACGGATATTTCCGCCAGTGCCGGGCAGGGCATAGAATCCCTCTGGGGCACTAAGGGCGAACACTCGCAACGGGTGCAAGGCGGCGGAACCGGACCGGAACTGTGTGTCACCCTGACGTTATTGCCTGGGCTTGATCAGCAACAAGTGAATGACCTTTTGACCCGCCTGCAAGAATATTGGGCCAGCAACGAATATTTTGCTGCAGCAGTTGATTCCATCCAGATTCGTTTGCAGCTCCAGCACCCACAGACCTAAACCACACAGGAGCAGCGTCACGCTCTCTTGTGATGGATACCAAGAGAGAAGTAAACACCGTGAATTTTGCTGCCTACCGCGAAATCCTTGCGGTTGGATCCGTCCGCCGACTCCTGATCGTGGCCATGCTGGCACGTATTCCGCACGCTGCGGCAGGCGTGCTCTTGACTCTGCACGTGGTCAAGTCCATGGAGCTGGATTACGCAGCAGCGGGGTTGGTCGCCGCAGCAGTCACCATCGGTATCGCGATTGGTGCGCCGTGGCGTGGACGAATGGTGGACCGTTACGGCTTGCGCCGGGCCTTGATCCCCTCGGTTATTGCCGAAGTGACGGTGTGGGGCACCGCGCCGTTTTTGAACTTTCAGCTGCTCCTCGCGGCCGCGTTCATCGGGGGCCTGTTTGCCGTCCCCATCTTCTCCGTGGTGCGCCAGGCCCTGGGTGTCATGGTCCCGCCGGAACAACGCCGAACTGCCTACGCTCTGGATTCCATGGGTGGTGAACTGACATTCATGATCGGCCCGGCGGCCGGTGTCATGTTGGCCACCAACAATACCGTGCTAGGTCTGGTTGTCATTGGGGTGAGCGCGTCGCTGGCTGGCATTTTCTTGATGTGGTTCAATCCGCCCACTCGCACCGGTCACAAGGGATCCTACGTTTCCGTGGGCGGCGTGCTCGCGGAGCCATCTGACCCCGTAGAAGACCAACAAGCCCCAGATCTAACGGGGAAGAACATCATCGCCCGCTGGTGGGGGAGCACCCATCACAACCTGCGCTGGGTCAATATTGCCGTCTTGGCCATTCTGGCTACGTCACTGGGTGCCGGACTGGTGCTGACCGGAGTCAACGTTGGCATGGTCGCGTTGATGAACTTCAACGACAGCACCGGTGATCTTGGTATCGTCTTCCTCTTCTGGTGCGGCGCTTCCATTGTGGGCGGCGTCGTTTACGGTGCCCTAAAACGTTCCGTCAACCCGTTGTGGCTACTGGGTGCCATGGCCATCTTGATCATCCCCATGGGATTCGCCACCAACGCCTGGACCCTTGGATTGCTGTCCATTTTGCCCGGTCTGCTCTGCGCGCCAGTGCTGACATCAAGTGCTGAGCATATTGCTGATCTAGTCAGTGAAAAGCGTCGTGGCGAGGCCATGGGCTGGTACGGATCCTCCATGACTATTGGCAATGCCATGGGCGCACCGTTCGCCGGCGTCATGATTGACCGCATCGGTCCTTGGGCCGGCTTCGTCATTGTGGGTGCCATTTGTGCGGTACTGGCGATTCTTGGCCTGATCGTCATGGCAGTCTGGCGCCGACGTAATTCCACCGCAGTGCAATCTCAGCAACCGGACGATTTGGACGACCTTTTGGGTGAGCCGGACCCGGTGTAACGGCCCTTAACCACCTCGAACGGTGAGTAGTGAGCAATGTTACGTACAAACATTGCTCACTACTCACCGTTCGAGATCAGCGGATGGGCCCACGCTCGCGAGGGCCCCAACTTAAAGACGCGCCAGCGGCTTCAAGTTGGGAGCGAGTGGGGACTAGTTGACCGCTCCGGTGTACTTCTCGCCCGGACCCTTGCCCGGAGCGTCCTGGATGGTTGATGCTTCACGGAAGGCGAGCTGCAGTGAACGCAGGCCATCGCGCAACGGTCCGGCGTGCTGGCTGCCAATTTCAGGAGCTGCGGCGGTCACGAAGCCTGCCAGTGCGGTGATGAGCTTGCGGGCCTCGTCCAGGTCCTTCAGTTCTTCAGCGTCGGGTCCGGCGGCCAGGCCGCACTTGACGGCTGCGGCGCTCATGAGGTGAACGGCGGCAGTTGTAATGACCTCAATGGCGGGAACCTCTGCAATATCACGTACTACCGAGGCGGCCTGAGAATCGGTCAGGGCTTCCTCGGGGGCTGCTTCAAACGTGTTGCGGGTGTCTGGATTATTATCTGAGCTACTCATACTGCTAAGCTTGTCACAGACCGACTCGATGCTGTTATTTATCGTGTGTCCTCAAGGCGAAAGTCACAAGGACTATCGAATAGCTGCAAAGAGTTTGCAAGTGGATTCCTCTCCCACCTTTCGACCCAATCTTTGGCGTTGTCTGGTTTTAGGTCGGCACCGTCCCATGAGGGGCGGACAAGCACGTCTCCTTATCTAGGGGACCTGTGCCGATCATTTGAGGCCTCCATTGCATCAGCAAATTGGAGGCCTTCTTCGTTGCTGGTGGTACTCACCCTTTTAGGCAACAGGAGCTACACATTAGCGAGCCACGCATCAATGATCGAATCCGCGTCCCCGAGGTGCGGTTGGTTGGGCCAGCAGGCGAACAAGTAGGAGTTGTCCGCATTGAGGATGCCCTTCGTTTAGCAGCTGAGTCTGACTTGGATCTGGTTGAGGTCGCGCCGACGGCTAAGCCGCCGGTGTGCAAACTGATGGACTTCGGCAAGTACAAGTATGAAGCCGCAGTCAAGGCTCGTGAAGCCCGTAAGAACCAGACCAACACCGTCTTGAAGGAAATCCGTTTCCGTCTCAAGATCGATACCCATGACTACGAGACCAAGCGCGGGCACGCAACACGCTTCCTCGGAGCCGGTGACAAGGTCAAGGCCATGATCCAGTTCCGTGGACGCGAGCAGCAGCGTCCGGAAATGGGCATCCGTCTCCTGCAGAAGTTCGCCGCAGATGTCGCTGAAGTCGGCGTCATCGAATCGAGCCCCCGCATTGACGGCCGCAACATGGTCATGGTTATCGGTCCCCTGAAGAACAAGGCTGAAGCCAAGGCAGAAGCACGCCGCAACCAGCAGCGCGCCGATGCTAAGGCCCACAACGAAGCCGTTGCCAATGGCACCGCCCGCGTTGATGTGGACCGTGAGAACAAGGCACCCATGACTCAGTCATTGGCTGACTTGTTGCCCGAGGGCTTGCGTCTGAACGAGGATATCCCGGCTCCCGCAGCCGCTGTTGTTCCGGAAGTTGTTGCACCGGTTGCTGAAACTGTTGCGCCGACCAAGGCTCCGGCCCCTGAAGTAGCTCCGACGAAGGAAGCTCCGGCACAAAAGCCGGCAGCCGCCGTCGTACCTGCCAAGGCTCCGGCCAAGGCAGCCCCCGCTAAGGCACCGGCCGCAGCTAAGGCCCCCGCGGCCAAGGCGGCACCTGTTGCTAAGGCTGCAACCAAGCCCGCAGTAGCGCCCAAGCCGGTTGCTGCTCCGAAGCCGGTTGCCGCAAAGCCCATTCCTATGCCGAAGCCCATGGCCAAGCCGGTTGCTGCGAAGCCCGCAGCAAAGCCGGCCGCCAAGGCTGCTGCAAAACCGGCCGCGAAGGCAGCCTCTGCAAAGAGTGCTCCCGCGGACGAAACCCCCAGCTCGGCTGAATAAGGTTTCACCTTTTCAGCGGTGAATACACCCACACAGTGACCCAATCGGTCGCTGCTAGAGACCCACAGGCAGCGCCGGTGGATACGTAAGGAGATAGGTCCTCATGCCTAAAATGAAGACACATAGTGGTGCTAAGAAGCGTTTCAAGCTCACCGGTTCCGGTAAGCTTCAGCGCCAGCAGGCTAACCGCCGCCACTACCTGGAGCACAAGCCCTCCAGCTTGAAGCGTCGTCTGAAGGGTGACCTCACGGTTGCCAAGGCAGATGTTCGCAACATCAAGAAGATGCTCGGCATCTAATTTCGCAAGTCAATCGGTGTGATTCCCAGTTCAGGGTCTAACACCATTCATCAAAGCCTTCCCTGGCATGATTGGCTTGGGATCTTTAAAATTGAAGGAGTACGCACGTGGCACGTGTGAAGAGGGCTGTAAACGCCCATAAGAAGCGTCGGGTTATTCTTGAGCGCGCAAAGGGTTACCGTGGACAGCGTTCACGTCTGTACCGCAAGGCCAAAGAGCAGCTGCTGCACTCGTTTGTTTACAGCTACGGTGACCGCCGCAAGCGTAAGGGTGACTTCCGTCGCCTGTGGATCCAGCGTATCAACGCTGCCTCACGCGCCAACGGCCTGACCTACAACCGCTTGATCCAGGGCCTGAAGGCTGCTGCGATCGAGGTTGACCGTCGCATGCTGGCCGACCTGGCCGTCAACGACGCCGGTGCTTTCGCCGCTCTGGTGAACATCGCCAAGGCTGCACTGCCTGCTGATACCTCAGCTCCGGTAGCAAAGTAATTCTAGAAATACCCTGAAGGAACTCTCCAGTTCCTTGTTCATGAGTAGTGACTGATAAGGTCCTAATTATGAGTGAAACCGGGCGCCCGCCAGCAGAAGCAATGACCAATCCTCGAGCAGATCGTGTGAGGGATGTTGCGAAGCTGACCGGGCGCTCGGGCCGTTTAAAGCGCCGTCAGTTCCTGGCTGAAGGCCCACAGTCTGTCCGTGAAGCATTGCGCGCCCACCGCGAATGCCTCGCCGCTGGCGGCACAGCCGTGGTGGAAGCGTTGTACGGCACTGTTGAGAGCTTGAGGAAGTACCCGGAGCTGGTTGAAGCTGCTGCTGCACCGGGATCCCGTGTACAGGTTCGCGTTGCCAGTGAACTCGTGTTGTCCGCCATGACCGATACCGTGGCACCTCAGGGCATTGTGGCTGTCTGTAACTTTGTGGACGTGCCGTTGGCGGAGGTCTTTGCTGCCAAGCCGAAATTGATCGCCATGTTGTGCCGCGTGCAGGACCCGGGAAACGCCGGGACTGTGCTGCGTGCCGCTGATGCTGCGGGTGCCGACGCCGTGATCTTCTCCAACTCCAGCGTGGATGTCTACAACCCCAAAACTGTCCGCTCCACAGCGGGATCGTTGTTCCACCTCCCGGTTGTTCTTGGAGCAGATCTAGCCGATGTGGTTGCCGCCGCCAAGGCTGCCGGTGTGGGCATCCTCGCCGCCGACGGTTATGGGCAGCTGAACCTGGACCTGCTGCAGGACGAGAGCGCGGCGCGTGCCTTCGATCAGGAAATCCCGGATTCCAGCTACGAACTAGAGCGGCCCACCCTCTGGATGTTTGGCAACGAAGCACAAGGCCTCGCAGGCGAGGAAAAAGCCCTGGCTGATCACCGGGTCGCTGTGCCCGTCTACGGCGCGGCAGAGTCACTGAACCTGGGAACGGCCGCAACAGTGTGCCTGTACGCCAGCGCAAGGGCCCAGCACCGCGCCTAGGCAGCACCGTGACCGGTGCGAGCTGACCGCATGAGACGCGCGGCTCCTCCTGCAGAGCAACTCCTGCAGTTCAGCTCCTCCTGTCGAACCGGACGCCTGCCTGGAAAGTTTCCACTAGAACCGTCTCTGGCAGGCTGAACCCGCCGGAACGCTGTGTTAAACAAAGGATCCCGCACCTAGTAAAACTAGCTGCGGGATTCTTGTTTGTCTGGCGCTTATGTGCATTTTGTCTGGGAGGAGTTAGTTCTTGCCGGCCTTATCAAGTAGCCCGCTGAGGAGGGCGATGCCCAGTCCCAGCACTGCCAAGACGGCGCCCACCAGAGCCGGGGCGGTGTATCCCCATCCCCACGTGATGACGAGCCCACCCACGAAGGCGCCAAGCGCGTTGGCCATGTTCAGCGCCGAGTGGTTCAAGGAGGACGCCAATGTTGGCGCCCCCGGGGAGACATCCAAGAGACGCGTCTGCAGCGAAGGAATAAGCATGGCACCCGAGGCGCCAATGACGAAGATCATCAGCAACGCCATCCACTGAATGTGAACCGAGGCTGCGTACAGCACCAGCATTGCAGCGATGAAAGCCATGACAGCGTAGATGCTGCCCATGACGGACCAGTCGGCGAGCCGTCCACCGATGTAGTTTCCCACCACCATGCCCACCCCGTAGAGACCTACAATGACGGGAAGGAATCCTGAATCAAAGCCGGCCACATCCGTCATGGTGTTGGCGACGTAGGTATAGACGGCAAAGAAGCCACCAAAACCAACCACGCCTACCAGCAGGGTCAGCCAGACCTGGCCGCGACGCAAGGCGCCCAATTCCTTGCGCAAGCTGGCACCGGGCTGAACCCCTTGAGTGGGAATGAATGCCGTGATGCACACCATCGTGATGACGCCGATGATTGCGACCAGCACGAACAGCCAGCGCCACCCGAACTGCTGGCCTACATAGGTGGCCAGCGGGACGCCGAGGACGTTTGCGATGGACAGACCCATCATGACCATGGAAATGGCCCGCCCTCGTTTGCTAGGCGCCACCAATGAGGCGGCCAGTACCGCGGCTACCCCAAAGAAGGCGCCGTGTGGCAGACCCGCAATGAAGCGTGTGACCAGCAAGGTGGTGTAGTCATGAGCGAAGACGGAGAGCAAGTTGCCCACGGTAAAAAGCCCCATCAGCCCCAGAGCCAAGGTTTTGCGCGCCATTTTCGCACCAATGGCGACCAGTAACGGTGCGCCTACCACTACGCCGAGGGCATAGGCGGAGATGACATGGCCTGCGGTCGGCACACTGACGCCCACGCCCTCTGCAACATTGGGCAGCAAGCCCATCATGGCGAATTCGGTGGTGCCAATGCCGAAGCCACCAATGGCCAGGGCCAGGATCGCCCAGGCAACGGCGTTGGGCGAGGGCGGGGTGTGGCCGCGCTGGGATTTAAGCAGGGACATGGAGAATAACTTTCACAAAGTGGGTTGTGTGGATCCGCCGTCGGCGGGAGGTGCCGGCGCCACAGTGCGCAGCGGCTGGGGCATGAAGATGCCATGATCATTCTAGTTCGCCCTAGACTTAGCTGGTGACGACAATGAAACAAATCGTAGGCGCAGCACTCGTTGACTCGCTCGAGAATCCCCGCACATTATTGGCAGCCCGGCGAACGGCCCCTCCCGAGTTTGCGGGCATGTGGGAGTTTCCCGGCGGGAAAATTGAGCCCGGTGAAGAGCCGGCACAGGCCCTGCACCGGGAACTCCAAGAAGAGTTAGGCATCACAGTAACGTTGGGCGCAGAGCTGGCAGGCACGACGCCGGACGGCTGGCCTTTGAATTCTGGCGCCGCCATGCGCGTGTGGCTGGCGCAGACAACGAAGGGCACACCAGAACCACTGGAAGATCACGATGCGCTGCTGTGGGTTGAGCTAGCAGGGCCTCAAATCCTGGAATTGCCGTGGATTCCCGCTGACTTGCCCATTGTGCATGCCTTGATCGCCTTCACCAGCCAACCATAATTCGCCCAACGGGTGTTGAGAATCCAAGGTCCTGTGCCAGACTGGGTGCTGAAGACCCCAAGGAGGTTGTGCCATGACGAGTAATCACCACGACGATCAAACCGCCGCAGGTGCCAGCGAAGAAACGAAGGAAAAGTTTCGGCAGGCGCTAGAGAACAAGAAGAACCAGCAGCACGGAAGCGTGTCTGCCAAGGGTGGACCCAAGATTAATGCCTCCCACGGAGCAGCAGCAGCCAAGCGCGAGTTCCGCCGTAAGAGCGGATAATTCGTTGAGGTAGCGCCACTCACGCGCAAGGCGGCCGGAACCCAGATGTTCCTGCCGCCTTGACTGCTTTAAAAGCCGTTGAATTTTCCGTCAATTACGGGCACGGGGCGCGGAAAACGACTAGATTGGTAACCAAGGTTTCTGACCAAGGAGAGAGCACATGAGCGAGAATAATTCCCCCACACCCCCCGTTGGGCCAACGCCTCCGGGATACAACTCACCAGAGCCCACCGGCCCCATCCCGTACCAGCAGCCCGGCTATGGCCAGCCCGCCCAGCAGGCTCCGGCGCAGTATCAGCAGCCCACTGCTGCACCGCAGTATCCGCAAACCCCGGCCCAGCAGCCATACCCGCAAACTCAAAGCCAGCAGTACCAGCAGGGTGCTGTTGATCCCGCAGGCACAGTGGTTTTGAACTATTGGCTCTCCGTCTTCTTCAGCTGGATTCCGGCACTGATCTTCTTCCTCACGGAGAAGGGCAAGAACAGCTTTGCGGATGATTTCCACCGGCAGAACCTGAACTTCTCGATCCTGCGCGTCATTGCCTTTGTCTTGACGTTCATTCCCTACTTGGGTGTCATCTTCGGAATTGCCGGAGTAGCGCTGTTCATCATCCACATCATCGCCGCAGTGAACGCACCCAATCAGTTCCGCAACGGGCAAACGTACAAGTTCCCGTTCAACGTTGCGTTCATCAAGTAAGACTGCGCAGCGGCCAAAGCTGACAGCCTGACAGAGCACCAACCGCGAACAAGTTGGGCTCGGCCCCAAAGCTTAGAACAAGGTGGGCTCAAGGTTGGACGAGGCGGGGATCCCCTTCGGGGTCCCCGCTTTTGTCATGCCTGCACTGGCGCTTCCCCTATTTGCTTCGCTGGCTGTGGCTGTGGAAGAGGGTATGCCGCGGAATCCGCCGCCCGCTAGGGGACGCAGGCGCTCAACCTCGACATTGTGTGGGATGGGCATGCTCCCGGCCGGGTATTGAGCCTCTTCCTGCCTTGGATCGTGGATGAAGCCCTGCTTGCCAAAGCCGTTGCGGGCTTTGGCCTCGTTGACCCGGGCGGCCAGCCATTGCCGGTACTCCTTGGAGGCGTAGGCTCCAGAGCCGTAGAGCCGCTGGTAGCGCCCTACCAATGAGGGGTGCTCGCGGGCCAGCCACTGCATGAACCACTCACGGGTGCCTGGGCGCAGGTATAGGGCTCCGGCGCTCACACCCGTTGCACCAGCCTCAGCTAGGGCGGCGAAGAGCGCGTCCAGGGACTCTTCTGAATCGGTGAGCCACGGCAGGATGGGCATGGCCATGACACCGCACGGCAGGCCTGCATCGCGCAGCTTGCTGATCAAGGACAAGCGGGCCTTGGGAGACGGGGTGCCCGGCTCCAAGGTCTGGGCCAGACCTTCATCCAATAACGCCAGAGAGATCCCCATCCCAACACTGACCTGGCGTCCGGCCTCTCGCAAGACGGGGATGTCCCGCGCCAGCAGCGTGCCCTTGGTCAGAATGGAAAACGGGGTCCCGGAATCGGCCAGAGCCTTAATAATGCCGGGCATGAGTTGATAGCGGCCTTCCGCGCGTTGGTATGGATCCGTATTGGTGCCCAATGCAACGTGGTGGTGCTGCCATGAGGTCTTGAACAATTCCTTGCGCAGCACCTGAGCAACATTGACCTTGACGACAACCTGAGAATCGAAATCCACCCCGGGATCAAAGTCCAGATAGGTGTGGCTCTTGCGAGCAAAGCAGTAGACGCAAGCATGGGAGCAACCCCGGTACGGATTGACCGTCCATTCAAATGGCATGGTGGAGCTGGGAGGAACCTTGTTCAACGCGGACTTGGACAAAACCTCATGAAAAGTAATGCCGGCAAACTCAGGGGTTTGAACGCTCTTGACCAGTCCAGCTAAGGGAAGTAGCGGCGCGCCGGGAGGTAACTCAGGTGCCACCTGAGCTGGCGAAACGGCCAGCTGTTCGGGAAAAAGTGGCTGGTTGATTTGTTGATTAGTCCACCGCATTCCTCGATTAGAACATATATTCTAATTCACAGCAAGGTATTGATGGTGGGAAATAGCTACTGGCCAGTAGTAATGTGGTGTGAATCACGCTTATGCACGTTAGGGTGGTGGCATGGGACGACGGCGTCTCCTGGTGTTTGATTCCAGCCTTCATTGCCGATGATGGACTCTGGACTCAGGCATCTCCTGCATTAAAGGAGCACCATGACGAATCTGGCCTCGATTGTCCCCGCCTCCGCCACCAGGAATCCAGGCGGGATTGTCATCAAACTTGATGACATTGAAATCACCTACGGAGCCCTCGAGGTGCTCAGCGCCAAGGTTGCGGCATTACTGGCTCAGCGGGGTGTCAAGCCAGGGGACCGGGTGGCGTTAATTTCACCCAACCTGCCGCAGATGCCGCCCATTTATTACGGCATTTTGCGCTATGGGGCCATTGTGGTTCCACTGAATCCACTCTTGAAGGCCCGGGAAGTGGCCTATCACCTACAGGATTCCGGCGCCACACTAGCCTTCGCCTGGGAAGGTGTCATGGCTGAGGTGGCCGCCGGGGCGGCTGAAGCCGGAACTGAAATCATTCCCATCGATGCGAGCTTCATGGCCCTGGTGACCCCGCTTGAGCCACGCCATGAGGTGGCTGAGGCCGCCAAGGATGACACGGCCGTTATTTTGTACACCTCCGGCACCACAGGCAAACCCAAGGGTGCCGAGCTCACCCACGAGAACTTGCGCAGCAATGCTGAAGTGTCGGTGGCTCTCTTCGGCAGCCGGGACGGAGACGTGATTTTCGGCGGGCTGCCGTTCTTCCACATCTTTGGACAGACCTGCGCGCTGAACTCTGCCGTCATGGCAGGGGCTGCCGTGACACTGCTGCCCCGCTTCGATCCAGTCAAGGCGTTGGAGATCATCGCCCGGGACAAGGTCACTATCTTTGAAGGCGTCCCCAGCATGTACATTGCACTGCTGCGTGCTCCCGGCCGGGAAAACTATGACCTGAGCAGTCTGCGGCTGGCGGCCTCCGGCGGATCGGCCCTGCCGGTGGAAATCTTGCACGAATTCGAAGCCACCTTCAATGCCACCTTGCTCGAGGGGTACGGGCTGTCCGAGACATCGCCCGTGGTCAGTTTTAACCAGCTCGACGGCGTTCGCAAGCCAGGTTCCGTGGGAACCGCGGTGACCGGAGCCCAACTGAGGGTCATCGATGAGGAGGGAGCCGACGTCGAACCTGGCTCGGTGGGGGAGATAGCCGTGGCGGGCCCCTATGTTATGAAGGGGTATTGGAACAATCCCGAGGCGACGGCGGCCGCTATCCCAGACGGATGGTTCCGTACGGGGGATCTGGGACGCCAGGATGAAGATGGGGTGTTCTTCATTGTGGACCGGAAGAAGGACATGATCCTGCGCGGCGGTTACAACATCTATCCGCGCGAGATTGAAGAAGTCCTATACGAGCACCCGGCCGTTGCCGAGGCTGCAGTTCTGGGCAAGCCCGACGACGTCCACGGTGAGGAAGTGTGTGCCGTGGTAGCGCTGAAGGAAGGTGCCGTTGGCGCAGAGAACCCGGAGGCGTTGGCTGCGGAAATCCAAGAGTTCGTCAAGGAGCGAGTGGCCGCCTATAAGTATCCGCGCAAGGTCATTATTGTTGACGCACTGCCCAAGGGTCCCACGGGTAAGATCCTCAAGCGCGAGATCAAGGTTTCTTGAGCCACAGCTTGTGGGTCAGTCTGCGAGTAGTTTGTTGAAACGGGCTTGACGCTTTGCACTTGACGCTAGGCGCTCGCAGAGGAGCGGCCCCGGTGAACCTCACCGGGGCCGCTCCTCTGTCTGTTCTTGGGCTTAGTTATGTGGCTGATTTACTGAGGCCTAGTTCAGCAACCAGGTGATCTGCACGGCGATGGTGACATCGCTTTGCCCTGGCTCAATGGCCATGGCGCTGTCCATCGTCATGGCGGCGCGGGCCATCATGGCGCGTGGGCTGCCGGAGGGGATGTTCCCTTCGTGGACTTTTTTCACGGCACCAAGGGTGCGGCCGGCCAGCTGTGCGTACACTTCGGCGGCGCGGCGTGCATCAGCCCATGCCGCAGCCCGGGCTTCGTCCTGTGCCGCGGAGGGATCGGAAACGACCGGGGACATGCCGTTGAGTCGAACGTTGTTGTTGCCGGCCTCAACCACGGCAGCAACGATGTCCGGGGCGCCTTGGTCGTAACGAAGGGATACGGAGAGAGTGCTGGAGACCGTGTACCCGGTGACTACCGTGCCCAGCCCTTCTTGCCAACGGCTGTCCACGCGAACATCCAGCGTGGAGGAGCTGATGGATGTGCGCTCCACGCCCAACGTCTGCAGTTTCGCGTTGACGGCGTTGAGGGCCTCGCCAGCTTGAGAGTATGCGTCACGTACGGTGGGCTGTGATGCCTCAATACCGATGTTGATGGTGAAGAAGTCCGGGGCGGTCTGGACTGCGCCGTGCCCGGTGACGGTGATGGAGTTGTTGGTCTCGCTCATAGTTAGTTCTCTTCCTGGATCTGTACGGTGTGAGGCTGTACGCCGGTACTGGCTGGTGACTTAACAAACGCCAGGCGCCGCAATTGGTTCCGCAACCCGGTAAGCCTGGCGATGGTGGGCAGTTCGCGGTAGCCACCCAAGGCCAGTCCTGCGTTGCGTTCGAAGAAGTTTCGGCTGCCCGGATCTCCGGTGCGCCAGAGTGAATAGGTGGCGCAGGCTGCATAGAGGGGAAAGAACGGTAAGCCAAGGCACCATGCGTATTGGGTTGCGTGCCCGGATTCGTGGGCCAGTAAATCAGGGCGCGCATCGATGTGGGCTCGGTCTGTTCGGTAGAAGATCACATTGCCTACCGTGAACGCGCCCGCTATCGGCAGCTTGGGTTGGTAGTCGGTGCCAAAGATTAGTCCGTGCGGGCCCTGCTCAATCCGGGTGCGTGTCAGCCCCGCCAGCAGCAACCCGGACGCCGTCGAAAGGTTCATGGCATTGGCTACGGCACGGATGAGCTCGAGCCGAGTGAGGGGAGAACTCATGGCGTGGTACTGGTCCCTTCCTTGGGCGCGGGGGTGCTGCTGGTGACAGTGAGCGCGGCCAAAGCTTTGGCGGTATCGGGTTTGGAATGGTCGCAGGAATCCATGGGCCATTGGATGTTGACTGCCTGCCCGGTGGCATTGATCAGCCAGATGCCCGGCAGAGTTTCCCCGTAGTCCAGACAGCTCATGGGGCCTCCGCGCTCGCTGGGGACTGCCAGAGCTGCCAGTAGGGGAGCGTAGTCGCCGGATAAGTGGTCCTCCGTCACGTCGGCGGTGGCAGAATCGAGAGAGCAGCGCACAATATCTACTGGAATGAACCGGTCTGGAACACGCCCCTTGAGTAACGCGGCCGGATTTGTGGCTGCCGGTTCCCAGTCCGTGGACGTTGAACAGCGGACGGCGTCTTGCAGCGTGGCCGGTTCAGGCAGATATGTCTCTGGTTGCAACAGCGGATGTGGGGAGCTACATCCAGATAGCAGCAGCGCCGCAACCATCACAGCCGTGGCGCGGAACGCCAAGCCGGCCGTGCTTAGTTTGACGTGGTGCTGGCGGGTGCTCATGAGCTGGTTTTCTGACGCTCAATGACCTGGCCAACGCTCAGCTTCTCTAAGGCTTTCGCCGTATCCGGCTTGCCACGGGTCTTGCCGCAAGCGTCCAGCGGCCACGCAACCTGAATAGCCCGGCCCTGCGCATCGACCATCCACAGGGGCGGAACGAGCTCCATGTCAGCTGTACATGCCCCGCTTCCGCTTTTATCGCTGGGCTGCGCCAACGCGGCGAGTAAGTTGGAGTAGTCGCCCTCCAAATGTTCCTCGTGGAGCACCGGGGTGTAATCACCAGTGGGATCATTGACACCCATGGAGCAGCGGATGACGTGGACTGGCACAAATCCCTCGGGGACGGAACCCTTGAGCATTGCCTCCTGGGATGCGGAACCCGAGACGTCCGACGCCGGTGGGCTGGCCGGTTCTGGCAGCCAACCTATGGTGGACCCGGGGCAATCGACTTTTTCCTGGATCACGGCGGCGTCGGGCGTGTACGTGCCGGTCCCGCCGGGAGTCAGCCCGCACCCACCCAGCGTGAGAGTAAGCAACAGCACCAGCGGAAGGCTCGCCAACGGCGTACGGCGGAAGGCCGGCGTCGTACTTGTGCTGCGAAGGGTGACCATGAGCGTTAGCGTAACAAAACAGCAGAGGCATTGGGTCGCGAAGCGGTAAAGAGTTGGGTTCAAAGCAGGCATGCGCCGTCAACTAGAATGGTTGCGGCGGGAGGAGCTACCCCGCCGCTTACTCGCACACGAGCTTAGGTAAAAACTGTAGATGTCTGAGATGCCCCACACGACGGCAGAAATGCCCGAACCAACTACCGAACCCGCAACGGTCCCGGACCCGCTGGACGAAGCCGCCATTGGCGCAGCCGTCCAAGACGCGCTCGCAGCCTTTGTCGCCGCAGCCACCCTGGACGAGCTGAAGACCGCACGCCTGGCGCACACCGGTGAAAAGTCGCCGCTGAGCCTTGCCAACCGTGAAATCGGAGGTCTCGCCAAAGAATTTAAGGCTGCCGCCGGAAAGCTCATGGGCGGTTCCCGTGGCCGCGTAGCCAAAGCGCTCGCAGGCCGCACCGAGGTGCTCGAAGCCGAGGACGCCGCGCGTATTCTCGTTGAGGAGACCGTGGATGTCACGGCCGCTCCGCGCCGCCGTCGCGCCGGGGCCCGCCACCCGTTGTCCACCCTGCAAGACCGCGTGAGCGATATCTTCGTGGGCATGGGCTGGGAAATCGCCGAAGGCCCCGAGCTGGAATCGGAATGGTTCAATTTTGATGCCTTGAACTTCAAACCGGACCACCCGGCCCGTGAAATGCAGGACACGTTCTTCGTGGAGCCGCCCGAGGCGCACCTGCTCATGCGCACGCATACCTCCCCGGTGCAGGTCCGTTCCATGCTGGAACGCGAACTGCCCATCTACGTGCTGTGCCCCGGCAAGGTGTTCCGCACCGACGAGCTTGACGCCACGCACACCCCGGTGTTCCACCAGTTCGAGGGTCTGGCCATTGACAAGAACCTGTCCATGGCGGATCTGCGCGGCACGTTGGAGCACTTTGCTCGGTTGATGTTTGGTGAGGAAGCCAGCATCCGTCTGCGTCCGAACTTCTTCCCGTTCACCGAGCCGTCGGCCGAGCTGGACATCTGGCACCCCGGTGCCAAGGGTGGCCCGCGCTGGATTGAGTGGGGCGGCTGCGGCATGGTCAACCCGAACGTGCTCCGTGCTGCCGGCATTGACCCAGAGGAATACTCCGGATTTGCCTTCGGCATGGGCATTGAACGCACTCTTATGTTCCGCAATGAAGTGGGCGACATGCACGACATGATTGAGGGCGACGTACGATTCAGCGAACACTTTGGGATGGAGATCTAAGCGGTGCGTATTCCACTGACTTGGCTGCGCGAGTACGCGCAGGTACCGGCTGAAGCAACAGCCGAAGACGTAATGACTGACCTGGTCAAGGTCGGTTTTGAAGAAGAAGATGTGCACCGCCCGCTCGATGAGATCAGCGGCCCCATTGTGGTGGGCCAGGTTTTGTCTAAGGAACCCGAGGCGCAGACCAACGGCAAAACCATCAACTGGTGCACCGTCCGCGTAGTGCCCGAAGGCGCCACCCAGACCCTGGACATTGACGGCATTGACCCAACAGGAGTGCAGGGCATTGTTTGCGGTGCGCACAATTTCGAGGTTGGGGACAAGGTTATTGTCACCCTGCCCGGCGCCGTGCTGCCCGGAGACTTCCGCATCACCCCGCGGAAGACTTACGGTCACGTGTCCGCCGGCATGATCGCCTCCGTGCGTGAACTCGGCATTGGCGATGACCACGACGGCATCCTGGTGCTCTCAACTCTGGGTCTTGACCCGGAATTGGGCACCGACGCCCTCGCCCTCTTAGGTCTGGACGATGAAGCCGCTGAAATCAACGTCACACCTGACCGTGGCTACGCGTTCAGCATCCGCGGCGTCGCCCGCGAATACGCGCACGCAACAGATAGTGTGTTCACGGATCCGGCGTCGCTGGTTTCGGTGACCGCCTCCACCGGTGCGGGGCACGCAATCGTTCTTGCCGACGGAGCGCCCATTTACGGCATCCCGGGCTGCGACCGTTTTGTGGCACGCACCGTGAGCGGAATTAACGCAACCATGCCAACTCCGACGTGGATGTCCTCGCGGCTGCGACTGGCCGGGATCCGTTCCATTTCGCTGCCCGTGGATATCTCCAACTACGTCATGTTGGAACTGGGGCAGCCGCTGCACTTCTACGATGCCGACAAGCTCGACGGCGCTATCACGGTTCGCCGTGCCACCGCTGGCGAGACGCTGAAGACTCTGGACGGCAAGGTCCGCAAGCTCGACGCCGAGGATCTGCTGATCACCGATGGCTCCGGTCCCATCGGCGTTGCCGGTGTTATGGGCGGTGCCTCCACCGAGGTCACCTCAGCCACCAGCACGGTGCTGATTGAGGCTGCGCACTTCGAAGAAGTCTCCATTGCCCGATCACGCCGCCGTCACAAGCTGCCGTCCGAGGCGTCCAAGCGTTTCGAGCGTGGTGTGGATCCCTTGGTGGCCGACATTGCCGCCCAGCGCGCGGTCAACTTGTTGGTTGAGCTCGCTGGTGGCACTGAAGAAACCACAGCTACCGACGTGAATGCCGTGGTGGCTTCAGCCCCCGTCTTCCTGCCCTCGGGCTATACCTCGGCACGCATTGGCATCGAGTTCACGCAGTCTCAGATCATGGGTTCGCTGACTGATCTCGGCGCAGACGTGGAGAAGGTCGACGGCGGCTATTCCGTCACAGCCCCTTCTTGGCGGCACGATTTGCTCACCAAGGAAGACTTGACGGAGGAAGTGGCCCGCTTGGTGGGCTTCGATCAGATCCCGTCCAGCCTCCCCACGGCACCTCCCGGACGCGGCTACTCCCGCAAGCAGCAGCAGCGCCGCCGCGTAGTTCAGGCACTGGCGGATTCCGGTTTGACCGAGATCATGGCTTACCCGTTCGTTTCCAAGGCGTCCAATGACACCTTTGGCGTGGCCGAAGCCGGTGCCCCGCGCACTGCCGTGAAGCTGGCCAACCCGCTTAGCGAGGAATTCGGCTTCCTGCGCACCTCCGTGCTGCCGGGCTTGATTGAGATTGCCAAGCGCAACCACTCACGGGGTTTCCATGATCTGGCGCTGTTCGAATCCGGTCTGGTATTCCTGCCGTCGGACACTCTGGGCACGGCATCGATCCCGCCGCTCGGCGTGAAGCCCTCGGATGAGGTCCTCGATGCCCTCTACGACGGTATTCCCTACCAGCCGCTCACCATGGCTGCCGTGTTCACGGGCAAGGATTCACCGGCAGCCCCTGCTCACGCACCCCGTGCCTGGGACTGGGCCGACGCCATTGACGCTGCCCGTTTGGTGGCCGATGTGGTTGGTGTGGAACTGATCGTCTCTCAAGGCTCGCACCAAGCGTTCCACCCGGGCCGCGCTGCCCAATTGACACTGCGGAGCGGCGAGGTTGTTGGCTACGCCGGCGAACTTCACCCGAAGCTGTTGAGCGAGCTGAACATGCCTGCCCGCTCGGTAGCCATGGAAATCAACGCAGAGAAGGTCTTTGCCGCAGCGGCCGACATCATCGTGGCCAAGCCCATCTCCACCTTCCCGGTGGCCACACAGGATGTTGCTTTGGTTGTTCCGGCTGAGGTCGCTGCCGCGACCGTGCTGGAGACCCTGCGTGAAGGCGCCGGTGAATTGCTCGAAGACGTGACGCTGTTTGACGAGTACCAGGGCACGGGTATTCCCGACGGCCGCAAGTCGCTGGCCTTTGGCCTGCGCTTCCGCGCCGCTGACAGGACCCTGACCTCCGATGAAGCATCGGCAGCCAGGGCATCCGCCGTCGAGCTTGCGGCAGAACGGTTCGGCGCCACCCAGCGCTGATCCCCACCCGCTCCCCAGCCTCGTACCTCGGCCGTGGCCCCTCGCGGGCGTGGGCCCATCCACCCGCTCCCCAGCCTCGTACCTCGGCCGGGGCCCCTCGCGGGCGTGGGCCCATCCACCCGACTCCTAGCCTCGTACCTCGGCCGTGGCCCCTCGCGGGCGTGGGCCCGAGCAGTGACCCGCAGTAGACGGCGACGCTCCAATTATTTCATTGGAGTGTTGCCATCTACTGCGGGTCATCTTCTTTAAAATGAGGTACCGGATCATGATGGGGCATGGCATCAATTCGCGTCCGGCACCGGTACACGATCATGGCCGCCATGGCCGCCTGTGCCGCAGTGGCGTTGACGGGCTGTGGATCCTCCTCACCCATGGCGGGAAGCCCGCCGTCACCATCGGCCGGTTCAGGCGACCCGGGGGAGTGGAAGCTCCTTGCCCCGGACGAGGTCACCCCAGAGAGTACTTCACTTCGGCTCGGTGTCTCCCGGGCGAGCTGTGCCGGAGGCGTGACGGGTGAGGTGCTGATCCCGCAGCTGACTTATGAGGCCGGCAGGATTACCATCAGGACGGACGTTGCGCCATTGCCTGATGGCGCCTACACATGCCAAAGCAATGACTTTGTTCCCATCACAGTGGAACTGCAGGAGGCTGTCGGTAACAGGGAACTCTTCGATGCCCTCTGCCTTGATAGCAACAGGGCGGGCCATTCCTATTGCATGGACGGCGGGGTGCGCTGGGCTCCGTGAATCTTGAACCGGAGCCGAGGCGCAGGATGGGGCGCCCACGGTCAAGCCCTGCTACCAATCTCCTTACTCATTATCACGCTCGTGCTGTTGCTTGGGCTGGTGCACTCAACCCGGCGGGCTCCGCAGCCGTCCGCGCATTTCATGTAGTTCACCTGTCCCTGAGAGGTTGAGTGGCTCGATTCAAGCTCCCACTCGTGGTGGTGCTTTGACGAGATGGTGGTGGATGTGAGGTCATTGAATGAAGTAGATAGGGTCATGCATTCCACTATGTTGTAATGGTCTTATGCAACTCAACCCTTACGGTGAATATGCGGTCCTTCTCGCTGGATCGCTCGCCAATGACTTCCCTGCGGATCGAAATGGCATTTTCGAGCGGACACGTGAATTCGGCATGACCATGAGCTTCACGCAAATGCATGATGATCATGCCTTGGTCCGCCGGGTGATCGATGACTGGCTGGAAGTGGTTGATGCGCCGGAGTATTCGGCGCGGGCATCCTTGCTCAACGCTCACATGGCCGCCGCGAGCGCCTACCCCCGCCTGACCGACCATAATGGTGAAGGCTGGCACCTGCACTACCGGGATGAGAGCCAGACCTTGCCTCATGTATTGCGTGCAGTGATCAGCGTGGGGACGGCCCTGCATCTGAGCACCCGAGGCATGAATCGTCTGTCGCGATGCGCGGCCGGGCAGGCGCCTGGGGATCCGTGTACCGATGTGGTTGTTGATGTAACGCGCAATGGGCGTCAGCAGTATTGTTCAGTGCGCTGTAATAACCGCGCTGCGGTCCGTCGGCACCGGGCCCGCGCCGGCTCTTCCGCCGCAAGTTTGGGTCGTTCAGCTTAGTGTGGGGAGATGACTGAAGAAAACCTGCCCAGTGAGTGCGGTTGGCTGCCCCGCGACAACGCCAAGATCTATTGGGAATCCAGTGGAAACCTCGACGGCGTGCCTGTCCTCTATCTGCACGGAGGGCCCGGTGGGTCCCTGGGTAAGGGTGGGTACCGCAAGCGTCACGATGCGGCACAGTTCCGGACTATCGGCATCGACCAGCGTGGTTGCGGAAACAGCACGCCCACCGTTCAAGACGATCTGGCTCATTTGGCGGACAACACCACGGCGACGCTGATCCAAGACATTGAAGCCGTGCGTGCGCATCTGGGCATCGAGCAGTGGATTGTGACAGGTATGTCTTGGGGAAGTACCCTCGCCCTGGCCTATGCGCTGGAACATCCTGACCGCGTCCTCGGCATTGCTCTCATGGCCGTCACCACCACGAACCGTGATGAGGTCGATTGGATTACCGAAGGTGTAGGCCGGATTTTCCCGGAAGCCTGGGATGAGTTCGCTGCGGCTTCAGGCGCGCTGCCGGGGGAGCGCGTGGTGGAAGCTTACGCGCGCAGGCTATCCGGTGCCGATCGGGAGAACGCTCGCGTAGCCGCGATGGACTGGGATCGCTGGGAGGCGTGGCACATTTCATTGAGCTCCTACTGGCAGCCGGGGCCCATGTTCAGTGATGAACGTTTGCGCATGACCTTCGCGCTGTTGGTGACGCACTATTGGTCGAACGATGCATTTCTTACTGACGAGAGGGAAATCATTCCTCGAATCCATCAGCTCAACGGGATTCCGGGTCATCTCATTCATGGCCGACGCGACGTCAGCGGACCCGCCATCACGCCGTGGAAACTTCACCAACAGTGGAGCACCAGCAAGCTAACAATTGTGGAGGATGAGGGCCATGGCGGCCCGCAATCCGTCGCTGCACTCATCGCCGCCGTCGAAGAAATCAAAAGCGGGCTCGAGGAAACGGCGTCGCACAGGTGATGTCCAGTTGAGGCCCACGCTGCTGACAGTGGCCGTGAAATCGGCTTCTCCGGGAAATGGGCAAGACGCCGCCGCGGGAAATCTCTACTAGTTGGCAGCGTTCGCATTGTTCTACTAGTATTGCAAACATGTTATTTCGTGTTGATGCGGCCTCGACTCTCTCGTTGGCTGAGCAGATAGCGGTTCAGGTGCGTGCCGGCGTCGTCGATGGAAGCCTAGTGCCGGGTGAGCGCCTGCCGCCCGCCCGTGACTTGGCCACTGCCTTACACATCAATATGCACACAGTGCTGCGGGCCTACAAGCAGTTGCGCGATGAGGGCATCATTGAGATGCGTCAAGGGCGCGGCGCGTTTGTGTCCTTAGACGCCGGTCCCGGGTTGCTTCGCCTCACGGAAATGGCACAACAATTATTGGCTGAAGCGCGGAAATTGGGGATGACCCAGCAGGACATTGTGCGCATTATTGGGGGAGTTGCAAAAGCATGACTGAAGTACAGCAAAGGACCAGCGCCACCCGGCGCATCGCCGCTGGTCTGGTGGGACTGATACCGCTGGGCGCCGTTGCCGCAACGTGGCTATCATGGCACGACAGGCTGCCGGCGGAACTGGCCTCGCACTGGTCGGGAACCGGCGAACCGGATGGCTTCATGTCCACCGGGGCGGCACTCACCCTTGGTTTGCTACTGACGGGAATCCCGGCAGTAATCGGCATGATCGCGGCAGTCATTCCCAGCCTGCGCCCCGCCCTGTTGCGTGGCATCGTCGGATTCGCTGGCATGGTGTCCGGCATGGGCGCCGGCACATGGCTCATCTCGGCTGGCCTAACACTGCAAGCCGGCAGCGCCGAGCAGGCAGTTCTCGGGTGGTGGCTCGCGGCACTCATCGTCTCATTCCTCTTCGGGGCCTTGCCTTACTTCATCGCACCGAAACCGAAATTCACCACCACAGTGCACGAATCACGGATCCAGCTTGGTGCCAACGAATCCGGTGCCTGGTCCAGGACCATCACCTCAAAAGTGCTGCTGTGGTTGCCGGTTGTGCTGCTCGCCGTCACCGGAATCATGTTCATCCCCGCCTTCACCGACGGCGAGTTGTCTACTGTCTGGATGGGCGGAGGCACCATGCTGCTGACCACCGTGATCGTCGCGCTCATCGCCCACATGCAGGTGACCGTCGACTGGCGCGGCCTGCGCATCGTCTCCACTCTGGGCCGCATCCCGCTCTAGCGCATCCGTCTGGAGGATATTGCCGCCGTCGAGGTGACCGAATTGCGTCCCTCGGAGTGGGGTGGTTGGGGTTACCGGGTCATGCCGGGCCGTTCCGCCGTCGTCATGGGCGCCGGCCCTGGCCTCATCATCACCACCACGGGGCAGAAGCAGTTTGCCGTCACGGTTGCGGATCCTGAGACGGCCGCTAGCCTCTTGCTCACCTTGCGTGACCGGATGGACGACGGCGGCACTCAACGCGCCGGATCCGCCCAGACCGCTTAGGCACAGCTTGGGTGACGGGCCGACCGGGAGCGAGCGTAATTCGCAGACAACGCGAAAGCTCGGCCCAAAGAGGGACTAGCGGCGGCTTTCCCGTCGCGCCTGGCGCTGAAGGCCACGCAACGTTGTTGGTGGTGCCGCATACTCCATACGCCACGCCTTGACGGCGCAACTGGTGACAGTCAGTAAGGCAACCGTCGACAGCAGCCACATCCCAAAGCCGCCAATATCACCAGCTGCTCCTTGAGGGCTCCCTAATGACAGCAACAATCCACTGGTCACAACAGCACATGCTGCGAAGAACACGCTGGCAATGGACAGCCAACGAAAGGCCCGGTTTCGCTTCAGCAAGCCTTTGGGTGCCGCCACAATGAGGGCCACGGGAGTAACTACGGCGAAAATAGCGGATGCGATGTAGGCGGGCACATACGTAGCATCTGTGAGAGGCAAATAGATGCCGCAGAGAGCAACCATCACAGCAAAGACAATCGGGATCGTTTGGCGTCCTGACTTCTGTGATTTGTCGACCCAATCTAATTCCATGTGAACCCCCAGGTTTCGACGATTACCGCCGTTGGCACCTTTCCAAATGTTGGATGCCTGCACAGCATAACCCGCAGGTGGAGTCGGCCTCGACTAATGACGGGCTCTGGCTCACGTCTGCTGGTACACCTTGTCCGGGTACTTGGTTCCGCTCGTTTCGGGGACACGGTACCGGCAGGGGACAACAGTGACTAATTCGCATCTGTAACCGCTATGGCGCGGGCATTCGGAGGTAGCCTCAGGCCAGATGTTGCAGGGTCTGCGGCCGGTGTCGCTGACTGGAAAACCAGCAATTATCGAGGATCCTCATCACCGGGACTGCTCGGCAGCGTGACGACATCATCGCGACTGTACAAGCCGGGGGCCCAAACGAGGTCCCAACTCCGCCATTGCCAGCCCCGCGGCCCCGAAAGGAACGCCACTGCACGCACTGGTCCCGGCCTAACAGGCGTGGAATGTGGGGGCGTATGTGCCGTGCGCCGTGGCGGGACTAAACACCCGCGTTTGGAGTCCGAATGTTCCCGCGGGAGCCACAAGTCCGCTAGCATCCGGGCTGAGGCCGGGGCAGAGAATATGATTCGCCCCTGTGGGCCGGCGGCGAATCGTGTTATCTACTCCCTCGACCAACCGTTGGGCGAAGGCGATACCAATCCCGCCTTTCGCGTATCTCCCCGTCGGCACAGCCTGTCTGCCGCGTCTATCCCCGTCTTCCGCGCATGTACGGACGTATGCGAAAGGCGGGGACATATGCTGTCGGTGCGGCACAGGCCATCAGGTAGGGCTGCCCGCTCCGCCGAACATCCACTGGCTGCCGATGTTTTCCGAAACATTCGTGTCAAGTAGATGTTCGATCCATTTATTTGGGGCTTGTGAGGGCGGTCAGCGTGTCGATGATAAGCGACCGATGCAGGGAGGCCGACCATCCATGGGTCCTTCTGGTGTGCACGACGGTGTCGGCGCAGAGCAAAACATCGGTGAGAACGGTGAGGTATTCCGGGCGCGCACCCTTCGCGAGGAGGCCGTCGGCGGCGGCGTGCTCCCAGAACGAGCGGCACAGTGCGGCGGTGGCGTGGCGCCCGGCCTGGGCGGCTTCGGCAAGCTCCGGCTCAAGTCCCTCGGCCTGGGTGGCCACCTCGAACATCGGCCCTGCCCGTTCCGCGATGCCGACTGAGACGTCGGCGAGGGCCGCGATCCGTTCGGCGAGGGTGTCGGCGGTCATCGCGTCCTGAACGCGGGGGCGGTGGGCTACATCGACCGGCTCCACGTCACCCACGAGAGCCTGGTCGACGACACGGCTGAACAGGGCCGCCTTCGTTTTGAAGCGAACATAGACGGTACGCGCAGCGACCTCGGCGCGCCCTGCGATCTGGGCAAGGGTGGTGGACACATAGCCCTGCTCAAGGAAAAGCTCGCCCGCGGCCTGAATGAGCTGGGCCTCGGTCCGGGCCACCCGCCGGGCTCTCAGGTTCGGACGCGGAAGGGATTGGTGCTTGACGTCATCGCTCATAAGGTGCAGTATAACTGCATAGATACAGTTTGACTGCAATTAAGGAGTTTTCTGATGATTCCGAAACTGGCTGGGGTGCACACCCTCAAGCTGCCCGTCGCAGACCTGGACCGCTCGATCCCGTGGTACGGCACCCGACTCGGCTATCAGGTCGCCATCGAGTTCCGTGAGCACGGGCGCCGCACCGGCGTGGTCATGACCCATCCCGACGGTGGGCCCGATCTCGCGCTGAACCTCAACCCGGACCGGGCGAAGGCGTCAGCCGGCTTCGACTACTTCTCCATCGGAGTGCCCGACCGGGACGGGATCGAGGCTTTGGCGGCCCACCTCAGCGGCCTCGGGGAGTCCCATGCTGGCGTGCACTTCGCCACGATCGGATGGATCCTGCCGATGCTGCACGACCCTGATGGCCACGAGGTCCGCTTCTACACGATGGAATCCCATACCGTGATTGACCCGGCAGCCCCGCTCGTCATCGACGACGCCATTGCAACAGCACAAGCCAAGGAGGAACAATGGCGCGCCGAACGGGCAGCATCCATTGGCGTGATCGGCAAGGCCGCCGGAACGACGCGGCCCCATTCCCCGCAAGTAATGATGAAAGCACTGGTCCTGACTTTCAACGGGCCGCGGTCGGAGCTTCTGCTGGCGGCGTCCGATCGTGCCGGCAGTGATCGGTTGCTACCTGAAATTACCAGCCATCCAGGCATGCGAGACGAGTTCGTCAACCTCACCGTCCTTCGCCAACCCGGAGGTGCAAGTCTGATCGTCATCACGGTTCAAACCGAGACCGGCCTGCAGCTGCTGCACGAGATCGTTGGCACCTCCAAACTGCTCCCGGGGGAGGAACAGGCCCTGCTGCCCGGTCCGGACCGGGGGACGTCTTCGATGTCGTTGGCAGCTACGGACCTCTGGAGCAGGCTGGGGTGGAGATCCAATGAGCACAGCCGCGACCACCGCCGCCGGCCGGTGGACACTGGACCCCCAAGCAAGCACGGCATCATTCATCGCACCACACCTGCGCTCCGGGGTCCAGGGAAGCATTCCCTTCCGCGCTGCAACCGTCGAATTTGGCAACCAAGGTGAAGTTGTCCGTGCCACTGCCGAACTCGAGCTGACAGCCATCGACACCGGCAACCCAAGGCGTGATCGGGACTTGGCCAAGCCCCACCTGCTCAACACTCACCACTTTCCCATCCTTGCCGTCAGCATGGACTCGTGCAGCACGACCGCAACTGGCTGGACAGCCCAAGTCACTATCGCGGCCCGGGGGCGCACGTGCCCGGCCAGCCTCATCGCAACGCGTATCTGCGCCGCCACCGACAGCACGCTCAGAACCAGGATCCAAGGAAGTTTTGACCGTTCCTTGTTGGGCCTCCACATTCCAGGAATCATCATCGGCCGACAAATCCGCGTCGAATTATTCGCAGAGTTCCGCGCCGCACCGAACCGCCCATGACGACAAAACCCTTGCTTGGCCGGATCGGAATCATGCCTTGCGGGTACTGGCAGCCGCTTCCGCAAAGACGGGGGCCAACCCGCCAGAACGCTGTACCTTCCCCGCGGGGTTTCGCGGGGACCCCGTGAGACCACTTGTCCGCCGCGTATCTCCCCGCTTATGACAACACGACGCCACTCCGCTTAGCGGTTTCCTCGGCATAAGTCCAAGCCAGCACAGGACGGCCCGAATGGGCCACTGGATTCCAGACTATTTCCCACGCCCAGCCCTGGTAGTACCGGCCGGCCGAAGCAATCGGTACCAGGTGCCCGGACTGCCCGTACCATGAAGCCGTATATGCCAGCTAGAACTCCTCGCCCTCGCCCACCACATCGGATGCAGGGCCCACAATGTGCGGGTCCGGCATACCCACGAGTTCATGGTCCTTGCCCGTGTAGTCAAACAAACTCAGCACGTGACGCATCGCTTCCAGGCGCGCGCGCTTTTTGTCGTTGGACTTCACCACAGTCCACGGGGCGTGGCGGGTATCGGTGCGTTTGAACATGCGCTCCTTGGCTGAGGTGTAAGAATCCCACTTGTCCAGGGACGCCAAGTCCATGGGGGAAAGCTTCCACTGCCGCACCGGGTCAACCTGGCGAATGATGAAGCGGGTCCGCTGCTCGGCCTGCGTGACGGAGAACCAAAACTTGATCACCGTCACTCCGTCATTGACCAACATGCGCTCAAACAACGGCGCCTGACGGATGAATTCGTCATACTGCGCCTTGGTGCAAAATCCCATGACGCGCTCCACACCGGTCCGGTTGTACCAGGACCGATCAAACAGGACCATTTCCCCAGCGCTGGGCAGGTGCGCAACATACCGCTGGAAGTACCACTGGGTGGACTCCCGATTGCTGGGCTTCTCCAGCGCCACTACGCGGGTTCCGCGCGGGTTCAGGTGTTCGGTGAAACGCTTGATGGTGCCACCCTTGCCAGCCGCATCGCGGCCTTCGAACAAGATCACCACCCGGCGCCCGCTAGCCTTGATCCATTGCTGCAATTTCAACAGTTCAATTTGTAACAACCGCTTTTGAGCATCGTAGACGTCCCGTTCCATCCGGGAATCATAGGGGTAGCCGTCGCGCCAAGTATCCACCGGGGATCCGTCGGGGGCTAACAAGACGGGATCGTCGTCGTCGTTGTCAATAACGGTAAAACCGGTAAAATCCGGAGCGGGTTCAGTCATTGCTCGATTCTAAGTGAGCAGGCAAGACACAAGATGAATAGAAGGTGGAACTAGGGTGAACTGGCACGGTGTCGAGGGTCTCATCAGTAGCCCGATCGCAGTGCGAGCCTTTGACTTGGCTGCCGTGGATTTGAGCTTGTCCGGAATGCTGGACTCGGCCGAACACGCCAGGGCTGCTGCCATCGAGAACCACACCACGCGCCGCGATTTTCTGGCCGGGCGAGTGGTTCAGCGCCTCATGGCCGCCGAGCTAATAGCTGCTACCCCGCAAGATCTCGTGGCCGCGTATGCCTGCCCGGCATGTGGCCCGAATCCTGTGCCCTCGCACGGGCGCCCCGGCTATGCACTACGCGGCAAACCAGCAGCACTGTCCATGAGCTTTTCACGCAGCAACGGCTGGGGTGTAGCCGCCATGGTGACCGCTGCGGGGGTACCTCTGGGCGTTGACGTCCAGCACATTGCCCAAGTGGGCTTTGCCGGGTTCGACGACGTGGCGCTGAGCCCCACGGAAAAGTCCGCTCTGACTATGCTCGCCCCAGAGGAGCGAGACAGGTGGCGGGCAGCAGTCTGGGCCCGCAAGGAAGCATTGGCCAAATTCACGGGGCAAGGATTGCGCACCGACCCTGCCCTCATCCCAGCATTTCCTCACGCTGGAGTGGGGCAGGGAGTGGGAGCCGGGAACATAGCGGCACACGTGTGGGAGCTGCCACCTGGCGAATTAGCTTTGCCGGAAGGCTTCGCGGTCGCGGTAGCTTGCGGCGGCAACTTTTAACGTACGGGCAACGGGGGCAGTTGTTTGCGAAACAACCACGGGGTGAGAATGTCCGCAGCGGAGAACTGTGGGACATCGGCACAGACCAGATCTGCCAAGGCCACAAACGCCGCCGTAGACACTGAGCCGTGGCGATTCTCGGCCGTCCAGCGTTGCAGCAGGGCAAAGAAGTTGACATCGCCGCCTGCTACGCGGATGGCTTCAAGGGCCAAGGCTCCGCGCTTGTACACAACATCGTCGAACATCAATTCCGGCCCAGGAGCGCCAACCGTCCAGGCGACGGGTTGGGCGCTCAGCTTGGCGTGCGCCGCAGAAGCCCTTTCGGCAATGGTCAGCGAGCCACTTTCCTGCGACCAAAGCCACTCGGCGTAGCAGGCAAACCCTTCATGGAGCCAAATGTCCTGCCACGAGGCCAGTGTCAAGGAGTTTCCAAACCACTGGTGTGAGAGTTCATGGGCAATGAGCCGCTGGGCTTCCCACGTGGTTGTCATGTGGTTGCTGCCCAGGATGGACAGTGACTGGGCCTCGAGTGGGATCTCCAGCGCATCCTCGGTGACCACTACGGTATAGGCGTCAAAGGGATAGGGTCCAAAGGCTTTCGTGTAAACATCCACCATTTCCCGTTGCCTGGACAGTGCGGTGGCCGCCTTGGCTTGGAGTTTTTTGCTCACGGCCACCGTGATGGGCAGCTGTGTTTGGCCGTCCTTGGCTGGCAGTGCCAGCAGCTTGTACCGGCCAATCTGCACGGTGGCCAGATAGGTGGCCATGGGTGCGCTCTGTTCGTAAACCCAGGTCTCACGGCTGGATTTTCTCGTATGGGAGACCAGCGTGCCATTGCACACCGCGGTGTAATCGGCGTCTGTGGTGACGCTAACGCGGTAGCTTGCCTTGTTATCGGGCCTGTCGTTACAGGGGAACCATGTTGGTGCGCCGGTGGGTTGGCCGGCGACCAAAACGCCGTCGTCCAGTTCTTCCCACCCAACCTCACCCCACGCGCCGTTGTCGGGGGCAGGGAAACCGCTATAGCGGATATCCATGGTGAATTTTGCGCCAGCCGCCACAGGCTCGGGTAGCTGCAACGCCAACTTTCCCGGACGTTGCGAGTGCTTTTGTACACGGGTGCCATTTACGGAAGCCTTGTCCATGCCCAGCCCCGTCAGGTCCAGCTCCACCATGGTCAGTGGCACCAGAGCACGGGCCGTGATGCGAGCCCGGCCCTGCAACTGATTAGTGGCGAGCCGGGCCTCCAAATCCAACGCATAGTGCTCCACCGCGTAGTGGGTGCTCCCGTGCAGGGGAATATAGCTGTCCGGAGCGGCCGGGACATGGGCGGTCCGCGGCGCGGGGGAGTGTCCGGCAGGGGTTGGCGGCTGGATTTCATGCTGTGTTGTGTGTCCACATCGGTTGAAGGCTTAAGCGCGGTCAGAGAACTCCGGTCCCTTCCATGGGCTGATGGGGTTGCCCATCCAGTAGCTACTGGCCGGAACGGATTCACCGCGCATGACAAGGGAAGCCGGGCCCACGGTGCCGCTGGTGGCGATGGTTGCTGCTGGCAGGATCACCCCGTGCGGACCCATGGTGGCTCCAGCTTCCAGCGTAACGGTATCGATGGCCATGACCCGGTCATGGAAGAGGTGGGTCTGGATGACACAGCCCCGGTTGATCGTGGAGCTTTCACCGAGAGTGACGAGGTCTGCCTCGGGCAGCCAGTAACTTTCACACCAGGTGCCGTGCCCAATCTTGGCGCCCAGGGCACGGAGCCACCACACCATGGCCGGGGTGCCCACGGCTGCGCGGCCAAACCACGGTGCGCTGACCATCTCAATAAACGTATCCACCACTTCGTTGCGCCAGATGAACGAGCTCCATAACGGGTGTTCGCCGGCTTTGATGCGGCCCACCAAGAGCCATTTCGCGGCCACGGAGCTGCCTGCTGCGACTGCTCCGGCCACCATCAGCACAATGCCACTGACAAGGGCGGGCACCCAGTAGCTGCTGGCCTGAGCGAGCGCGTCGAGGGCCACAAGGACTGCAGCTGCGATGCCCACCGAGAGAATCATTGGCACAATCCGGCAGCATTCCCACAGGGCGCGGGCAATTTTGAGCCGCAACGGCGGATTGAACGTCAGGGACTTATCCGTCTCCAGATTGGTGCGGCGCAGGCGGACCGGCGGGCTGCCCAGCCACGAGGTTCCGGCCTTGGCCTTGGACGGCGCCGCCGAAAGCACGGCCACCAGCGAGTTGCGGGGCAAGGTGCGGCCTGCTGCCGCCATACCGGAGTTGCCCAGGAAGGAGCGCTTGCCCACTTTAGCCGGGGCAATATGGATGTAGCCGCCGCCCAGTTCATAGGAAGCAATCATGGTGTCGTCCGCCAGGAATGCGCCGGCACCAATGGTGGTCATCTTAGGCAGCAGCAGCACTGTGGACGCCTCAACGTTCTTGCCCACCTTGGCCCCCAACAGCCGGAGCCACACGGGAGTGAACAGGCTCGAATAAATGGGGAACAACAAATCGCGCGCCATGTCCAGGACACGCTCGGTGGCCCATACTTGCCAGCCGATCCGACTGCGGACCGGGTAGTGTCCTTCGCGCAGGCCCAGACCCAACAACCGCACGGTGAGCAAAATCAGCACCAGCAAGCTCAGGAACCAGAGCATCGCGGCCAGCGGCACGGCCCACAGAAGAGTTGGAACCGCCTCCGAGAGTGATTGCTGTCCGGCGATGGCGCCAAGCACGACGGCGACTGCCGCGGCCGCTGCAGCAAAGGGCAGCATGGACAAGGCCGCCGAGGCAGCGGGGAAGAGGATGCCGATCATTCTGGATGTGGGTGTGCGCAGATCCGGCCAGGAGTGTTTGGCCTTGCCTGTCCGCTCGGCAGGGGAGCCGGACACTTTCACGCCCGGCTTAACCTTGCCGCGCACAGCCGAACCGGGCTCAACATGTGCACCGGCACCAATGCGAGCTCCCGGCATCAAGGTGCTGCGGGATCCCACCACGGCGCCGGCGCCCACGGAAATCTCGCCAATATGGACATAGTCGCCATCGATCCACCAACCGGACAGGTCAACTTCAGGCTCAATGGAGCAGCCTTCGGCAAGTCGGAGTAATCCGGTGACCGGGGGAACCGAGTGCAGGTCAACGTTTTTGCCAATTTTTGCACCCAGCGCCCGTGCGTAATAAGGCACCCATGGGGCGCTGGCCAAACTGACGGCGCCAACCATGTCAGCAAATTGCTCGGCCAGCCACAACCGCAGATGGACCCTGCCGGAGCGTGGGTAGCTTCCGGGCTGGACGCCGCGGAGCAACACTCTGGCGGCCACAACGGAGATGCCCATGCGTCCCCACGGCGAGACAAAGGCTACCCATGCAGCACCAACCCACCACCAGGAAACGGTGGGGGCGCCCGGCAGCCAACCCTGCCATGCGGCAACATTGTTCAGCGCCATCAAATACGTGAGCCAGCGCATGCCCACCAAGATGTGCAACGGCATGCCCATCACGGTCTGGAAAATTTGGGACTTTCGTTGCGTCCGCCCCACCGAGCGGTGGACGGTCTCAACTGCGCCGCCAGCTGGGACGGAACCCAAAGCCAACTCCAGCAACGCACCGATCCGAGGATGCGAATAGACGTCGGCGACGGTGATGCGCGGATAGCGCTGGCGCAAAGCCGAAACCAACTGGGCTGCGGCCAGAGAACCACCGCCGCTGGCAAAGAAGTCTGTATCAAGAGAGCCGGGCACACCGCCCAAGACCGATTGCCACTGATCCAGTACCCACTGCGCTTCCGGCCCCAAAGTTTCGGTGAGGGAGGCGCCGTCGTCAGCTTCTTGTTCCAGCGGCCAGGGCAAAGCCTTGCGGTCCACCTTGCCGCTAATTTTGGTGGGCAGGGAATCGGTAAAGGTGAGCAGCGGAATCAGCGCTGCCGGGAGGGAATCGGCGAGCAGCTTGCGCAATGCGGCCGGATCCGGGGAGGTGTCAGGAGCCGCCACCAGATAGCCGACCAGCAATTGTGAGCCACCAGCCGTCTCCTGAACGGCGGCGGCAGCTCCGGAAATTTCCGGCAGGCCCTGCAACGCGGCGTCGATCTCACCGAGTTCAATGCGCCGCCCACCCAGCTTCACCTGGTCATCGGCGCGGCCCATGAAGATCAACCCCGCGCTTTCCAAGCGCACCAGGTCACCGGACCGGTAGGCCCGCTCCCAGCCGAAGGCGGGCATCGGCGCGTACTTTTCGGCATCCTTGGCAGGGTCCAGGTAGCGGGCCAGGCCCACGCCGGCAATGATGAGCTCGCCCACTTCGCCCTCAGCCACGGGGGTTCCGGCGGCGTCCACCACTGCCAGATCCCAGCCGTTCAGGGGCAGCCCAATCCGCACCGGGCCCGGAACGCCCAAGGGAGCGGCGCAGGCCACTACGGTGGCCTCGGTGGGGCCGTAGGTGTTCCACACTTCACGGCCACGGACGGCCAATCGGGTGGCTAGCTCCGGCGGGCAGGCTTCGCCGCCAAAGATGAGTAGGCGTACGGATTCCAAGGCCTCGGCGGGCCAGAGCGCTGCCAGCGTGGGCACGGTGGATACCACTGTAATGCCGTGGGAAATCAGCCATGGGCCCAAATCCATGCCCGATCGGACCAGGGATCGAGGGCGGGAACCAGAGCCGCTCCGTAACGCCACGCCAACCACATTTCTTCACAGGAGGCATCGAAAGCCACGGACAAACCAGCCAACACCCGGTCATCGGGGCCCAGCGGTTCGTCCTGTAAGAAGATGCTGGCTTCGGCATCGACAAAAGCTGCCGCTGAACGATTACTGACAGCCACGCCCTTGGGCGTGCCCGTGGAGCCGGAGGTGAAAATGATCCACGCATCGTCTTCCGGCAATGGTTCCCTGGGAGCGGGGAAGGGGGTTGGGCGGTCGCCGGTCAGTGTCAAGGCCTTGCCGGTGAGCGGGTCACCGAGCACGGCTGCCACCTGGGCCTCGCCAAAGACCAGAGCGGCCCGCTCCTCTGGATCATCGGCATCAACGGGTACATATGCGGCACCGATGGCGATGATGGCCAAGATGGATAGGTAAAGCGAGGAGGTTCCGGAAGGAATCCGCACCCCGATTTTATCGCCGGCGCCGAGCCCGGCCTGCGTCAGTTCCGTAGCCCTGGCGCGAACCGCCCTCAGGAGATCTTCGTAGCTCAGCGCCTTGATGCCGTCATCGAGCGCAGTGGCATCCGGGTTCAACTCCGCACTGGCCTGCAGAATATCCCACAGGGTCCGCGGAGCCGGGGCCAGAGAGCTGCCCGGCATTTGGGCGCTAAAGGTAGCAACCGGCAATTGTTCGCTGGAATCGACGGCTTGAGATTCGGGGAAATTCGATGAGGCAGGGTTCACGGCCTTACAGTGCCCCACCAAGGTGAACGGAAGGTGAATGACAGGCAATACATTTCGTTGTTATCGCTCACTGAGTCCGGGATCACTTTCGCTGGTTGCTTGGGATGGGCAGAGTTGACGGCCAAAAAGGAAGTATCGCCACGCCTGATCTAGGGCTCCAAGATGACCTTGCCGGTGGTAACCCGCCCCTGCAGAGCCTTGTGGGCGGCACCTGCCTCGGCGAGCGGGAACCGTGCACCGATCCGTGCCGTCAAAGCACCTGATCCGGCCGCGTTAAACACTTCGGTGGAGCGCCACAGCCGTTCCTTGGCGTTGAGGAGGTAATCGGCCAGTTTGGGTCGGACCACTGTCAGTGATCCGCCAGCGTTGAGGCGTTGCAGATCAAAGGGCGGCACCTGACCTGACGCTCCGCCGAACAAGACGAGTGTGCCTCGGGTGCGCAGCGATGCCAGGGAGCCGTCGAAGGTGTCCTTCCCAACGCCGTCGAACACGACATCCACGCCCTCGCCATCGGTGAGTTCCCGCACGGCTTCTGCGAAGCCTTCGTAGCGCAACACCTCATCGGCGCCGGCCGCCCGGGAGAGCTCTTCCTTCTCATCCGTGGACACCGTGGTGAAGACGCGCGCTCCACGATCCTTGAGCAGCTGGGTCAGCAGCAGACCCACGCCGCCAGCACCGGCGTGCAGCAGCACGGTTTCGCCCGGCTCAACGTGGTAAGTGGAGTTCATTAAGTAATGTGCTGTCATGCCCTGCAGGGGGAGTGCGGCGGCAACATCCATCGGGACGCTGGAGGGCACCGGCAGAGCCTTCTCGGCCGGAAAAATGGCGTATTCGGCGTAGCAAGCTTCGGCTTCGGCCGTGGCAACCCGGTCACCAGCATCGAAGGAGGTCACGCCGGGGCCCACGGCAACCACTGTGCCAGCAGCCTCGGATCCTGGCGTGAAGGGGAACGGTACGGAGTAGATGCCAGCGCGCTGGTAACTCTCAATGAAGTTCACGCCAACGGCCGCAATCTTGACCAGCAATTCGCCGGGGCCAGGAACGGGCATGGGGACCTGGGTTGCCTGTAGTACCTCTGGACCGCCGGGGGTGGTCGCTACAATTGCCGTGCACTGCTCGGTCATGGTGAACTCCAAATCACTGGCTCGTGTAAAAATAGGGGCCAAGCCCTAACAAGATCATCATAGGACTTATCCCCAAGCAGAATTCCAATAAACTGTGCATAAATATCGGCACCACTGAATAATTCTGCTGTATAGTCGACTTATGACAATTTCAGTAGCAGTCTCAGGCGCCAGCGGATATGCCGGGGGAGAGGTGCTGCGCCTTCTGGCCGGCCACCCCAATGTCAGCGTTGGGGCCATCACCGCCCACAGCAACGCAGGCGAGCGGTTGGGCACACTCGCCCCGCACCTGCACGCTTTTGCCGACCGGGTCCTGGTTGATACCACGGTGGAAAATCTTTCCGGGCACGACGTCGTGTTCCTGGCACTTCCGCACGGGGCTTCGGCCGCCATTGCCGCTGCGCTTCCGGCTGACACGCTGGTGATCGACGCCGGTGCCGACCACCGTCTCCAAGATGCCGCCGCGTGGGAGAAGTTCTACGGTTCCGAGCACGCCGGCACCTGGCCTTACGGCCTGCCCGAACTGCCCGGACACCGCGAACACCTCAAGGGTTCCAAGCGCATCGCTGTCCCCGGCTGCTACCCCACCAGCTCCTTGTTGGCGCTTATGCCCGGGTTCGCTGCCGGCGCACTGCTGCCCGATGATGTGGTCATTGTGGCGGCCTCAGGCACCTCTGGGGCTGGCAAGTCAGCAAAGGTTAACTTGATTGGTTCCGAGGTCATGGGCTCCATGAGTCCCTACGGTGTGGGTGGCGGGCACCGTCACACTCCCGAAATTGAACAGGGACTCTCCAATGCCTCAGGGCTGGACGTCAAGGTTTCCTTCACCCCCACCCTGGCGCCCATGAGCCGCGGCATCCTCACGACCGCCACGGCCAAGCTCTCCGCCGAATTCGCCGCGATGGAGAATCCCGCCGCGGCATTGCGTGACATTTGGGTAGACGCCTACGCTGAGGAACCCTTTGTGCATGTGTTGCCGGAAGGACAGTGGCCCACCACAAAATCGGTCCAAGGCTCCAACCATGCAGCCATCCAAATTGCCTACGACGCGCACGTCAACCGGGTGATTGTTTGCTGTGTCATTGACAATCTCACCAAGGGAACGGCCGGCGGAGCGGTACAGTCAATGAACATTGCCCTCGGCCTTCCTGAAACCACAGGCCTTTCCTTCCAAGGAGTAGCACCATGAGCGTGACCAAAGCACTCGGCTTCCGTGCCGCCGGCATCACTGCTGGACTGAAAAAATCAGGCAATCCAGACCTGGCCTTGGTGATCAATGACGGCCCCGACTTCAATGCCGCCGCAGTCTTCACCACCAACCGTGTGGCAGCGGCGCCGATCCATTGGTCACGCCAGGTCCTCAGCGACGGGCGCGTGGACGCTGTAGTCCTGAACTCCGGCGGCGCGAATGCCTGCACCGGCCCCGAAGGTTTCCAGAACACGCACGCTACGGCCGAAAAAGTGGCCGAGGTGCTGGGGCTCTCCGCCACAGACATTGCCGTCTGCTCCACAGGCCTCATTGGCGAGCAGCTGCCCATGGATAAGATCCTTCCCGGTGTTGAGGCGGCTGCCGCTGCTTTGACGGACGACGGCGGAGCTGCCGCGGCCACTGCGATCATGACCACCGACACGGTTCCCAAGGAATCGCTTTGGAGCTCACCGGTCAACGAGGAAGGCCAGGGCTACTCCATCGGCGGCATGGCCAAGGGTGCCGGCATGCTGGCTCCCGGCCTGGCCACCATGCTGGTGGTCATCACCACCGACGCCGGTGTTGGCGTCGAAGCGCTCGACACGGCCCTGCGCGACGCCGTCCGTGTCACCTTCAACCGTGCCGATTCGGACGGTTGCATGTCCACTAATGACACCGTGCTGCTCATGGCATCCGGAGCCTCCGAGGTCATCCCGGACATGGACGAATTCACCGCCGGCCTCACACAGGTCTGCGCCACGCTCGCACGAGGGCTCATTGCCGACGCCGAAGGCGCCAGCCATGACATTGCCATTGTCACGAAGAACGCAGACAGTGAACGTGACGCCGAAGTGGTCTCCCGCGAGGTAGCCCGCTCCAACCTCTTCAAGGCTGCCATCTTCGGAAACGACCCCAACTGGGGCCGTGTACTCTCCGCTGTTGGCACCACCGACGCCGTCTTTGATCCGGACAAGATCAACGTCAGCATCAACGGCATCCAGATCTGCCGCAACGGCTGCATTGGTGATTCCCGCGACCTGGTGGACCTTTCTCCCCGTGAAGTCACCGTCGAGATCGATCTCAATGCCGGTTCGGCCGAAGCCACCATCTGGACGAACGATCTGACTCACGCATACGTCGAAGAAAACAGCGCCTACTCCTCGTAACTGGTTCGTCACCGGGCCGTGGTTGGCTTCGGCGACTGACCGACATTCCCTCGGCCGCTATCCGACCAATCGGCCGCGGGCGGCCTCGGTCTCCTTTACGCGGCCTACGGAAACGCCGGCTCAGTCGTCTTTCCCGTTCGTCCCGCACGAACCAGTTGCGAGAGTTGGGGGCGCCTCACCACGCTTGTCGGTGGCTTCAGGATGTACGACTACAAACAGGATTGAAGGGAAACATGATGACTTCGGTGGAAACCGCTCAGGACAAAGCCAGCACGCTCATTGAGGCGTTGCCGTGGATTCAGCAATTCGCCGGGACTGTGGTGGTGGTCAAGTACGGTGGCAACGCCATGATCAACGACGAGCTGCGACGAGCGTTTGCCGAAGACATCGTGTTCATGCACCATGTGGGGATCAAGCCCGTAGTGGTGCACGGCGGCGGGCCGCAAATCAACGCCATGCTCAAGCGCCTGGACATTAAGAGCGAGTTCAAGGGTGGCTTGCGCGTTACCACTCCGGAGGCCATGGATGTTGTCCGCATGGTGCTCACCGGTCAGGTGGGCCGCGAGCTGGTGGGCCTCATCAATGAACACGGGGCGTACGCCGTGGGACTTTCCGGTGAGGATGGTGCCCTGCTGCAGGCCGAGCGCACCGGGACCGTTGTGGACGGTCTGCCCGTGGATCTGGGACTTGTTGGCGAGGTAGTTGGCGTGAATCCCGGCGCCATCCTGGACCTGCTTGAAGCCGGCCGCATCCCGGTGATCTCCACTGTGGCACCCGAGGTGGGGGATGCCTCCACAGTATTGAACGTCAACGCAGACACCGCCGCAGCCGCTCTGGCTGTCGCCTTGGAGGCATCGCGCCTGGTGATCTTGACCGACGTCGAAGGTCTCTACGCGAACTGGCCGGACAAGTCCTCGCTGCTGAGCGAGATCGGCGCCAGCGCCTTGCGTGCCATGCTGCCCGAGCTGGAATCAGGCATGATCCCCAAAATGGGTGCCTGCCTGGCTGCGGTCGACGGCGGGGTAGCCCGAGCCGCCGTGGTGGATGGGCGCAGCGCTCACTCGGTGCTGTTGGAATTGATGACATTTGAAGGCAACGGAACACAAATTTTCCCGGACGAGGACCAAGACTGATGAGTGAGCAGCACAACGAGACAAACAAGATGGCCCTGGGCTCGGCCAATGCCGCAGCCGTGACGGGGACCGGAACCAGCGCGCAATGGCTGGCCCGCTACAGCGATTCCCTCATGGGCGTGTTCGGCAGCCCACAGCGAGTACTGGTCCGCGGCGCCGGCGCCCTGGTCTGGGACGCCGATGGCAAGGAATACCTGGATCTGCTCGGCGGCATCGCCGTGAACGCACTGGGTCACGCCCACCCGTTCGTCACCTCGGTGATCGCCAGCCAACTCTCAACATTGGGCCATGTCTCCAACTTTTTCACCAGCCCCACACAGATCGCGTTGGCCGAAAAGTTGCTCGAACTGAGCCAGGCTCCCATGGGATCCAAGGTGTTCTTCGCCAACTCCGGAACCGAGGCCAATGAAGCGGCGTTCAAGCTGGCCCGCTCCCACGGCGGCAAGGAACGCCCCACCATTTTGGCCCTCGAGGGCGCTTTCCACGGCCGGACCATGGGGGCACTGGCCATGACGGCCAAGGCTGCATACCGTGAACCGTTCGAGCCCATGCCTGCCGGCGTCCGCCACATCGCGTTCAACGACATTGCCGCCCTGCGCGACGCCATGGACGGCAGCGTCGCCGCCCTGATCATCGAACCCATTCAGGGCGAAGCCGGCGTCCGCCCGCTCTCCCCGGAGTATCTGCAGGCCGCCCGCGAACTGACACGCGAACACGGCGCCCTGCTGATCCTGGACGAAGTACAGACAGGCATTGGCCGCACAGGCAGTTGGTTCGCCGGAATTACCGCGGGCGTCCTCCCCGACGCCATGACCCTGGCCAAGGGCTTGGGTGGCGGCTTCCCCATTGGTGCCATCATCACTTTCGGCGAAGAGCCCTCACAGCTGCTCAGTGCTGGCCAGCACGGGACTACCTTTGGTGGAAATCCGGTGGCCACGGCTGCTGCGTTGGCAACATTGCACGTTCTGGAGTCTGCGGATGTGCTGGCTAACGTGCTTGCCGTCAGCGAGATCTTCGCCCAAGGCTTGGCCAAGATCGACGGCGTCACGGACGTTCGCGCTTTCGGCCTGCTGATCGGTTTTGACTTGGCCGAGCCCGTGGCTGCCGGCGTTGTCAGTGCAGCGTTGGAGGCAGGCTTCATTGTCAATGCTCCGCGCCCCAACACCATCCGCCTTGCCCCGCCGCTGAACTTGACGGCCGCACAGGCACAGTCCTTCCTGGCAGCCCTGCCCGCATTGATCGCAACGGCCACGGCCGCAACAAGCGCCGCCGCAACAAGCGCCGCCGCAACAAGCGCCGCCGCAACAAACAAGGAAAAGAGCTCCTGATGACCCGCCACTTTCTGGTAGATACCGATCTGAGCCCCGACGAGCAGGCCGAGGTTCTGGAACTTGCCGTACAGCTGAAGAAGCAGCCTTACTCCAAGAGCACCTTTGCCGGTGACGGCTCTGGCGCCCAAACTGTAGCGGTCATTTTCGATAAGACCTCCACCCGAACCCGCGTCTCCTTCGCAGCTGGCGTTGCTGCCTTGGGCGGTAACCCGCTGATCATCAATCCCGGAGAAGCGCAGATCGGCCACAAAGAATCCGTGTCCGACACCGCCAAAGTCCTGGAGCGCATGGTCTCCACCATCGTGTGGCGCACGTACACCCAGGCGGGTCTGGAGGAAATGGCCGCCAATTCCAAGGTGCCAGTCATCAACGCCCTCTCCGATGACTACCACCCGTGCCAGCTGCTCGCGGATTTGCTCACCATCAAGGAACACAAGGGCGAGCTGGCCGGACTGACCATGACCTACATGGGGGACTCCGCCAATAACATGGCCAACTCCTACCTGCTGGCCGGGGTCACTGCCGGCATGCACGTGCGCATCACCGGACCTGCCGGGTATCTGCCAGCTGACGCCGTCGTGAGTGCCGCACAAGAGCGCGCCGCCCAGACCGGCGGTTCGGTGCTCATCACCACTGACGTTGCGCAGGCTGTTGCCGGCGCCGATGTCCTGGTCACCGACACCTGGGTTTCCATGGGGCAGGAAGATGAGAAGGCTGCGCGCATGGAGCTCTTCACCGAGTACGCGCTCGACGACGCCGCCCTCGCCCAGGCCGCTCCCGACGCGATTGTGCTGCACTGTCTGCCTGCTTACCGCGGCTACGAGATTTCGGCCTCAGTCATTGACGGCCCGCAGTCCGTGGTGTGGGATGAAGCCGAGAACCGCCTGCATGCCCAGAAGGCGCTCATGGTCTGGCTGGTGGAGCAGAGCGCTGCCGAGAATGCCGTTATCAGCGCCGCCTTGGCCGACGCCGCAGGAACCGGCGTTTAGTCATGAGTAAGCACTTAATCCCGGCAGGAATGCCTGCCACCAAGACGGCCAGGCAGGCAAGGGTCGCGGCCCTATTGACCAGCCGTGCTGTTCGCTCCCAGGCGGAGCTGGCCACGCTGCTGGCTGCCGACGGACTGGTGGTTGGCCAGGCGACGTTGTCGCGTGACTTGGTGGAACTGCGGGCGGTACGAGTGCGCGGCAACGATGGCGGATTGATTTACGCCCTGCCAAAAGAGGGTGGGGACCGCAGCGTTCACACGGCCTCATCCCAAGAGCTGCTGGATACCCGTCTGATCCGCCTGTGCGGGGAATTGTTGGTCACGGCCGAAGGCTCGGCCAACATCGCCGTGCTCCGCACACCTCCCGGAGCGGCAAACTTCTTGGCTTTGGCCATTGACCATTCGGTCATGCCCGCCATCCTGGGCACTATTGCCGGGGATGACACTGTCATGGTCATCAGCCGGGACGCCAATGGCGGGGTGGACGTGGCTGAACGCTTCTTGCAGTTTGCTGCTGAATCCAGTGCCGGGGCGTAGCCTGAGCTGGTAGGTGAGGTGTCCGCCGTCGTACTTTTTGGACACGATGAATATCTTTTAGCAAGAATGCATAATCATGCATTATGCTTGGTGTAACGCAAGAAAAAACTTTGAGAAGTTATCAATTTAGGGAGACAAGAACGTGACTGAACGCATTGTATTGGCCTACTCCGGCGGCCTTGACACCTCGGTTGCCATCGGCTGGATCGGTGAAGCAACCGGTGCTGAAGTAATCGCTGTGGCAGTGGATGTAGGACAGGGTGGCGAGTCCCTCGAGGACATCCGCCAGCGCGCCCTGGCCTGTGGCGCCGTCGAAGCTTACGTTGCCGATGCTCGTGACGAATTCGCCAACGAATACGCCATGCCCACGCTGAAGGCCAACGCCCTCTACCAGGGTCACTACCCGTTGGTTTCGGCCATCTCCCGCCCCGTGATCGTCAAGCACCTCGTGAAGGCTGCCCGCGAATTCGGCGCCACCACTGTTGCTCACGGTTGCACGGGCAAGGGTAACGACCAGGTTCGCTTCGAAGTTGGCATCCAGACTCTGGGCCCGGACCTGAAGTGCATTGCACCGGTCCGCGACCTGGCACTGACCCGCGACAAGGCCATCGCCTTCGCTGAGGCCAAGGGCCTGCCGATCGAAACCACCAAGAAGAACCCGTACTCCATTGACCAGAACGTCTGGGGCCGCGCCGTAGAAACCGGTTACCTCGAAGACATCTGGAACGCTCCCACCAAGGACATTTACGACTACACGGCCACCCCGGAATTCCCGCCGGCACCGGATGAAGTCATCATCTCCTTCCGCCAGGGTGTCCCCGTTGCCATTGACGGCGTCAAGGTCTCCCCGCTGCAGGCAATCCAGGAACTGAACCGCCGCGCAGGCGCTCAGGGTGTTGGGCGCATCGACGTTGTTGAAGACCGCTTGGTCGGCATCAAGAGCCGCGAAATCTACGAAGCACCCGGCGCCATGGCCCTGATGACGGCCCACAAGCACCTCGAAGACATCACCATCGAGCGCGAGCAGGCCCGCTTCAAGGCCACCATCAGCCAGCGTTGGGCCGAGCTGGTCTACGACGGCCAGTGGTTCTCCCCGCTGAAGCGCTCACTGGACGCCTTCATTGAAGACACCCAGCAGCACGTCAACGGTGACATCCGCATGACCCTGCACGGTGGCCAGGCCATTGTGAACGGTCGCCGCTCAGACACCTCCTTGTACGACTTCGATCTGGCCACCTACGACACCGGTGACACCTTCGATCAGTCACAGGCCAAGGGCTTCATCGAGCTGTGGGGCATGTCCTCCAAGGTTGCTTCCCAGCGCGACCAGCGCGTTCTGGGCCTGTAACCATGGCTGATTCCAATCAGGGCCCACAGACGCAGGGGTCCCCGGCCGAGCGCAGCGAGGTCGGGGTGCGTTCGGGGACCAACGAGGGCGCACTGTGGGGTGGCCGTTTTCAGGGCGGCCCCGCAGATGCCCTCGCGGCACTGAGCAAGTCCACACACTTTGACTGGCGCCTGGCACTGTATGACATTGCCGGTTCCAAGGCGCACGCCCGTGTTTTGAACACGGCCGGGCTGCTGGACGCTGGCGAGCTTGAGGGCATGCTGGCCGCACTTGACCAGCTCGAAGCTGATGTTAAGTCGGGTGCCTACGGCCCGTCCGAATCCGATGAGGACGTGCACGGCTCCCTGGAACGCGGCTTGATTGAGCGTGCAGGTACGGCCTTGGGCGGCAAGCTCCGTGCCGGCCGTTCACGCAACGATCAGGTGGCGACGCTGGGACGCATGTACTTGCGCGAACATGCCCGGATCATTGCTGCCGGAGTGCTCTCCGTCATTGATGCCTTGGTGGAGCAGGCAAAGGCGCACCACGGTGTGGCCATGCCGGGGCGGACGCACTTGCAGCACGCGCAGCCGATCCTGCTCAGCCATCATTTGCTCGCTCACGCCTGGGCACTGCTGCGTGATGTGCAGCGATTGGTTGACTGGGACAAGCGTGCAGCGGTTTCGCCCTACGGTTCAGGGGCACTTGCCGGCTCCTCACTGGGGCTGGATCCCAACGCGGTTGCTGCTGATCTGGGCTTTGACTCCGCAGTATGGAACTCCATTGACGGCACCGCTTCACGCGATGTCTTCGCCGAGTTCGCATGGGTCGCCGCCATGATCGGTGTTGACCTCTCCCGCGTTTCCGAGGAAGTCATCTTGTGGGCCACCAAGGAGTTCTCCTTTGTGACCTTGCACGATTCCTACTCCACGGGATCCTCCATCATGCCGCAGAAGAAAAACCCCGATGTGGCCGAGCTCGCCCGTGGCAAGGCAGGGCGCCTCATCGGCGATCTGACCGGGTTGCTGGCAACGCTCAAGGGCTTGCCCTTGGCCTACAACAGGGATCTGCAAGAAGACAAGGAGCCCGTCTTTGACGCGGCTGACACCTTGGAACTTCTGCTCCCGGCAGTTTCTGGCATGTTGGCAACGCTGGTGTTCAACACCGAACGCATGGAAGCACTGGCTCCCCTGGGCTTTGCACTGGCGACTGACATTGCTGAATGGCTGGTCCGCCAGGGCGTGCCGTTCCGTGACGCTCACGAGCTTTCCGGTGCTGCCGTCAAGGTTGCCGAAAGCCGCGGCGTGGAGCTGTGGGACCTGACCGATGAAGAGTACGCGGCGATCTCCGAGCACTTGACCCCCGAGGTTCGTACGGTTCTGAGCACCAAGGGCTCGCTCAACAGCCGCAACGCTCAGGGCGGCACCGCGCCTTCGGCAGTACTGGCGCAGCTGGCGGCCCTTGAGGGGCAACTGGGCGAGGTTCGCACCTTCCTGGCCTGACCGGCGTCGCGCTTCGTCAAAAGCGTGTGAGAGGAAATGCCCGCATCCGTAGTGGATGCGGGCATTTCTCGTTCAAGGACGGATAGGCTGAACCCATGACTGAAATTTCTAACGTGCAGCTGATGGACCGCCTGAAGATTGCGGCGGACAACGTAAGCGCAAAGCTGGGGAGCCTCACGGACGCCGATGTTCTGGTTCCCACTGATCTGCCTGGCTGGACCCGGGGACACGTGCTGGCGCACATCGCCCATGTTTCCAATGCCGTAGCCCGGCAGCTTGAGTACGCGCTGCGCGGGGAGCTGGTTGACTTTTACGACGGCGGCCAGGGCGGGCGCACGCAGGCAATCGAGATGAACGCCGGTCATTCCGCCGACGAGCACAGGGCGTACCTCACGGCGGCCTTCACCCGGGCGCTGTCCGTTCTCGACGGGCTCGACGACGCGCAGTGGGGACTGCCTGTCAGCTATCGAAACGGTGATGTGCGGGGAGTGGCGCTGGCCTACTGGCGCGAACTTGTCATCCACCTTGCCGATCTGCAGCTGGGACGCGGGCCTGAAACCTGGTCCAAGGAGTTCTGCCTCTACCTGATCGGTTTCCTCAACGCGCGTGTGCCGCAGGACATTACGCTGAAACTGCTGCCCTTGGCGTTGCCGCCCATGACTGTCGGCTCGGGTGAGAACACCGTGTCCGTGCAGGGCATGCTGACCGACATCGCCGCCTGGCTGTCGGGACGCACGCCCACCATGGGCAGCCTGCGCGCCGAAGCTGCCGCGGATTCAGTGCCGTTGCCGGCGCTGCTGCCTTGGCCGTCGGCGTTCGCCGCCAAGCCCTAGCGTTCCGCGCTCCGCTCCGTTCCGTTCCGTTCCGCTCCGTTCCGTTCCGCTCCGCTCCGTTCCGTTCCGCTCCGCTCCGTTCCGTTCCGCTCCGCTCCGTTCCGCTCCGCTCCGTTCCGCTCCGTTCCGTTCCGCTCCGTTCCGTTCCGCCCCGCTCCGCCCCGCTCCGCTCCGTTCCGCCCCGCTCCGTTCCGCGAAAGGTGAGTAGTTGCTAATGTTGCGCCCGAACATTAGCAACTACTCACCTTTCGATGCAGCGATGCCTAAACTTGCCTGTGGATAACCTCAAAATGGCCAGTTTTTCGCGAAACAATGGAATATGCGCCGCTCCGAGCTCCCACAGCATTTGCGGCGGAGATCGTTCACTACGAAGTCCGCCGACCATGCCGGTGTGCCGCATTGCCGAACCTATGCCAAGGATCTGATCCGAGTCTCGCGTGGCATTCTTGTTCCCGCTGGGGTCTCGGTCCAAGGTGTGGCTGCACTCATGGCGTACACCGAGGCCAATCCCTCCCATGTGCTCAGCCATGGCACGGCGGCGAGGTTGTGGGGAATTCCCCTGCCGTATCGCGTCCAAGAGGACTGGCGGATTCACCTGGCAAATCCCAGCTCCGCATCGTGGGCGCCGCGCCGCGTCAACGTGGTGGGGCACCGTCTGGCCCTTGCGGCAGAGGAAGTCTTCAGGCTCGACGGCGTTCGGCTCACGAGTCTCGCACGAACATGGCTGGACCTGGCAGCATGCCTGTCGCTCAACGAGCTCGTCGCGGCAGGGGATCACCTTGTTTGCAGCCACGGAGCAGACTTTCCTGTGCCGCGCACGGCGATGTGCAGTATCGATGATCTGGCCGCCACCATGGCTCGTCACCCAGGAATGCGCGGCATGCGTAACGCCCGCGCTGCCTTAAGCCTTGTTCGTGTTGGCGTCGATTCGCCGCCAGAAACAATGATGCGGCTGGCGCTGATCGAGGCAGGTCTGCCGGAACCGGAAACCAACGTCGTTGTGAACGACGAATACGGCCAAGCTGCCCTGTGGCCGGACGGCGCCTACCGCCAATATCGCTTTAGCCTGCAATACGACGGTAACCATCACGATGGTCGGGATCAGTATCAGAGTGATATTCGTCGGCTCGAGACCACCAAACGACTGGGTTGGGAGGAGATTCGGATTTCTCGCGACGATGTTCGCGGCGAACATCCACAAGTTGTGCGGAAAATTACGGCGGCGCTGCGGTCGCGGGGCTGGAAGCCTCAATAACCTCCGTCGAGGATGCAGTAGTTGCTAATGTTCCGGCGAAACATTGCTCACTACTCACCTTTCGCGGAGGCGGCGGAGGCGGAGGGGCGGCGGAGGCGGCTAGGAAGAGTGGTTGCCCTGGCGGATGGAACCGACCAGGATCTGTTGGACGAGGTCGGAGTCAAGGAATTGTGCCAACTGCCTGCGGACCTGAACTTTTCCGGGGTCCCCGTTCAGGTAGCCCCACAGCATTTGCTCGTTGAAATCCGGCCGGACGAGCATGTCGGCGACGAATTCGGCCTCTGCTGGCCGATGCAAGGCGGCAAACCAGTGGTGGATCCGAGTATTGGCCATGCGGAGGATTCCGGCCATAACGCTGTCCAAGTCGGCGTGGCACTCCGGGCCCGCCGAGACAATGGCATGGAGGGCTAAAGCCGTGACGCTGGGATCTCTCGTCGGAGTGGTACCGATGCTGTGATTGCTCGGTACAAACCCAGCTTCTTCGGTCACGTCTGCGATCTTGCCGTTCATGGCGCTCCTCACGATGGCACGTGGTGGTTGGCGCTTGAAGACGGCCAGCCGCTAATCCGAGACTAGGCCGAATCTGCTGCCACGGGTGAGAATGGCTGGTCGATTCCACGCTTTGTCCCTCAAAGTGGTGACAGAATTGCCGGGGGCTTTTCCCCGGAAATTCGCCACAGATGCAAGGTGGCATACGAGCGCCACGGCTTCAGTGATTCGGCCATGCGGCTCAACTCAGGAGTCTTGATGCGCCGAGCCTCGGCCAAGGTGTCACCGCGCAGCAGTCCATAGCCGTTGCGGACGGCCGCGTCTCCGGGCAGAAAGACGTCCCCGCTGCCCAGTACGCGCATGGCCACGTACCCCACTGTCCACGGGCCGATGCCGGGGATGGGTAGCAGTTTTTGTGCCAACGACTCAAAGCTGTCCTCGGCATTGATCGCCAGGGTACCCTCGGCCAGCAGTGCTGCGACTGCCATGATGGAATCGATCCGGCGTTGCGGGCCACGGAGAATTGACCGGCCACCGGCGGCAATTTCGGCGGCGCTGGGGAAGAGCTGCGTCATCGATTCATGCGGCAGTCGGCTCGGGGTGGCTAGCGCTAGCAGCTGGGTCAGAGCCGTGCGGGCTGCAGCTACCGTGATTTGCTGGCCCACCATGGCTCGAATGAGAATCTCCGCCGGATTCACACACCCCGGAAGCCTGATTCCGGGCAGTGCAGCCACGCGCGGTGCGAACAGCGGATTGCTCGCTAAGAGCTGATCTGCTGCACCGGGGTCGTGGTCCAGATTGAACAAATGCCGCACCATGGACACCAGCTCAGTGGCGTCGGCAGGGTCTTCGACCTGGTGCTCCAGCCAGAGCCCGGCACCGTCCCAGCTGACATGGAACCATCCGTGGCCTCCCGCAAGAGCAACGGTGCGGGCATAACTGGTGCCACTGGATTCCTCCACTCCGGCAACAGCGCGTGCCGCCAAAAATTCGAAGATGCCAGGCTCAAACGGTTCGATGAAGTCCAATGCAACGGCCATGAAAGTATTCTTCCATGCCTTGCTGCGCCGAAAATCGACTACCGAAAACACTCCCACTGCTAAGTTGGGAAGATGAGTTCGCCCATCGACATCCTGGAGCTGCTGCAGCGTCCTGCCCCCGAGGTGGCCCCTTACTTGTTGGGCGCCTTGGTGCGGCACTAGAGTCCCCAAGGTCCCGTCGTCGTACGTCTGAGCGAGGTGGAAGCGTACCTGGGGCCGCGCAATTCCGAGGCGCCGGACCCTGGCTCGCACAGCTACGGGGGTCAGACCGAGCGGAATTCGGTCATGTTTGGCCCGCCCGGGCACCTCTACGTGTACTTCAGCTACGGCATGCACTTCAGCGCGAATCTGGTCTGCCGCCCCGAGGGGCTCTCTTCGGGGTGCCTCATGCGCGCCGGAGAGATTGTGCAAGGGCTTGAGCTAGCCCGCTCGCGCCGTCCCACTGCCAAGCACGACGGCGAGCTGGCGCAAGGTCCGGCGCGCCTCGCCAAGGCCCTGGGGTTTGCTCGAGAACATAATGGTCTCTACGCCCTGAGTGGGCAGGTCACCGTGACTCTTCCTGACACGCCCGCCTTGAATGTGTTGTCCGGGCCGCGGGTAGGAATCAGCGGCCCAGGTGGCTCGTCAGAGTACCCGTGGCGATTCTGGCTGGAAGGGGACCGTACGGTCTCAAAATTCAGGCCGGGAGTGGTGCGTTCTCCACGTCCTGGCGCATCAATTGCTCCGAATACTCAATGAGTTCAGTCACTTCAGGAAGTAGATCCGCAGGGGTCAAGCGCTGGACCAGACTTGAGCGCGACGCCGGCCATTCATGGTCCAGCAGCGAGTACACACAGGTGTCCACGCGCGTTCCGTCAGGGCCACGGCGGTAGCCACGCAGCACCCCATCCAAGGAGGCTCCCAGCTTCGCAATGGCGGCGGCGCTGCGAACGTTGCGGGCATCGCAGCGCAAGGTCACCCGGTACACGAGCAGCTCCTCGAAGGCGAACGTTAGCAGCGCCAGTTTCGAGGCGGCATTAACGTTTCGACCCCAGTATTTCCGGCCAAAAAACGTCATTCCAAGCTCAACCCGGGACTGCTCCGGAACATAGTCGTAGAGACTGGTGGTCCCTGCAACGGTGCCGGTCTCTTCATCGATGACGGCAAAGGCAATGACGGAGGGATCGGCGATCCGGGCCGCGAATAGCCGTTCCAAAGCACGTTTGGACGTTGGCCGTTCCGTGGCCATACCAGCCCACATATCCACATCGATGTAGGGGTACAAATCTGCCGCGTGACGACGCCGTAACGGCACAAGCCGGACACCATGTCCGGGGAGCGAAATGTTGTGTTGCACGGAAGATATATAAGCACCTTTTTTCAGTTCGCAAAAGCCCCCAACTTTGACGCTGTACCGTTGAAGGGTGAACGAGAGATTAAGTGCCCCCGAAACACCCATTTCCGCCCCCAGCCAAGGCGTCGAAACCCCGCAGGTTTCCGCTGTTCTTGATGAGTTGTGCGCCACCGTAGAGGACTACCCAACAGAGGGCATTGTTTTCAAAGATTTAACCCCCGTTTTTGCCGACGGAGCGGCGTTCAAACTCATGGTTGATTCGATCGTGAGTGCCTACGCAGGAAAGTTCGACGCCGTTGCCGGAATTGAGGCTCGAGGATTCCTTTTGGCTGCGGCTGCTGCATACGCCACGGGAACCGGTGTGATCACCATCCGTAAGGCAGGAAAACTGCCCCGCGAGGTCTTCGCCGAAAGCTATGCGCTGGAATATGGCAAGGCAACCCTTGAATTGCACAAGGACGACGTACCAGTTGGCACGCGTGTGCTAATTCTGGACGATGTTCTGGCTACCGGTGGCACTATCGGCGCGGCAGCTGCCCTGCTGGAGCGCTCAGGTGCCGTGGTGGCCGGTGTTGGCGTTGTGCTTGAAATTGGCGGCTTGCCGGGACGGGAAAACCTGGCCGGTTACGAAGTGGTTTCGCTTCAAGTCGTTTGACGTTTTGGTCCTGGCCAGCGGCCACGCCGTTGACGGGATAGACTAGACGGTCCGCCTTTTGGCGGGATGCCTTACATTTCAGGAGCCTTGCATGTATGACGACGAGTTGGCCCACGAACGCAGCTATGTTGACGGCCTTTACGGGCGCCTGGATGAACTCCGCGTCGAAAAGGTTGAGCAGCTGGCGGAGGTGCGCCAGGCAAAGTCCATGGGTACGCACCAGAACCGCTCTGAACGTGACGCATTTGCCACACTCTATGAGAACCGGCTGGCACAACTAAACGCCGTTGATGACCGGCTGGTATTTGGCCGGCTAGATCTTGACGACGGTCAGGCCCGCTACATTGGTCGGATCGGGCTGCTGTCGCAGGATCTGCGCCAGCTGCTCATTGACTGGCGTGCGCCCGAGGCGGGCACGTTCTATCAGGCAACGGCCTTTGAGCGCATGGGGGTGCGCCGCCGTCGGCATTTGCTGTTGAAAGGGCGCACCGTCAAGGCTATTGAGGACGACGTCCTGGACCACACCATGCTGGTGCACGGCGAACACGTTCAAGGTGAAGGTGCCCTGCTGGCCGCGCTAAATTCCAAGCGCACCGGTCGCATGAGCGATATTGTCGGCACCATCCAGGCCGAGCAGGACCGGATCATCCGCTCACCTCTCAGCGGTGCGTTGGTGGTCCAGGGCGGGCCAGGAACGGGAAAGACTGCCGTGGCACTGCACCGAGCCGCGTACTTGCTCTACACCCATCGCGAACGCCTGCAGTCCTCTGGCGTGCTGTTGGTGGGCCCCTCCAACGCCTTCATGAAATACATTGAGCGCGTGCTGCCCTCCCTCGGTGAGACCGGCGTGGTCATGGCCAGCGTGGGCAACTTGTTCCCCGGGGTGCAGGCTGTGGCGTCGGAAACGGCGGAAACTGCTGAGCTCAAGGGCCGTCTGGACATGGTCCGCGTGGTGGCCAACGCCGTGGCAAACCGTCAACGTGTGCCAGAAGGCGATGTCAGGCTCGACGTCGAAGGCACCCGTTTGGTGCTAACCGTTCGCCAGGTGCGTCGCGCCAGGGAACGGGCGCAGGCCACTGGGCTGCCGCACAATGAGGCGCGCGTTGGCTTTGTCAAGACCCTGCTGCGCGAACTCACCGAACAGCTGCGCGAGCACATTGAATCGGCAGGAGCTGGCAACAACGCCGACAGGTCCTACCTGGCCGAGGACGTCCGCTCGTCCCGCGATGTGCGCGTGATGCTCAACCTGTGCTGGATGCCGATGACGGCTGCGCAGCTCGTTGACGACATGTTCAGCAAGCCGGAAATCCTGCGGGCTGTCACACCCAATCTCAGCGACGCGCAACGCAGCCTGCTCCTGCGTAGCCCCGGCTCGCCCTGGAGCGAATCGGATGTGCCGCTCCTCGATGAAGCCGCTGAGCTCTTGGGCGAGATGGACGCTAGCGGTGGCCGTGCCCAAGCCAGTGTCGAGTCCCAGCGCAAGCGGGATTTGGTCAACGCTGAAAAGGCCATCTACAACGTGAATCAGCTGCTAGAGGACTCCGGTGTGGATGGCATGCTCACAGCGGAGCAGCTGGCCGATTTCAATGTTGTCCAAGCCGCGTCCCAGACAAGTGCCGAACGCGCCTTGACGGACCGCAACTGGGCCTACGGGCATGTGGTGATCGATGAGGCACAAGAGCTTTCGCCCATGCAGTGGCGCGTGCTGATTCGCCGCTGCCCCGTGAAGTCCTTCACCATTGTGGGCGATATTGCCCAGACCAGCTCCGCTTCCGGTGCCACCTCCTGGCATCAGGCGCTCTCTCCTTTCCTGGGGGAGCGGTGGAATGTTGAGGAGCTCACGGTCAACTACCGCACGCCCATGCAAATCGCCGAAGCCGCCGTGCGGATGGCCAATGCCGCCGGTCAGGTGGTCTCCGCCCCCAAGGCAGTGCGCGACGGCGAATGGGAACCCCTTGTTGATCGGGTTGCCGCTGCCGAGGTGGTTGCTCAGGTAGTCGCGGTCATGCCGGAGGAGACTGCCGCTGTGGGCGGGGGACTGGTAGCTGTTATTGCCCCTCCGTCTATGGTGGCCGAAACCACGGCAGCACTGCGTGCCGTCTATGGTTCACGGATCGGCCATGGAGCCGGATCGTTGGATCAGGACATTGTGGTGATTGACCCGCACGAGGCCAAGGGGCTGGAATTCGATGGCGTCATCATCGTTGAACCGGCAGCATTGCTAGCAGGTGCCCATGGGCGCGTTGGTGACCTGTACGTGGCCATGACCCGCCCCACCCAGCGGCTGCGTCTGATCACCTCGGCACCGCTTCCGGCTGGGATCGAAAAGTAGCAGACTCCTGGACTTCTCGCTTGTCCTTGTCGCTGTAGCCGTCACTGCGGTGGCTACAGCGACAAGTTCGTCAACGGCGCAATGGCTAAGAAATGCCGTGGTGCTGGTAATTTTGTGGTGTGTCTTTGCAAACTGAACTCCGCGCCCCTGAGAACGATTCCAGCTTCGCCAATGTTTGGCAGGAGCTCAAGTGGCGAGGCCTGGTCCAGGTCTCCACCGATGAAGCAGCCCTTGAGGAACTGCTCGCCGGCGAACCGATCACGTACTATTGCGGCTTTGACCCGACCGCACCCAGCCTCCACTTGGGCAACTTGGTCCAGCTGTTGACCATGCGTCGCATGCAGATCGCCGGCCATAAGCCACTGGGTCTTGTGGGCGGTTCCACCGGCTTGGTGGGGGACCCGCGTCCCACGGCTGAGCGCACCATGAACTCCAAAGAGACAGTTACCGAATGGGTTGGCTACCTGCAGGGCCAGGTGCAGCGCTTCCTGTCTTTCGAGGGTGAGAACGCCGCCCGCATGGTCAACAATCTCGACTGGACCGCGCCCATGAGCGCCATCGATTTCCTGCGTGACATTGGCAAGTACTTCCGGGTCGGCACCATGATCAAGAAGGACATTGTTGCTTCCCGCTTGAATTCCGACGAGGGCATCAGCTACGCCGAATTCAGCTACCAGATCTTGCAGGGCATGGACTACCTGGAACTGTTCCGCCAGTACGGCTGTGTCTTGCAACAGGGTGGCTCCGACCAGTGGGGCAACCTGACCAGCGGCACCGATCTGATCCGCAAGGTTGAAGGCGCCTCCGTGCACGCACTGGGCACGCCGCTAATCACCAACTCTGATGGCACCAAGTTTGGCAAGAGTGAAGGCAATGCCATCTGGCTCGACGCCGCCATGTGCAGCCCGTTCGACATGTACCAGTTCTGGCTCAACACGGCAGATGCCGATGTAGCGGACCGCCTGAAGGTGTTCACCTTCCTCTCCCGCGAAGAGATTGCTGCAGTTGCGGCTGCCGTTGCGCAAAAGCCCCAAGCCCGCGAAGGCCAGCGAACACTCGCCTTCCAAGTGACCTCACTGGTGCACGGTGTGGACGCCACGCTGAAGGTCATTGCGGCATCGGCTGCCCTGTTCGGCCAGGGCGAGTTGTCCGATCTGGACAGTGCAACACTGGAATCGGCAACACGCGAATTGCCGCATGCCTCAGCTCCTGCGGCCGGGGTGAGCATTGTTGAATTGTTGGTCGCCTCGGGACTGTCCAAGACCAATTCGGAAGCCCGCCGAACAGTGGGGGAGGGTGGCGCCTACGTGAACAACACCAAGGTCACCGACCTTGACGCTGTTCTCGGGGCGTCCGAGGCATTGCATGGCAAGTACTTGCTGGTGCGCCGCGGCAAGCGGACCTTGGCCATGGTGGAACTGGCCGTCTGACTCACGCTTGCCGGCCCCACCTGAGAGTTTCCCTAGAAGCCCGCCCCCGATTTGCGTGGGGGCGGGCTTCTGTGTATTGTTCTATCTGTTGCTTGCACAAGGTTGAGCCGCTTCGAAAGAAGCACCGACTCCCAATTTGCAGTCAACCTAATCTGATAAATCTGAATTTGAATATCATTGGCTCTCTGAGTTGGAATATTCAAATGGAAATATTGATTCGAGTAATTCATGGAGTGACCAGCCGCACATGGTGCGGAGTGGACAAAATGAATACAAATGAAATAGAGTATGGATATCGCAACGATGAAAACTAATGATGAAATATTGATTAGTAAGTACTCGAATGCAGTTGTTGTTTGAGAACTCAATAGTGTGCCAAGTTTTATTGATACCAATTTATTTATATTGAATTGGTTATTTGGTTGTGTGTTGCCGCCCCTGTGGTGATGCATGATCGTTTAGCTGGTTTCGAATTTAGTGCATGCTTTCATTACCTTTTTCCGGTGTGATTGTGTGTGTCTGTTTAGTTATTAACGGAGAGTTTGATCCTGGCTCAGGATGAACGCTGGCGGCGTGCTTAACACATGCAAGTCGAACGATGAACCCGCTTGCGGGGGATTAGTGGCGAACGGGTGAGTAACACGTGAGTAACCTGCCCTTAACTCTGGGATAAGCCTTGGAAACGGGGTCTAATACTGGATATTGACTTTACCTCGCATGGGGTTTAGTTGAAAGATTTATTGGTTTTGGATGGACTCGCGGCCTATCAGCTTGTTGGTGAGGTAATGGCTCACCAAGGCGACGACGGGTAGCCGGCCTGAGAGGGTGACCGGCCACACTGGGACTGAGACACGGCCCAGACTCCTACGGGAGGCAGCAGTGGGGAATATTGCACAATGGGCGAAAGCCTGATGCAGCGACGCCGCGTGAGGGATGACGGCCTTCGGGTTGTAAACCTCTTTCAGTAGGGAACAAGGCCACACGTTGTGTGGTTGAGGGTACTTGCAGAAGAAGCGCCGGCTAACTACGTGCCAGCAGCCGCGGTAATACGTAGGGCGCAAGCGTTATCCGGAATTATTGGGCGTAAAGAGCTCGTAGGCGGTTTGTCGCGTCTGCCGTGAAAGTCCGGGGCTCAACTCCGGATCTGCGGTGGGTACGGGCAGACTAGAGTGATGTAGGGGAGACTGGAATTCCTGGTGTAGCGGTGAAATGCGCAGATATCAGGAGGAACACCGATGGCGAAGGCAGGTCTCTGGGCATTAACTGACGCTGAGGAGCGAAAGCATGGGGAGCGAACAGGATTAGATACCCTGGTAGTCCATGCCGTAAACGTTGGGCACTAGGTGTGGGGGACATTCCACGTTTTCCGCGCCGTAGCTAACGCATTAAGTGCCCCGCCTGGGGAGTACGGCCGCAAGGCTAAAACTCAAAGGAATTGACGGGGGCCCGCACAAGCGGCGGAGCATGCGGATTAATTCGATGCAACGCGAAGAACCTTACCAAGGCTTGACATGAACTGGAAATACCTGGAAACAGGTGCCCCGCTTGCGGTCGGTTTACAGGTGGTGCATGGTTGTCGTCAGCTCGTGTCGTGAGATGTTGGGTTAAGTCCCGCAACGAGCGCAACCCTCGTTCTATGTTGCCAGCACGTAATGGTGGGGACTCATAGGAGACTGCCGGGGTCAACTCGGAGGAAGGTGAGGACGACGTCAAATCATCATGCCCCTTATGTCTTGGGCTTCACGCATGCTACAATGGCCGGTACAATGGGTTGCGATACTGTGAGGTGGAGCTAATCCCAAAAAGCCGGTCTCAGTTCGGATTGGGGTCTGCAACTCGACCCCATGAAGTCGGAGTCGCTAGTAATCGCAGATCAGCAACGCTGCGGTGAATACGTTCCCGGGCCTTGTACACACCGCCCGTCAAGTCACGAAAGTTGGTAACACCCGAAGCCGGTGGCCTAACCCCCTTGTGGGGAGGGAGCTGTCGAAGGTGGGACTGGCGATTGGGACTAAGTCGTAACAAGGTAGCCGTACCGGAAGGTGCGGCTGGATCACCTCCTTTCTAAGGAGCACCAAACGCCGCGATCGGCTCCGCATGGAGACGTATTGGTGGTGTGAGGAGTAAAGACTCATTGCCAGAACGCATGTTTCTGGGTGAGTTGCTCAAGGGTGGAATATCAATAAAATAGGTGCCTGCTGGTACATGGCGATCTGAATCGAGTACACCGTCCCTTTGGGGGTGGGAGGAAAAGTTCATCAAGGATTGTTGTGTTGTGGTGGGTGGTGTTTGGCACACTGTTGGGTCCTGGAACAACAACGTTCCTTCCTTCGGGTTGGAGTTGTGTTGTGCCTGGTTTCCTGCACATGACGGACTTACTGACGAAAGACACTTTGGTGTTTGTTGGTGGGGATGTGTGTGGTGGGGTTGTTGTTTGAGAACTACATAGTGAACGCGAGCATCTTTTATAAGAAAGCAATTTCTTTGAGAAAATGAATGAACCTGGATCTGATGCTGCATCCTTTTGTGGTGTGGTTGATGTTTTCATGGTTCTCTCGATAATCAAGATACATAAATCATGATGCAGGGCCTCTTTGTGGGGTGTTGTGTTGTGTTTGACCCGCTTGTGTGTGGTCAAGTTTTTAAGGGCACACGGTGAATGCCTTGGCATTAGGAGCCGAAGAAGGACGTAGGAATCTGCGATAAGCCTCGGGGAGTTGATAACCAAACTTTGATCCGAGGGTGTCCGAATGGGGGAACCCCGCTACCCGGTGTAAGTCGAGGTGGTGACCTGCACCTGAATATATAGGGTGTGTGGAGGGAACGTGGGGAAGTGAAACATCTCAGTACCCACAGGAAGAGAAAACAATAGTGATTCCGTTAGTAGTGGCGAGCGAACGCGGATCAGGCTAAACCGTGTCATGTGTGATAGCCGGCGGGCGTTGCATGGTGCGGGGTTGTGGGACTTACCGTTCTGATTCTGCCGGATCAGTGAGGGGAATGGTGCATGTATAGGTGAACGGTTTTGAATGGCCGACCGTAGAGGGTGAGAGTCCCGTAACTGAAATGCAGTGCACTCCCTGGAAAGTATCCCAAGTAGCACGGGGCCCGAGAAATCCCGTGTGAATCTGTCAGGACCACCTGATAAGCCTAAATACTACCTAATGACCGATAGCGGACAAGTACCGTGAGGGAAAGGTGAAAAGTACCCCGGGAGGGGAGTGAAATAGTACCTGAAACCGTGTGCTTACAATCCGTCAGAGCAAGCGTGCACCTTTGGGTGTAGTTGTTCTTGTGATGGCGTGCCTTTTGAAGAATGAGCCTGCGAGTTAGTGTTACGTCGCGAGGTTAACCCGTGTGGGGAAGCCGTAGCGAAAGCGAGTCTGAATAGGGCGAGTTTAGTGGCGTGATCTAGACCCGAAGCGAAGTGATCTACCCATGGCCAGGTTGAAGCGCGTGTAAGAGCGCGTGGAGGACCGAACCCACTTCAGTTGAAAATGGAGGGGATGAGCTGTGGGTAGGGGTGAAAGGCCAATCAAACTTCGTGATAGCTGGTTCTCCCCGAAATGCATTTAGGTGCAGCGTTGCGTGTTTCTTACTGGAGGTAGAGCTACTGGATGGCTAATGGGCCCTACAAGGTTACTGACGTCAGCCAAACTCCGAATGCCGGTAAGTCAGAGCGTAGCAGTGAGACTGTGGGGGATAAGCTTCATAGTCGAGAGGGAAACAGCCCAGACCACCAACTAAGGCCCCTAAGCGTGTGCTAAGTGGGAAAGGATGTGGGATTGCTTAGACAACCAGGAGGTTGGCTTAGAAGCAGCCATCCTTAAAAGAGTGCGTAATAGCTCACTGGTCAAGTGATTCCGCGCCGACAATGTAGCGGGGCTCAAGTACACCGCCGAAGTTGTGGATTTCAAACATTGCCCTAGCCAGTAGGTTCGTCCTTTGGTTCAGGGGTTTGGAGTGGTAGGGGAGCGTCGTGTAGGCATTGAAGTCGCAGTGTGAACTAGCGGTGGAGCCTACACGAGTGAGAATGCAGGCATGAGTAGCGAAAGACGGGTGAGAAACCCGTCCGCCGAATGATCAAGGGTTCCAGGGTCAAGCTAATCTGCCCTGGGTAAGTCGGGACCTAAGGCGAGGCCGACAGGCGTAGTCGATGGACAACGGGTTGATATTCCCGTACCGGTGAAGAACCGCCCCTATTGAACCAATAATACTAACCACCCAAACCACCATTGAGTGTCCTTCGGGACCAGGGTGTGTGGGGAGCGTGGGACCTGAGTTGGGGATGTAAACGTATTAACAGGTGTGACGCAGGAAGGTAGCCGAGCCGGGCGATGGTAGTCCCGGTCTAAGGACGTAGGAAACACGATAGGCAAATCCGTTGTGTTGTCTTCAATGACGATTCTGAGATCTGATGGGACCCCCGCATGGGGGAATTCGGTGATCCTATGCTGCCTAGAAAAGCATCGACGTGAGGTTCAAACCGCCCGTACCCCAAACCGACACAGGTGATCAGGTAGAGAATACTAAGGCGATCGAGAGAATTATGGTTAAGGAACTCGGCAAAATGCCCCCGTAACTTCGGGAGAAGGGGGGCCTGCCATGTGAAGGACACTAGCTGTCCGTGAGCGTGTGTGGGCCGCAGAGACCAGGGGGAAGCGACTGTTTACTAAAAACACAGGTCCATGCGAAGTCGCAAGACGATGTATATGGACTGACTCCTGCCCGGTGCTGGAAGGTTAAGAGGACCGGTTAGCTCAACTTGTTGAGCGAAGCTGAGAATTTAAGCCCCAGTAAACGGCGGTGGTAACTATAACCATCCTAAGGTAGCGAAATTCCTTGTCGGGTAAGTTCCGACCTGCACGAATGGAGTAACGACTTCCCCGCTGTCTCAACCATAAACTCGGCGAAATTGCAGTACGAGTAAAGATGCTCGTTACGCGCAGCAGGACGGAAAGACCCCGAGACCTTTACTATAGTTTGGTATTGGTGTTCGGAGTGGCTTGTGTAGGATAGGTGGGAGACTGTGAAGCGACAACGCTAGTTGTTGTGGAGTCATCGTTGAAATACCACTCTGGTCACTTTGGACATCTAACTTCGGCCCGTAATCCGGGTCAGGGACAGTGCCTGATGGGTAGTTTAACTGGGGCGGTTGCCTCCTAAAAAGTAACGGAGGCGCCCAAAGGTTCCCTCAGCCTGGTTGGCAATCAGGTTTCGAGTGTAAGTGCACAAGGGAGCTTGACTGTGAGAGGGACACCTCGAGCAGGGACGAAAGTCGGGACTAGTGATCCGGCGGCACATTGTGGAATGGCCGTCGCTCAACGGATAAAAGGTACCTCGGGGATAACAGGCTGATCTTGCCCAAGAGTCCATATCGACGGCATGGTTTGGCACCTCGATGTCGGCTCGTCGCATCCTGGGGCTGGAGTAGGTCCCAAGGGTTGGGCTGTTCGCCCATTAAAGCGGTACGCGAGCTGGGTTTAGAACGTCGTGAGACAGTTCGGTCCCTATCCGCTGCGCGCGCAGGAAATTTGAGAAGGTCTGTCCTTAGTACGAGAGGACCGGGACGGACGAACCTCTGGTGTGTCAGTTGTACTGCCAAGTGCATCGCTGATTAGCTACGTTCGGATGGGATAACCGCTGAAAGCATCTAAGCGGGAAGCCCGCTTCAAGATGAGATTTCCATACACCTAAACGTGTGAGAGGCCCCCAGCAGACCACTGGGTTGATAGGCCGGATGTGGAAGCGAGGACTAAAGACTCGTGAAGCTGACCGGTACTAATAGGCCGATAACTTACACCACACACACTCTTATATGACATGAGTATGCTCGCGTTCACTATGTGGTTCCCAACCAACAAACCCATCAAGGATTTGTTAAGTTGAAACCAAAAAAAACAGGTTCCTTTACTGTGACTCTACCCACCAGTTCCTGGTGAAAAGAGAAACACGAAGAGCCTGTATAATAAAATACTGTTGTTCCATAACAAGAACACCCAACAAGCCACCCAACCAGGAAACTGGAACTGGGGAACGAGTTACGGTGGTCATAGCGTGGGGGAAACGCCCGGTCCCATTCCGAACCCGGAAGCTAAGACCCACAGCGCCGATGGTACTGCATTCGTGAGGATGTGGGAGAGTAGGACACCGCCGGACAACACGTAAAAAAAGGGTCGAGGCCCCACACCAACACTGGTGTGGGGCCTCCCCACATTTAACACCCCGAACAAACACGGCCACCCCACCCCGGGTGGCCACACTTATTTAACAACCAGAACTACACCGGGTGCATCCAGGCTCGCCAGCGCAACTCAGGATCAGCTGCCCATGCATGCAGCCGGCGTCGTCCATAAAAGGCGTTTGGGGGAGTGCCTGTCAGTTCTCATGTCAGACCCTTGGGTTAGCCTTCAAGTGTCAGTCAGGATATCGGTGAGGAGGAAGGCAGTGCTTGCTTTGGAAGAAGCGTTTGAGTGCAAACCGTGGTGTGAAGAGACTCTGTCCCAGAATTGGCACGAGTGCACCATGCGCATGCGCCTCTATGACCACAGGGACTACGTGGCGAAGGATGTGGTTGTTTCCTTGGACCCGGAGTTTGCTGAGCAACGGGCCTTGTTGGCCAGGTTTACGCCGCCAGTTGCTCATCTCATCAACTTGTTTGTGATGGACGGGCAAGAAGATGGCGATCCGGTCGACATGGCGATCGAACTTTGGCGCGTCGCCAAAGACGTGGATGAACCCTCGGCCGTGATTCCCTTGGACCTGCACGGGCTTAAGGATCTCCATAAGGCGGTGGGGCAGGCCATTGCCTTACTTGAAGAGTAAGGTTGCCTGATGCATAATCTTTTTTCCCACACCCCTGAGCCGGACTACGTTTCGCCACGTGAGGCCGATCCGTGTGAGCAGTCAGTCATTATTGATGTTCCGGTTGATCAGGCGTTCGACGGCTTCTCTGATTCCGTCCATCTTTGGTGGCCTGTTGCGGAACAGAGTGTGTTTGGGGAGGGTAGCCACGTCGCCATCTTGCGGGACCATTTGGTGGAAGAGTCGGAGGATGGCGATGAAGTGATTTGGGCGGAGATTCAAGAGTGGGATTCGCCGGGACTTATTAGATTCCATTGGACTCTTGGTGACGAAAATTTAGGTTCCAATGACGTAGACGTAAAGTTTGAAACCGCGAACGAAAGCATGACGCGCGTAACGATCAGCTGGGAGCAAGTTCTCGATCAGCAAAGTGACTCAGAGAACGCCTTTACTTGTGATTGGTCACTCATCTTGTCCAGATACGCCAGATTCATGGGTGGAGCCGTTCATCTCGACTAGACTAGAGGATGGACCAAGGGGTCCAAGGATTTTTCGTAGAATATCAATAGTGAAGAGCGGCTGTTACTGTGCCAGTTAGTGCGCTCGAAGGTTTAGGAGTCGGCATGGCTGAGCAGTACGAAGGTAAGCGCGAGGACAATTCTCGCGGAAGCGACAACAAGGGTGCAGGCAATCGGCCCTACTCTGATCGCCCCCCGACTAACGACCGCCAACCGGCGCGCCCGTACAACGAGCGTGGTGGCAACAACGGCCGTCCCGCCGGCGATCGCGATAACCGCGGTGGCCAGGGTGACCGTCCCGCACGTTCAGGTGGCGACCGTCCCTCATATGGTGACCGTCCCTCACGCAGCAACGACCGCCCCTCATACGGCGACCGTGACAACCGTAGCGCCGACCGTCCCATGGTCAACGGACGTCGCGAAGACCGCAAGCCTTTCGGTGACCGCGATAACCGCGGTGGCCAGGGTGGACGCCCCAGTGGCGATCGCCCGTCATACGGTGACCGTGATTCGCGCCCCTCATACGGCAACCGCGACGACCGCCCGGCTCGTTCAGGTGGAGACCGTCCTTACGGTGACCGCCCGGCTCGTAGCAACGATCGCCCCTCTTACGGTGACCGCGGTGCTCAGGGTGGACGCCCCAGTGGCGATCGCCCGTCATACGGTGACCGCCCGGCTCGTTCAGGTGGAGACCGTCCTTACGGTGACCGCCCCGCTCGTAGCAACGATCGCCCCTCTTTCGGTGACCGCGATAACCGCGGCGGCCAGGGTGGGCGCCCCAGCGGCGATCGCCCGTCATACGGTGACCGCCCGGCTCGTTCAGGTGGAGACCGTCCTTACGGTGACCGCCCCGCTCGTAGCAACGACCGCCCCTCTTTCGGTGACCGCGATAACCGCGGCGGCCAGGGTGGACGCCCCAGTGGCGATCGCCCGTCATACGGTGACCGTGATTCGCGCCCCTCATACGGCAACCGCGACGACCGCCCGGCTCGTTCAGGTGGAGACCGTCCTTACGGTGACCGCCCCGCTCGTAGCAACGACCGCCCCTCTTTCGGTGACCGCGATAACCGCGGTGGCCAGGGTGGACGCCCCAGCGGCGACCGCCCCTCATACGGTGACCGTGATTCGCGCCCCTCATACGGCAACCGCGACGACCGCCCGGCTCGTTCAGGTGGAGACCGTCCTTACGGTGACCGCCCCGCTCGTAGCAACGACCGCCCCTCTTTCGGTGACCGCGATAACCGCGGTGGCCAGGGTGGACGCCCCAGCGGCGACCGCCCCTCATACGGTGACCGTGATTCGCGCCCCTCATACGGCAACCGCGACGACCGCCCGGCTCGTTCAGGTGGAGACCGTCCTTACGGTGACCGCCCCGCTCGTAGCAACGACCGCCCCTCTTTCGGTGACCGCGATAACCGCGGTGCTCAGGGTGGACGCCCCAGTGGCGACCGCCCCTCATACGGTGACCGTCCGGCACGTAGCAATGACCGCCCGTCATTTGGCGATCGCGAAAACCGTGGACCCCGTGTTGCGCCTGAGCACAACGCAGGTGACCTGCGCAGCTCCAACCGCCCGGACCGCGACCGTTCACCTCACATCGATCCCGATGTCACCGGTGAAGAGCTGGACAAGGTAACTCGCGCCCAGCTGCGCATCTTGGATTCACGCAACAACGAATGGGTTTCCAAGCACTTGGTCATGGCTGGCCGTTTGATCGACATCGAGCCGGAGCTGGCCTTCGAGCACGCTCTTGCTGCAAGCCGTCGCGGTGGCCGTCTGGCCTGTGTCCGTGAAGCCGTTGCCATGACTGCGTATGCAGCTGGCAAGTACGGCGAGGCGCTGCGCGAACTGCGCACCTACCGTCGCATCAGTGGCTCCAACACTCACCTGCCCCTCATGGCGGACTGCGAACGCGGCTTGGGTCGCCCCGACCGTGCCATTGACTTGATCAAGTCAGAGGATGCTGAAACTTTGGACACCGCCGGCAAGGTGGAACTGGCCATTGTTGAATCTGGTGCTCGTGGAGACCTCGGCGAGATGGACGCGGCTCTGTCCGCTCTTGAAATCCCGCAGCTGGATATGAACCGCGCCTTCTCCTACAGCCCCCGTCTGTTCCGTGCCTATGGCATGGTGCTGCGCGCCGCTGGCCGTAAGGACGAGGCCAAGACGTGGGAGCGCCAGGCACTCGTTGCCGAGGAGGCCCTGGGTGTCGATGAAGGTTTCGACCAGATCATCATGGACCTCGGCGACGATGAGGAGATCCCCTTGGATTCCCCTCGTGCCCGTGTCCGCGTTGCTGACGTCATGGAACCGGCCACCGCGCCGGTCATGGACGACGCCGCCAAGTTGGAGAGCGCTGAGCTCACCGCCGATGATGCCGACGTTGAGCAGCGGGACGAGCCGAACGTGGATGACGCTCAGTCTTCCTACTTCGAATCGGATGATGCTGAATCAGACGCTGACAGCGTGGAGTCAGATGAATTGAACGCCGCTGAAGGCGAGGATTCCGACGAGCGCAGCAGTGACAGCTGATATCTTGCTGACTGCATTTGATGCGGTGCTGGCGGATCTGGACGGCGTCGTATACGCCGGTCCAGCCGCTATCCCCGGTGCTATTGACGCTCTGAACGGCCTTGCCGAGAAGAACGTCAAGCTGGCGTACGTGACGAATAACGCATCGCGTACGCCAGCGCAGGTCGCTGCACATTTACGCGACTTGGGCGCTCCTGCCGACGATGGCCAAGTGGTCAGTTCCGCCCAGGCGGGCGCTGCCCTCTTGGCCACGAAGTTTCCTGCAGGCTCCAAGGTGCTTGTCACCGGCAGTGCAGCGCTCGCGCAGGAAGTACTGGACCTTGGCATGAAGGTTGTTGCCAGTGCCCAGGACGCCCCGGACGTGGTGATCCAAGGTTTTGACCCTGCTCTTGGCTGGGTGGATCTCGCTGAAGCGACTTTCGCGATCAAGGGCGGTGCGGCCTGGATTGCCACAAACACTGACATGACCATTCCCCGCGACAGGGGGATCGCTCCCGGAAACGGGACCTTGGTCGCAGCGGTGCGCGCCGCCGTCGGATTTGATCCGATGGTTGCTGGCAAGCCTGAAGCGCCCCTGTTCCATACAGCCGCCAATCGTTTGGGTGCCAAGGCGCCCTTGGTGGTGGGCGACCGACTGGACACCGACATTCTGGGCGGCAACAACGCAGGAATGGCCACGGCCCTAGTCCTGACGGGTGTGGATTCGGGCGAAACGGCGCTGCGCGCTTGCACAGCCGAGCGGCCCACGTTCATCATCCCTACGCTGAAGGAGCTGTACAGCGCCTACCCGGACATTGAGTTCGACGGCGCAACAGTCACCTGTGGTGCCGCTGCCGCGACCGTAACGCGTGGAAGTGACGGCGAGTCCGTGGACACCGTTCACATTGCAGGCACCACCGACGATCCAGATGCGTGGCGGGCCGCGTGTGCCGCGTGGTGGGCAGCAGTGCCCCAGGCGGATGCGGCAACCACGCCAGTCATCACCTGGCACAGCACCCTCCCATGAACGAAGCAATAATCGCAGCGTCCCAGCCCACCGGCGATCCCGGTGTTGACTCGCTGGTGGAGCTGGCCGCTCAGGCTGGCCAGCTCCCGGTGGGGACCACAAAGAGCTGTACGCCACCGTCTTAGTGGGGCTGGAAAGCGAACTTAACGCCGACCCCTCCGCCGCACTCAAAGGAGTATCCCCATGACCCGATTGGACCAAGAACTGGTCAACCGCGGCCTAGCCCAGTCACGGACCATGGCCGCCACGTTCATCAAGGCTGGCCGGGTCAGCGTTGATGGCATCACCTCAGCCAAGGCCGCACACCCTGTCACGGAGCTGATGCTGCTGGAACTGGCCCCGGGACAGAAGAGGACTACGTCTCCCGCGCCGGCCACAAACTGGCTGGTGCCCTGGCGCATTTCCCGCAGGTCAGCATTGCAGGCAAGCGCTGCTTTGACGCAGGCGCCTCAACAGGTGGCTTCACTGACGTTTTGCTGCGCAACGGTGCGGCCAAGGTCGCCGCCGTGGATGTGGGGCACGGACAGCTAGTTGAGTCCCTGCGCAACGATCCTCGTGTGGAAGTCTACGAGGGCCTCAACATTCGCTACATGCACCCCGAGGACATGGGTGGTGCAGCAGACCTCACAGTTTGTGACCTGTCCTTCATCTCCCTGACGAAGGTCATGGGCCCCTTGACCTTGGCCACCAAGGAGGGCGGTGAGCTGCTGCTCATGGTCAAACCCCAGTTTGAGGTGGGCAAGGACCGCCTGGCCCGCACGGGTGTTGTCAGCAGTGAGAATGAACGACGCCGGGCAGTCGCCCTGGTTGCCCAGTCCGCCGTCGCGAACGGACTGCGTCTGCACGGCATTGGCACCAGTTCCCTGCCCGGCCAAGAGGGAAATGTTGAGTATTTTCTCCTGGCTAGCCGTGAAGTGTCAGGGCCTGCGCCTAAGATCGAAGAACAAGAGCTGGCAGTTCAGACGCTGCTGGCCCAACTGTGGCCCGCTGCTCACGGGGCTGGCAGCAAGTAGTCCAGTAATAAGTTCTCCTGCTACAACGTGATGAGGAAACAGCACATGACACGGCGCGTCTTGATTCTGGCCCATACTGGCCGTGAAGAGTCGATGCTGGCAGCCCTCGAGGCGTGCGTGGAACTTCATGCAAACAGTATTGTTCCCGTCATGTACGCCGACGAACTGGCCGATATGACAGGGTACTTGGGTGTTTCTAGCGTCAACATGGAGATCCTTGACCGGGACGTCACGTTGGCAGACATTGAACTGGTCATGGTTCTGGGCGGCGACGGGACCATTCTGCGGGCAGCCGAGCTGGTCCGTGATTACGATGTTCCTCTGCTCGGGGTTAACTTGGGCCATGTGGGATTCCTCGCTGAGAGCGAGCGCGAAGAGCTCATCCAAACCGTCTCAGCAGTGGTCCAACGCCGCTATTCTGTCGAGGAACGCATGTGCCTGGACGTGATTGTTAAGGTTGCCGGCAAAGTGGTTGCCCACACCTGGGCGCTGAATGAGGTTGCCCTGGAAAAGGCAACCGAGAACGCATGATTGAAGTTGTTACCGAAGTGGACGGCCGGCCCCTGACGTCCTACGGCTGCGACGGCGTGGTCATGGCCACCCCCACAGGTTCTACGGCTTATGCCTTTTCCGCCGGTGGCCCCGTGGTGTGGCCCGGCGTGGAAGCCCTGTTGATGGTGCCCATCAGCGCCCACGCATTGTTCGCCAAACCCTTGGTGGTTGCCCCCACATCCATGCTGGCGGTGGAAGTGTTGAGCCGCAATGGTGCCTATGGTGTCATCTGGTGTGACGGCCGCCGCACCGTGGACCTACTACCAGGGGCCCGCATCGAGGTCACCCGTTCACCCAAGCCGGTGAAGCTGGCTCGGACCCAGCAGTCCACGTTCTCCGAACGCTTGGTGCGTAAGTTTGAACTGCCCGTTCAAGGCTGGCGTGGGCCCACGTTGGATGAGTCGCCAGCACCCACTTCGCAGCTGCCCATCATCAAAACGCCCAAGCCCAAGTTTCCTCTGGAAGGTCCACCCGCGGGCCACGTTCCACAGGTTCCGGACCTGATGCTCCCGCCCCATGAAACCAGCTATTCGGGGACCACCGGATTCTATGATCAGGACCGCCCATGATTGAAGAAATTCGCATCCGCGACCTCGGCGTCATCTCCGAATCCACCCTTCCGCTGGGCCCTGGCCTGAGCGTTGTCAGCGGTGAAACCGGTGCCGGAAAGACCATGGTCGTAACCGCCGTCGGACTCCTTCTGGGAAACAGGGCAGATGCCGGTGCTGTGCGCAATGGCGCCAAAACAGCCTCCGCAGAGGCCACAGTCACCCTTCCGGCAGGGCACCCGGTACTGTTGCGGGCACTGGAAGCCGGTGCCGAAATTGATGAGTTCGATGGCGGTGCACAGCTGATTCTGGCCCGCACAGTCAATGCAGATGGACGCAGCCGCGCGCATGTTGGGGGTCGCAGCGCACCCATCGGCGTGCTCAACGAGATCGGTGATTCCCTCGTCGCTGTGCATGGACAATCGGACCAGATTCGCTTGAAAAACCCGTCCGCTCAGCGCGTGGCGCTGGATAAGTTTGCGGCCGAGGCCAACAAGGGTTTCGCCGCCAAAATGCGCAGCTACCGGAGTGTTTTTGAACGCTGGCGGGCCATCCAGAGTGAACTGCAGGAGTTGCGCTCAGCCAGCCGGGAACGCCTGCGTGAAGCCGAATCGTTGACTACCGCATTGGCAGAGATTGACGCTGTGGCACCCCTGGATGCTGAGGATGAACTTCTTAAGGCCCAGGCCGTCAAGCTGGGCAATGTGGAGGAACTACGAAAAGCTACGCTGAGTGCGCATGAGGCCCTCAGTGCTGCCGATTACGGTGACGGCTTGGACGCGGCAACACTGGTGGATAACGCCAAGCGGTTGGTGGAAGCGGTCGCGGAGGCTGATGAAGAATTAGCTCAAACCACTAAGCGCCTTTCCGAGGTGGGTTATTTGCTGGCCGATATTGCTAGAGACCTGGCCAGCTATGCCACGTCCCTTGACTCCGAGGGGCCGGGCCGCTTGGCCGAGGTAGAGGACCGTCGTGGTGAACTTGCTGTCCTGGTCCGTAAATATGCTCCAAGCATCGATGAAGTGATCATCTGGGCGGATACTGCACGGGTGCGCTTGAGTGAGCTCAGTGATGACAGTGGCCGGATCGAATCTCTCGAAGCCGAAGAAGTAGCTGCCCTAGCCGAGCTGGGCACCCTGGCTGGCGAAGTCACCGTGTTGCGGCGCAAGGCTGCCGAGAAGCTTGCCAAGGCCGTCAGTGCCGAGCTGAAAGCCCTTGCCATGCCTGATGCCCGGCTGGTCATTGAGATCACCGCGACCGAACGCACCATCCACGGTGAGGATGACATTTCCTTCCTGCTGGCCCCCACGCCGGCGCTCTCCCACGTCCTTTGGGCAAGGGAGCCTCCGGCGGTGAGCTTTCCCGTGTGATGCTGGCGCTGGAAGTAGTGCTGGCAGCCGTGGATCCCGTGCCCACTTTTGTCTTTGACGAAGTGGACTCCGGGGTGGGCGGCAAGGCTGCTGTGGAAATTGGCCGCAGGCTCGCCATGTTGGCCGAACACGTGCAGGTGCTTGTGGTGACGCACTTGCCTCAAGTAGCCGCGTTTGCCGACCAACATATTCTGGTCACCAAGAGTTCTGTGAGCAAAAACTCAACAGGAATAACCACCAGCAATGTCCGGCTTTTGAACTACGAGGAACGGGTGGTGGAATTGGCGCGAATGCTTGCCGGGCAGGAGGATTCAGCCACTGCACAGGCCCACGCCAAGGAACTTTTGGCTCAGGGCGCACGCTCAACAGGGTAGAAACAAGGGGTGGCAGTGCAGAAATTGCATGCCGTTCGCGAACGCATATTGGCTCATTAGATGATAGGCTCGAATTCCGTGGTGCAACGATCAAATTCCCGGTTCAGTGGTCAGTCCAAGACGACCAAACACATCTTCGTCACTGGCGGAGTCGCGTCCTCGCTCGGCAAAGGGCTGACGGCTTCAAGCCTCGGCCATCTGCTGCGTGCACGTGGCCTGTCGGTCACAATGCAGAAACTCGATCCCTATCTCAACGTGGATCCAGGCACAATGAATCCCTTCCAGCACGGTGAAGTCTTCGTCACGGACGATGGCGCCGAAACCGACCTGGACATTGGCCATTACGAACGCTTCCTCGATGAAAACTTGGAGGGATCTGCCAATGTGACAACTGGCCAGGTCTACTCCACCGTCATCGCGAAGGAACGCCGCGGCGAGTACTTGGGCGATACCGTCCAGGTCATCCCGCACATCACCGATGAAATCAAGCGCCGCATGCGTTTGCCTGCTGAGGGTTCCAACCCTCCCGATGTCATCATCACCGAAATTGGTGGCACGGTAGGCGACATCGAGTCCCAGCCGTTCATGGAATCCGCACGCCAGGTGCGCCAGGACGTGGGCCGCAACAATGTGTTCTTCGCACACGTTTCTCTGGTTCCCTATATTGGCCCGTCTCACGAACTCAAGACCAAGCCCACGCAGCACTCAGTGGCCGCACTGCGCTCCTTGGGTATTCAGCCCGACGCTCTGATTCTTCGCTCGGACCGGGTATTGCCCGAGGCCATGCACGTCAAAATTGGCCGTGCCTGCGACGTTGACGTTGAAGCAGTCATCGGTTGCCCCGATGCGCCCAGCATCTACGACATTCCCAAGACCCTCCACGCGCAGGGCCTGGATTCCTACATTGTGCGGGCCTTGGGCCTGTCCTTCAAGGATGTTGACTGGACCAAGTGGGACAAGCTCCTTGAGGTTGTTCACAACCCGGCTCACCACGTTGAAGTCGCCTTGGTTGGTAAGTACATCGATCTGCCGGATGCTTACCTCTCCGTGACCGAAGCGCTGCGCGCCGGCGGTTTCGCCAACGCTGCACGCGTGAAGATCCGCTGGGTCCCGTCGGATGAATGCGCTACGGAAGCTGGCGCCAAGAAGGCCTTGGCTGACGTTGACGCTATCTGCGTTCCCGGTGGCTTCGGTATCCGTGGGCTTGAAGGCAAGCTGGGCGCCTTGAAGTTTGCCCGCGAAAACCAGATCCCCACGCTAGGACTGTGCCTTGGTCTGCAGAGCATGGTCATCGAGTATGCCCGTAACGTGGTTGGTCTGGAAGGCGCATCCTCCTCGGAGTTTGATGACAACCCCACCTACCCCGTCATTGCCACCATGGAAGAGCAGCAGGACATTGTGGCCGGCAAGGGCGATCTTGGCGGCACCATGCGTCTGGGTCTCTACCCGGCCGTGCTCACGGAAGGCTCCGTTGTTGCAACAACGTACGGAACCACTGACGTCTCCGAACGTCACCGTCACCGCTACGAAGTCAACAACAAGTACCGGGAGCAGATCGCTGCTGCCGGGTTGGTGTTCTCCGGAACCTCACCCGATGGCAAGCTTGTTGAATTTGTGGAGCTGCCAGCCGACGTTCACCCGTACTACGTCTCCACTCAGGCACACCCGGAACTGAGCTCGCGCCCCACCCGGCCGCACGCACTGTTCGCTGGCCTGATTGCTGCCGCTTTGAACCGTCAGAACGCCACCCGGCTGCTGGAGGTCTAAGTGACAAACCTTGGTACACCGTCAATGGGGCAGGACTCCGGAACTTTGGCGGACACGTTTAGCAACCGCACACTGCAGTCCTCCTCGACGGTGTACCAAGGGCGCATCTGGGACATTGTCTCGGATACGTTCAGCCTCACCCCCGAGGCGCAACCGATCACTCGCGACTACATGGCTCATCCCGGGGCCGTGGCAGTTGTGGTGCTCAACGAGCAAAACCAGGTACTGCTGCTGAGCCAGTACCGGCATCCGGTGCAAATGGTCCTATGGGAGATCCCCGCCGGGCTCCTGGATGTTGAAGGCGAGAACTTTGTTGTTGGCGCTGCTCGCGAACTGGCCGAAGAGGCAGACCTCGTAGCAGCCCAATGGCATGTGCTCACCGACTATTTCACCACTCCTGGATCATCCAGCGAGGCGATCAGGATCTACCTGGCCCGCGGGATTTCCGAGGTTCCTGAGAACGAACGCCATGTGCGCACCGACGAGGAAGCTGAAATCACGTTCGCTTGGGTTGACCTGGACGAGGCTGCAGATGCGGTCCTGGCCGGCCGCATACACAACCCGTCCGCCGTCGTCGGTATTTTGGCGGCAGCTCAGGCTTCCCGCAACGGTTTCAGCCAGCTGCGCGATGCTAACGCGCCGTGGCCGGAACATCCGGCCCAGCGCGGCCAGTGACGTCCCTCGCACCCAGTGGTGCGCCACCCCTGCCAGTCTCATCAGAGGTGGAACGGCTCATCCGCGACTATTTATTGCATGTCAGCGTGGAGCGCGGTTTGGCTCCAAACACCTTGCAAGCGTACGAGCGCGATCTGCGCCGCTATGGGCTGTTCCTGCAAGCGGCCGGAATTACCCAGGTGGAGCAGATAACTCGCCGCCATATTAGTGAGTTTTCCCAGGGCCTGTCCGACGGCGCAGATGGGGGATCGGCGCTCGGGCTGCGGTCCGTGGCGCGCACCGTGGTATCGGTGCGGGGACTCCACAAATTTTGGGCTCTGGAAGGCATCAGCACAGCCGACCCGGCCACCGACATTCACCCGCCGCAGGCTGGCCGCCGGCTCCCCAAGGCCATTAGTGTTCACGACGTCACCCGCATCCTTGAAGCAGCCGGATCCGAGACCCCTACCGGTCTCCGGGACGCGGCCATGTTGGAGTTCTTGTACTCCACAGGTGCCCGCATCAGTGAAGCCGTGGGGCTGGACGTGGATGATCTGGTGCTTCCCTCCGAATCCGAGGATGGGCCCTCGCTGGTTCGCTTGTTTGGTAAGGGCTCCAAGGAACGGATCGTACCTATTGGCTCTTACGCCCTGCGAGCCTTGGAAGCCTATCTGGTCCGGGGGAGGCCTGCGCTGGTCGCCAAGGGCAAGGGAACACCTGCGCTGTTCCTCAATGCACGGGGCGGACGGATCAGCCGCCAAAGCGTGTGGACCATTTTGAAGTCCGTGGCCGAGAAGGCTCAGGTGGATGCTGAAGTCTCACCCCACACGCTGCGCCATTCATTTGCCACCCACTTGTTAGAAGGTGGGGCCGATGTGCGTGTTGTTCAGGAACTCTTGGGCCACGCCTCGGTGACCACAACACAGGTTTACACGCTGGTCACTGCTGAGACCTTGCGTGAAGTGTACGCCGCCGCGCACCCCCGCGCCCTCGGGTAGTCCCGGTGAATGCCAAGCCGAGCAGACGGGGCGCGTAACTGAATCTACAGCGTGCTTTCGCGTCAAGCCCTACTGCGAAATGGACGTCATGGAGGTCTATCCGCGGTCAGGAACTGGCGGCCTGGCGGCAATTTCAGCCCTGGCGTGACTCCCAGCGGCTGGTCAGATCCGCGGCAATGGCAATGCTAACAGGATCCTTGCCGGTGATGGAAGGTAGGCCGATGAGCTGGTAGTTGAGCTGATCTGCTCTTCATCGTGGCCCTCTTCGAGTAGCCTTTTGCAAAATCGCTGCCATTTGCTGTGGGAGCTAATCAGCCTAATGTAGGACGGCTGGGACCGCAGCGCAGCCGCGCACAGAATCAGGTCCTCGGCATGATCATGCGTTAGCACAAGAATGAAGGCCCCCTGCGGAAGCCCATCCAGGACTACCTCTGGGCGCGGCGTGTGATGAACGCTCACCGCGGCCTGACCTTCAAGCAAAGGCCGCATCCGTTCCGGGGTGATCGCACCCTGGCGGGGCGGCCAGTGAGGAGAGTGCCTAGGGCAGCAATGGCCGCAAATCCATGGGATGGCATTTCCTTGCCGCCGAAGCCGCCACCCATGCGCAGACTCTGCACGGTGACCTCGTGGAGCGGGCGGTTCAGCACATGAGTTAGGACTTCCTGTGTTTCCGAGGGGTGCTGAGTGCTGCTTTGTACCAAAAGCTGGCCACCCTCGTCCACGGTGGCCAACGCAGCCTGACTCTCCAAAGTAGAAGTGCTCTTGATGGGAAAACTCGGTGACACCGGCGAGCACCCTGTGCGCGGTGGCAAGAGCAGCCCGAGCACCACCACGACTGATGGTCTTGGGCGTACCTTGGCAAGAGCCTGCAGCGAGGGCATCGCGCACCGAGACGGGTGAGGGCAGTACCTCATAGTCAACTGTGACGGCTGCGGCCGCGGCACGGGCCGTGTCCACCTGGCGGGCAGCTAAGGGGCCGGGGTTGCTCATGGTGATGCTCCAACGTCATTGTCGTTGCAGACAAAATGGTGCAGCAAACAGTTCTCCTAACACCGAGCGCACATGCCGCGCTAACCTCTGGGCCCGAGCCGGCACGTCCGTGCTCCGACTCCGTGATTCTGCGAGGCACCAGACGGGACAGTCAAGGGCAACTTGGTCAGTGGGCACGGGGTTGTTAGTCTCAAGTTGAGCGGGCGCAACAGTCCGTTGGCTGCCTCCTAACCACAAGAAATCTTCGGCAGACACATCACGGCCGGGTCAGGTATGGTCCGGTTCCTCTGCACACTCGGCACAGAAGGAGCAGCCCTCATGGAAGCATCGCAAGGACCCGATCAGCCTGTGGCCGAACAGTATTTGGCCAGAGCCGTAAAGCTGGCCACAGACAATGTGCTCAACAACGGTGGGCCCTTTGGCGCCATCGTTGTGACGGCCGACGGGCAAGAGTTTGCGGGCCTGAACCGGGTCACCGCCACCTTGGATCCCACCGCCCACGCCGAAGTGAGCGCCATTCGCAATGCTTGCCAGGGTGTGGGCAGCTTTGATTTGTCTGGAGCCACGCTGTACACCAGTTGCGAGCCCTGTCCCATGTGTCTGGCGTCCGCGTTGTGGGCGAGGATCAGCCGGGTGTACTTCGCAGCAGACCGTCACGATGCGGCCGCTGCCGGCTTTGATGATGCGCTCTTCTACGAGTACTTCGACGCCGGAAATGACGGTGCTCTGATGCCGGTGGCGAGCCTGAGCACAGGCAACGCCGTGGATCCGTTTGATCAGTGGCGGAACAACGAAAACCGGACAGACTACTAGAGCCGGCTTCTGGGACTGGCTTCGAGGGCTGGCTTGTCGGACTGAAAGGTAGGCTGGAAGCATGACCGCCGCCGATGTGACCCTGTGTTTCCTGCTCCGTGAGGGCAGCACCGGTCAAGAAGTGCTGCTCGGACTGAAAAAGACCGGAATGGGTGCCGGAAAAGTTGTGGGGATTGGCGGGCACGTGGAACCGGGCGAGAGCATAGTCGCTGCCATCTGCCGCGAAGTGGCGGAGGAAACCTCTCTCACTATCCATGCCATGGATCTGATTCCCGCGGGAACCGTGGAGTTTGTGTTCCCTGCTAAGCCCGCGTGGGATATGTTTACCACCGTCTTCTTGTGCCGAAAGTTCGACGGCGAGCCCCAAGAAAGCTCCGAGATCGCCCCGCAGTGGTATCCGTGCACCGACCTGCCCCATGCCAAGATGTGGGCCGACGCCATTCACTGGCTGCCAGCATTCCTAGCAGGGGAGCGCGGCCACTGGCGCGTTGTGCTGAACAACGACAACGAAACCGTCGCCTCCAGCTCCCACACCTCTCCGCGTGGACAGCTCCCAGCGGATTCGTCCGGCAGCTGATTTCGGCAGCGCTAAGGCTTGGCCACCGTCAATAAGAAGGTGCAGTCTTCCAGTGCATTCACGGAGTGCCGGACCGACGGGACCACGAGATGGTCCCCGGGGGAGCCTTCCCAGGAAACGTCGCCAGCTTTCAACACCAGCCGGCCGCTGAGGACCTGCACCGTGGCCTCGCCGGGATTGTCATGCTCATCCAGGGAGCTTCCCGCGGTTAGGGCCACCACCGTCTGGCGCAGGACCTTCTCATGCCCGCCATAGACCGTCCGGGCACTGCGACCGCTGTTTTTGGACTTGGCCGAAACCAGTAACTCCCGGGCCAACGCTTTCAGTGATGACTTTTCCATGATGCTCCTTGATGGCGGCTACACGTATATTTCCTCACAGTACCCGCAACAGGGCAAAAAGTGACGGAGCATTGGTGGGGAGACCCCGAAAGGTGATGACGCGTCGGAAGAATGAACCCGAAAGGTGATGACGCGTCGGAAGAATGAACCCGAAAGGTGATGACGCGTTTCGCGGTGAGGTGGCAACGAACGGGAGCTCACCTTCCCAAGGAAGGTGAGCTCCCGTTCGTTGTTCCCCAGCTGTTCCTGCCTTGCTCCCATCGCGAGCACGCTCACAGTGGGCCCCGTCAGCGGACTTGGGTCACCCCAAGTGCCGTTCGTCAACGCCGTTGTACGCGCTCAACGGGCGGATCAGCGAGTTGGCGGCGCGTTGCTCCATGATGTGTGCCGTCCAGCCGGTGATCCGGGCGGCGATGAAGATGGGCGTGAACATGTCCGTGTCAAAACCCATCAGGTGGTACGTGGGTCCGGCCGGGTAATCGAGGTTCGGTTTGATGGCCTTGGCCTCGTCCATGGCCTGCTCCAGACCGTCGTACAGGCCCAGCATTTCGGGACGATCAAAGTGCGCGATCATCTTATCCAACGCGCCCTTCATGGTGGGAACGCGCGAGTCCCCGTGCTTGTACACGCGGTGCCCAAAGCCCATGACCTTCTTCTTCTGCGCCAGCGCGTCTTCCATCCATGCCTTGGCGCGGGCAGCGGCCTCCTCGCGGGTCTCCTCCTTGCGGATGCCGATCTCGTCAAAGGTATGCATGACGGCCTCGTTGGCCCCGCCGTGTAGCGGGCCCTTCAGCGCGCCAATGGCGCCGGTGACTGCCGAATGCAGATCCGACAGGGTTGAGGTGATCACGCGTGCGGTGAACGTGGAGGCGTTGAAGGAGTGCTCCGCGTACAACACCATGGAGACGCGGAATGCATCCACAACTTCCGGGGCTGCTTCTTCGCCAAAGCTCATCCACAGGAAGTTTTGTGAATAGTTCAGATCGGCGCGTGGTTCCACCAATGCCAAACCACGACGGCGGCGCTGATCGTAGGCGACCACGGCCGGGAACTGCGCGAACAGCGACTTGGCCTTGGACAATTCTGCCTCAGGAGAGGAATCCTCGGCCAGCGGATGGGCCGCGCCCAACACCGATACGGCGGTGCGGCCCACATCCATGGGGTGGCAATCCAACGGCAAGAGATCAATGGCAGCCTTGACGCGAGGATCGAGGGCGCGGTTTGCGCGCTCGAACGCCTCAAAGTCAGCCAGTTCAGTGGGAGTAGGCAGATCCCCGTTCCAGAGCAGCAGCGCTACCTCTTCAAAGGACTTGCCTGCCGCCAGTTCCTGCACGGGATAGCCGCGGTACAACAGCGAGTTCGACTCCGGGTTGACCTTGGAAACCGCGGTGTAATCGGCAACGACGCCGGCCAGACCCTTGCGTACTTCTTCTTCACTCACAGTGAGCACTCCTTCTTCAAACGACGTTGTTGATTAGAGATTCGCGTTATTGGTGGCAATGTCCAAGCTGGGAATCTGAAAATTGAAGATACCCGTATCAAACTGGTTGTACGCCTCATAGTCAACCAGATCGTAGAGTCTGGCGCGCGTGAGCATTTCTGGAACGGCAGCTTCCTGCGTTCCATCGGCGGCAATAGCCTCCAATACGCGCTCTGCTGCACCCATCGCACTACGTAACAACGTCACCGGGTAGATGATCATGGCAACCCCGGCCGCGGCCAACGCGTCACGTGTAAACAGTTCGCTCTTGCCGAACTCGGTCATGTTTGCCAGCACCGGCACGTTCACAGCCTTGCACACGGCTTCGAACTCGGCCACGGACTTCATGGCTTCGGGGAAGATCGCGTCAGCTCCGGCGTCGACCAGGGCCTTAGCCCGGTCAATGGCGGCATCCAAGCCTTCTACCGCGCGGATGTCCGTGCGGGCCATGATCAAAAAGTTCGGATCGCGGCGGGCATCGGCGGCGGCGGCAATGCGCTTGACGGCCGTGTCCAGATCCACCATGTTCTTGCCATCGAGGTGGCCGCAACGCTTCGGATTGAACTGGTCCTCAATGTGGCAACCGGACAGCCCGGCATTCTCCAACTCCTGAATGGTACGGGCCACGTTCATGGGCTCACCAAAGCCGGTGTCGGCATCGATCAGGCACGGCAAATCCGTCATGCGGGCAATCTGGCCGCCGCGCGTGGCCACCTCTGTCAGCGTGGTCATGCCAATGTCTGGCAGGCCCAGATCGTTGGCCAGGACAGCGCCGGAGATGTACACGCCGTCGAACTTCTTTTCCTCAATGAGGCGGGCCGAGAGCGGGTTGAAGGCGCCCGGGAACTGCACGGCTGCGCCGGGAACCAGCATAGCCCGGAGGTCCCGGCGCTTCTGCTCGGGAGTCTTCTTCGAGTACAACATGTTAGAACAGTCCCTTGGGTGCGGCTGCCAGATCCACGACGCCGGGAGCTGCCGTGATGTTGAGCTGGTTCAGTTCCCCTGCGGCCAGGTTGGGCAGGTTTTCCGCTGCCGCGATGAAGCGGTCGATCTCGGCGTCCTCGACCAGGCCTGTGGCCAGGGTGCGGAACTTGTTGATGTACTGCTCGCGGGCAAACGGCCGGGCGCCCAGCGGGTGTGCGTCGGCTACGGCGATGGAGTCTTCAATGACAGTCCCATCGTTCAGTGTGATGACCACCGTGCCACCGAAGGCCTTCTCGGCGATGTCCAGGGAGTGGTAGCGACGCGTCCACTCGGCGTCTTCTTCCGTGGTGACCTTGTGCCACAACTCCACAGTGTCGGGGCGGCCGGCACGCTCGGGGAATAGGAGTCAACGTGGTGCCACGCGCCATCCTGGAGGGCCACCGTGAAGATGTACGGGATGGAATGGTCAAGGGTTTCCCGTGATGCGGTGGGATCGTACTTCTGGGGATCGTTGGCGCCGGAGCCAATCACGTAGTGAGTGTGGTGGCTGGTCTTGATCAGCACGCTGGCAACGTTGGCGGGGTCGGTCGCCTCGGGGTGTTCGCCGTGCAGCTTGCGGGCCAAGTCAATCCACGCCTGTGCCTGGTACTCGGCGGAGTGTTCCTTGGTGTAGGTGTCCATGATGGCGCGCTTGGCCTCGCCGGCGGCAGGCAGGGGAACGGTGTACTGGGCGTCGGCGCCGTCGAGCATCCAGGCGATGACGCCGTCTTCGCCCTCATAGATCGGTACCGGTGATGTCTGGCCGCGCATGGCACGGTCGGCAGCCTCAACGGCCATCTTGCCGGCGAACGCAGGGGCGTGTGCCTTCCAGGTGGAGATCTCGCCCTTGCGTGACTGGCGGGTGGCGGTGGTCGTGTGCAGGCCCTGACCCACGGCCTGGAATATGGTCTCAACTTCAAGGTTCAACAGGGTGCCAATACCGGCTGCCGCGGACGGGCCCAGGTGAGCAACATGGTCAATCTTGTGCTTGTGCAGGCAAATGGCCTTGACCAGGTCAACCTGAATCTCGTAACCGGTGGCGATGCCGCGGATCAGGTCAGCACCTGAGGCGCCGGTGTGCTGGGCAACGGCCAGGATCGGCGGAATGTTGTCCCCGGGGTGTGAGTACTCGGCGGCCAAGAACGTGTCGTGGTAATCCAGTTCGCGAACAGCAACGCCGTTGGCCCAGGCTGCCCACTCGGGGGAAACCTTCTCAGTGATGCCGAAGACGGAGGCGCCGGAGCCGCCGGTGGACGGGGCATGGGTGAGTGCCTGGGCGCGGGCCGCAACAATGGGGCCGCGGTTTAGAGAGGCGATGGCAACGGAGGCGTTATCAATCACGCGGTTGATGATCATGTCGGTGACCTCGGCGGTCACGGCCACGGGGTCAGCAGCCACGGTAGCGATCTTGTGGGCAAGCTGGTCCTTGCGGGCCAGGTTCTCTTCGCTCTTGTAAACGCGGACATTGTGATCGATGGTCATGATGTTCCTTTCGCAGGTGATACAAAAATGTGGGGAAAATTTAGGAGGCGGTGCTTAGTAGGTGGCGCAGACTGTTATCTAGGTGAACCGTGGTGGCTGCGCTGGCCACAGCTGGGTTGCGGTTGGCGATGGCGAGGGCAATTGCGGCGTGTTCCCTGGCCGCATCGCGCAGCCTGGCGGGGTTGTCCTTGCCCAATCGCCGTACCCGGACCAGATGAACCCTCAGATTCTTCAGGGCCTGGGTGAGGTAGTGATTGCCGACGGCGGCATCCACCGCCGCGTCCAAGTCAGCTGCCAGCTGGTAGTAGTCAGCACGGGAGGGATCCTCGGCGGTAATGAGTTCTCCTGCATTGAGAAGCTGATGGTGGAGGTTGGAGAAAATCTCCGGATCGCAGCGCTGGGCCGCCAGCTCGGCGGCCCGGCACTCCAAGGCAGTGCGGAGTTCGAACAACTCATCCAGATGGTCAAGTGAAATTTCACTGACCACCACCCCGCGCCCGCTTTGCGGCTCGGAGAGGCCTTCAGCTGTGAGCTTGGCCAGTGCCTCACGTATAGGAGTACGGGATACCCCCAACCGTGCGGAGAGTTCTACCTCGCCCAACACCGTGCCGGGAGTCAACCGCCAGTTGATGATGTCGCTACGCAGTGTGGCGTAGGCGCGTTCGCTAGCTCGCATGGTTCCTCCCTTACTAGTCATTACCTGTGTTTCCTGCTCGTTTAGTGGTGCTCGACAGGACATCTACTGGTGCTCTACAGAACACAATACCCGTTCTATGTATACAAGCAAGAGCAATTTAGCGTTTATTTTCTAATTTTCTGCCAAAGAATTCAAATAATGTATACATTGATGGTTGTCAGGGCCCAAAGTTGAGCGGTAGCATGGCTCACATCACATCAACGTGGATGGAGCAGCACCATGGCATTGAAAGCCGTTAGCTACAGGGACGAATACCAGCGCAGTATCAGTGACCCCGAGGGGTTCTGGCTCGAGGCAGCCACAGCTGTGGATTGGGTTGTTGCGCCTGCACAGGCTCACAACGGAGAGCAGTCGCCCCGCGGCCGCTGGTTCGCCGATGGTGAGCTCAACACTTCTTACAACGCATTGGATAGGCACGTTGCGGCCGGGCGCGGCGATCAGCCGGCCCTTATCCACGATTCCGCTATGACTGGCACACAGCGTGTCTACACCTACGCGGAGCTTACAGATCAGGTGGCCCGCTTCGCGGGAGTGCTCCGCGCTCAGGGTGTAGGCAAGGGGGACCGGGTGCTGATCTACATGCCCATGATCCCCGAGGCTGCCATCGCCATGCTGGCCACCGCTCGGCTGGGCGCCATTCACTCGGTGGTCTTCGGCGGATTTGCCGCCAGCGAGCTGGCCGTGCGCATCCAGGACGCCGGGCCCACAGTTGTTGTCACCACCTCGGGTGGCTTGGAGCCCAACCGTCTGGTGGAGTACCTGCCCACGGTTCATGAGGCGTTGAGCAAGGCCGGCGTCCCGCAGCTGCCCGTGGTCATCAAGCACCGTGATGGCTTTGCCGCCGATCCCGCGAGCCTCGGCCTGAACGCCGTGGATTGGGAAGCTGCACTCGCAGACGCGCAGCCTGCCGAACCCGTGCCGGTGAAGGCGAGCGATCCGCTCTACATCCTCTACACCTCGGGCACTACTGGGGCGCCCAAGGGAGTGGTGCGCGATAACGGTGGGCACGCCGTCGCACTTCTGTGGACCATGAAAAATCACTACAACATTGGTCAAGGAGATGTCTGGTGGACGGCCTCCGACGTTGGCTGGGTGGTGGGGCATTCATACATTGTTTACGGGCCGCTGCTGGCCGGAGCAACCACCGTCATGTACGAGGGCAAGCCTGTTGGCACCCCCGACGCCGGTGCGTTCTGGCGCGTCATTGAGCAGCACAAGGTCAAGGCGCTGTTCACCGCGCCTACCGCGCTGCGGGCTATTCGCAAGATGGATCCGGAGGCGGAGCTGCTCAAGAAGTACGACGTCGGCAGTCTGGAAACGCTGTTCACCGCGGGTGAGCGGCTGGATACCGATACCTATCATTGGGCGGGCAAGGTGCTCGGGGTGCCTGTGGTTGATCATTGGTGGCAGACCGAGACCGGCTGGGCCATTGTGGGTAATCCTCGGGGGCTGGAACCACTGCCGCTCAAGGCTGGCTCGCCCACGCTGCCGATGCCCGGATTCGATTTGCGGATCGTGGATGGGATGGGAGTGGACGTGGCTGTGGGGAGGAGGGAAACATTGTGCTGGGGCTGCCGCTGCCACCTGGCACACTACCTACGCTGTGGAATGACGATCAGCGCTTCATTGATTCCTATTTGAGTGCCTTTGAGGGGTTCTACGTCACGGGCGATTCCGGCTACCAAGATGACGACGGCTACGTGTTTGTCATGGGCCGTACCGATGATGTCATCAACGTTGCCGGCCACCGGCTCTCCACCGGAGCCATCGAGCAGGTTCTGGGCACCCATCCGGCCGTGGCGGAATGCGCCGTCATTGGTATTGCCGACGTCCTCAAGGGCCAAAAAGCTGTGGGCTATGTGGTCCTGAAATCGGGGGTGACGTTGTCCGAGGAGGACTTGAAAAAGGAACTTGTGGCGCTGGTCCGGCGCGAAATTGGGCCCGTGGCAGATTTCAAGTCCGCCGTGGTGGTGGATGCGCTGCCCAAGACCCGCTCTGGAAAGATCCTGCGGAAGACCATGCGCCAAATTGCCGACGGCGACGCTTACGTGGTGCCCTCAACCATTGAGGACTCCTCGGTGATTGATGCGCTCATGCCGGTATTGCGTCCCAGCTAAGGCTTCTTGCAGGGAACGCAAAAGCTCCGGGTAGCGCTGATATCAATCAGCGCTACCCGGAGCTTTTGCGTGCTCACCAGAGCCGGTAATTCATTGGGCCTAAATTGCTCGCCCTAAATTGTGGGGCTTAGATTACTGGGCCAGCGTGTGTGAGGCTGCTTCGCTACCCGGGGCAGCTTCGACGGTTTCGTCGGAGGGATCCTGTGCCTGCGTGCCGAGGTGGCCACGGGTGAGCTTGTTCATGATCAGGGCAATGGCGCCGTCACCGGTCACGTTGGTGGCCGTACCGAAGCTGTCCAATGCGATGTAGGCCGCGAACATGAGCCCAACCTCCACCTCGCCGAAGCCGAGCATCTGAGCGAGCAGGCCCGCGGCTGCTGCAATGGCGCCGCCGGGAACACCCGGGGCGGCGATCATCATGACGCCGAGCATCAGGATGAAGGGAAGATACGCGCTGAAGGACACATCGCCGCCGGTGAGCAGCAGGACGGCGATGGAGAAGCAGGTGATCTTGACCATGGAACCGGACAAGTGAATCGTGGCGCACAAGGGAATGACGAATCCGGCGACGGAATCGGAGACGCCGTTCTTCTTCGTTGACGCAAGCGTTACCGGAATGGTCGCTGCCGAGGAAGAGGTGCCCAGCGCGGTGAAGTAGGCGTCGCGCATGTTCCACAGAGCCTTGAACGGATTCAAGCCGGACATGGAGCCGGCAATGGAGTACTGGGCGATCAGGACAACGAATGTCAGGGCGAAGGACACCACGGCTACCAGCAGGAACTTCGTGACCACAGTAACCGCCGATCCGCTGGCTGCGAGATCCATGAAGATGCCGAAGATGAACAGCGGAAGTGCTGGCACAATGATGCGCCGGATCACGGCTTCAATAATGGTGCGGAACTCGATGGCTCCACGGAAGAGCACCTTGGACTTGAACGCGGTCAGGCCAATGCCGATCACGAACGCGAGCACCAAGGCACTCATGACGCCGATCACCGGCGGAAGGACGATCTCGGTGGCTGAATCTCCAGCGCTACTGACCACCGTCAGGTAGGGGGTGAATCCTGAACCGTTTCCCGCGCCAATCTCTGCCAGTCCGCCGCCGGACAATGAATCGGTAAAGAGCCACCGGCTCACAAAGTAAGCAAGGAGCCCGGCCAGGATGGTGGAACCATAGGAGATCAGCGCTGTGACACCGAGCCACTTGCCAGCGCCCTTGCCCAGTTCAGCGATGGCCGGCATCACGAGGCCCAAAATAATGAGCGGCACAATGAAGCTCAGGAACCCGGAGAAGATTGAGTTGTAGGTCAGGAATACCCCGCCGAGCCATGCAGGCATAACGGGGCCGATCAAGATACCCAGGACTATGGCTAGGACAATCCAGCCAAGTAGTGGGATCGATTTCAGCAGCTTCATGGTGGTCCTCTGGTCGTCTGGTGTGGTGCCGTGCGACGCTGCGCGGCACTCTGGCGGCGCAAGGCACGCCTCAGCAATAGTAGACGGTGTGGGTCGGGACACATAAACGGCAGTGTCTGGCAGCAATGGACCTGCTGCCAGGTGCCGCCAGCCTGTCCGCTACTTACTGGCGCGGCATCCTCCGGTATTGATTCGAGGCGAGTGCTACTTGCCAGCCTTTGCCGGGGGAGTCCTGAACAAGCCGCCATCCTTGGCGGATTTGGGCTTGCGCACGTGAGTGCCCCACAAAAAAGCCAGCCAGGTCAGCGTCAGCTGAATGGGGAAGGCAATGGAGGGCACGCCGCCTGAGATTAGGCAGATCAAGACCGGTAGCAACACAATGAGGCTGAGGTCTGGACCACTCAAGAATGATTTGATGGCACCTGTGGGGATGGGGCCAGTGGGGGAGGCCACAGCCGGCATGTTCCAGTCCGGGGCCGGTTTAAAGCCGGCACGCAATGTGGCTGCCCCCAGCCCCGGTCCGGCAAAGATCGCGAGGATGAGTAGGGCAGGTGAGCCCACTCCCAAGGCGAGCAGTAGACCAAAGCAGATCGGTGCCCATACCGTCATGGCTACGGCCGGGACCAGATAATGGACTCGGCGCACGGTGGTTGCCGGCAGCGGCATGAGCATGTCCACCGCCGGATTGCCGTTAGCGAACCGTGCGGTGGCACCCAAGGCAGTTGCAGAGAAATGGGCACACAAGTACAGGGCCACAGCAATCAAGATGGCATTGCCCAAGAACTCCACCGACGCCAATGACGCCGGAATGGCGGCCAAGACCAGAACCCGCAACAGTGTGCTGGGGGAGCGCAGCGCCATGGTGGCATGCGTACTGGCAAGGGTCTTGATGCTGCGTGCGTGGACCGTGCCACGCTTGAAAATCATCGGCAGCCTCACGTTGCTGGTGCCCGTGGCAGGTCCAGTGCTCAAAGACCGCGACAATTCAGTGGCATCCATCGACAGCAGAGAACTCGCCGCATAAGCGCCAGCCGCAGCACTCTTCTTCAGTGCCGCCGTCGTAATCCGCTCAAGGTTTATGTAGACAAGCGTCAGCAGCCCCAGCGCAAGGGCCACAATCAACAACGGCCAGGTGGCGCCGTCGGCCACTAAGAGCGGCCAACTCGTGGGGAGATACTTCAGCCAGGCGGTCTGCGCGCCGGTGATGGCATGGCTACCGGCCACATTGTTGTAGAGGGCCGTGGCTACCAGCGTTAGTGGAGCGAGCAAGGTGATGACCCCCATGACCTTCTTCAGCCAGGCACCGGAGCCGGTGATCTGACACCACGACGCAATGCCATACAGAAGCCAGGCCAGGCCCGCGCCGCAGAGGACTGCCAAGGCCAACCGCCCCGGAGTGGGGGAGGATGCCATGCCCAAAGACAGGGGCAGCACCACAATGACGGCGGCGATGGTGGGCCAGAGCATTGACGTTAGGAAGCCGGGCTGGATAAACCCTCGGCGGCGGACCGGGAGCCCCAGCCACCAGGCGGTTTGAGGCAGCGTCATGGCAACAGGACCCATGGTCATCTCCAAGGACAAAAGCCCAGCCGCCAGGGTCAGCAGCACCGTGGCGCTGGCTTGCAGCAAGGTGACGGAATGGAATCCCGGGGCCACGGCCGAGGCCAGCAGCGCAGATTCGTCGCCCACTCCCAAGCTGTGGCGCAGGGCCACGATGAGGGCCCCGGCCATGGTGAGCAGCGTCAAGCCGCCCAAGATGGAGGTATACACCTCGGAGACAAGTTCCATGAGCCCGCCCTCGGTCCGGCTGAGCCCGACCTTGAACGTGTAGCTGCGGATTTCTTTGGCGCTCAAGCGCTCTTTGGTTGTAGTGGCCATGGCTTTAGTCCGCGTGCGGGTTCTCTGAAGCGATCGCCGTCGCGGCTTGCGTGGGTGTCATGGCGTGGATGGTGTCGGAAATGAAGATGGCCTTGGTGGCCACGGTGGAGAGGAAGTCCGGATCGTGAGTGACTACCAGCAGTGCCAGCCCGGTATTCACCTCGGCGCGCAGCCGGGTGGCCAGTTTGTGCCGCATGGCCGTGTCCAGGCGCTGCTCGGGTTCATCCAAAACCAGCAAAGAGCGGGGACGGACAAAGGCTGCCGCGAGAAGCATGCGGCGCCGCTGACCCGAGGACAGGTTATAGGGGCGGGACTTGGCCAGTGCCGAGAGACCGAAGAACTCCAGCTCGGCAGCAATGACCGCCTCCACATCGTCCACACCGTGTCCGGCCGAGACGATGGCCAGATGCTCCTCAACCGTGAGGGAGGGGAAAAATGCGTCATCGTCAAAGACCACTGCTACCTCACGGCGGAAGTCCAAAGTTCGGTCATCGACCTCGGCGCCGTTGATCCGCGTGGTGCCCGAGACTGGCTCAAGCTGACCCACCAGCGTCTTGACCACCGTAGACTTGCCGGCACCGTTGGGTCCCACCAAGGCCAGCGCCTGCGCCGCGTGGAGGCTGAAGCTAACCACGCCGCAGACGGCCTCACCTGCGTAGCCCGCCTGGAGTTTCTCTGCCCGGACCACGTCTTGACGCTGTGCAGCTTGACGTGGTTTGGAGGTGTCGCCGGTGGGGCTGGTTCTTTTGCTCATCACCTTCGAAGTATAGACTTCTAGCAACATTCAACTTCAGCTTGAGGGTCAAGGCTCAAAAGCTATACGGGGCAAATGTTCAAAACATGTACCCGTCAACCGGTAACCTTGTCACTGGTAGCGCAGAATTATTAAGCAGCGAAAGTGTGGACTGACAGGTGAGCAACGAGCAGGGTGCAACGGCACTTGCCGGCGAGGATGTACTGGGCCCTACTGGGCGTCCCCTGACGGAATTCCCCGAACCTCCGGTTCTTGTTTCTCATGGCCCGGCCCGCATTATCGCGATGGTCAACCAAAAGGGCGGCGTCGGAAAGACCACCTCCACCATTAACTTAGGTGCTGCGCTGGCAGAAGCCGGGCGCAAGGTGCTGCTAGTGGACTTTGATCCGCAGGGCGCCCTTTCCGCTGGTTTCGGCACCAACCCCCACGAGCTGGACGTCACCGTGTACAACGTGTTGATGGACCGCAAGGTAGACATCCGCGATGCCATCATCCACACCGATGTTGAGAACATTGACATTCTCCCCGCGAACATTGACCTTTCAGCAGCCGAAGTCCAGCTCGTCAACGAGGTGGCCCGCGAGCAGGTTTTGGCCAGTGCCTTGCGCAAGGTTGAGGATGACTACGACGTTGTCCTCATTGACTGCCAGCCTTCTTTGGGTTTGCTGACCGTCAATGCTTTGACCGCCGCTCACGGCGTGATCATCCCGCTGATTTGCGAATTCTTTGCCCTGCGCGCAGTGGCGCTGTTGGTGGAGACCATCGATAAGGTGCAGGACCGCTTGAACCCGGGTCTGCAGGTCGACGGCGTGCTGGCCACCATGTACGACGCCCGCACCCTGCACGGCCGTGAAGTCTTGGCCCGCTTGGTGGAAGCCTTCGGCGACAAGGTCTTCGAAACCGTCATCAAGCGCACCATTAAGTTCGCCGACGCCTCCGTGGCTGCCGAGCCCATCACCTCCTACGCGAGCAACCACCAGGGCGCCGAGTCGTACCGCCGGTTGGCCAAGGAACTGATCGCCCGAGGCGGCTCGCCCTAACTTGAGCTCATCAACATTCGTCGCGGGGATCGCGGCAGAAACACCCTTAGAGACTTCGCAAACCTCGGCGCCCACCAGCGTCGAGGCAACGTCTCCGAGGCGCTTTGAAGTACGCCTGGAGAACTTCACGGGCCCTTTTGACCTGCTTTTGGGGCTCATTTCCAAACATGAGATGGACATCACCGATGTGGCGATCGCCACTGTTACGGATGAATTCATCAGCTATTTGAAGGCCCTGCAGGATCTCGGGCAAGACTGGGCGCTGGATGAAGCCAGCGAATTCCTGGTCCTCGCCGCCACCTTGCTGGATCTGAAGGCTGCCCGGCTGCTGCCTGCGGGCGAGGTGGAGAGCGACGACGATCTGGCCCTTTTGGAGGCCCGTGACCTCTTGTTCGCACGGCTTCTGCAATACAAGGCGTTCAAGGAAGTAGCCACCCTTATGGGTGGTGAACTTGATCGCGAGGCCCGGCGCTTCCCCCGCCAGGTAGGCCTTGAGCCGCACTTTGCCGCACTCCTTCCCGAACTTGTCTGGCGCCACACGCCCCAACAATTTGCCGAACTGGCAGCCCGGGCACTGGAACCCAAGGAAGCTCCGAGCACCACTGTGGCCCTGACGCACCTTCACGTGCAACCCGTCAGCGTCAGGGAACAAGCCGCCATCATCACCGCCATGCTCACCGAAGGTATGCCCGAAGAGGGAGATCCGGGCGCAGGGGGCTGGGTGGGAAAGCCTCTGACCTTTGCAGTGCTGAGCGCCGATGCCGACTCTTCCATGATGGTCATTGCCAGATTCCTGGCCCTGCTGGAATTGTTCAGGGACCAGATGATTTCCTTTGAGCAGCCAGAACCGTTGGGGGAGCTGCGGGTCCAGTGGAGTGCCGGCGTGGTGCCGGCCCCAACAGCTGAGGCAGCACAAGAGCACCCTAGTGACGTTGCTTTTGAGGGAGAGGTTCACCATGCCTGAGAACGCCACGTTTCACCAGAAGAGCCACTCGGAAAGTCCCGAAAAAAGCCTTCAGGAAAGCTCCCCCATGGCTGAAATGGACGGCTCTGGGCTCCTCGATTCTAGGGACAGCGTCCGTGCAGCCCTGGAAGCCGTCTTGATGGTGGTGGATGAACCGGTTTCAGAGGAACAGTTGGCCTCCGTGGTGGGATTGCCCGCCGCTACCATACGTGAGCTATTACACGAACTCGCAAGGGAGTACGACGGCTATACTGGAAAGGGTGACACCGTACCGGTTCGCGGCTTTGAACTCCGGCAACTTGCCGGTGGTTGGCGTGTTTATTCACGTCCCGCGTACGCCGAGATCGTGTCCGCGTTTGTTGTGGACGGCCAAACGGCCCGGCTCACGCAGGCAGCCTTGGAGACTCTAGCGGTGATTGCTTACCGCCAGCCGGTCTCCCGAGCCAGTGTCTGCGCCATTCGTGGCGTGAATGTGGACTCTGTTGTCAGGACGCTTGCGCAGCGCGGGTTGATTGAGGAAGTGGGCACCGATCCGGTGTCCGGGGCTTTCCTGTACCGCACCACGGCGTACTTTTTGGAACGGCTTGGGATGGGGAGCGTGGACGAGTTGCCGCAAATTGCACCGCACCTGCCCGGTCTGGAAAACCTTCAGGATTTCGATGATTCACACTTTTAGCATGACCACAACATTTAGCACTTTAAGGATTATTTAATGACACCGTCACCCCGCTCCGGGAACTCTTCCGGACAGTACCAACCGCGTGGCGGTAAGCCGCGCTCAGGCGCACCCAAGTCCGACGGCTACAAGGGCGGATCCAAGTCGGGCGGCTACAAGGGCGGATCCAAGTCGGGCGGCTACAAGTCCGATTCTTCCGACGGCCTCAAGCCGGGCGCTTTGCGCGCAGCAGGTTACAACGCCGACAGGGCCAAAGCGGCCAGCGAGGGCGGTTACAAGTCCGGTGCCCCCAAATTGGGCGGCCCCAAGGCTTCTGCCCACAAGCCCGGTGCCCGCAAGCCGAGCCAGACCGGCGCCCGTCCGTTCAAGAACGAGCAGTACGGCCGCACAGTTGGCCCGTCGAAGAACCGCCCCACCGAGCAGAACCGTCGCCCGTCACGCACCACCGATGACATTGACATTCACAACGCAGAGGGCGTGCGCCTGCAGAAGGTCATGGCCATGGCAGGCGTAGCGTCTCGCCGCCTGTGCGAGGACATGATCCTGGAAGGTCGCGTCCAGGTTGACGGCGTCACTGTTAACCAGCTGGGTCTTCGCGTTGACGCGGCTACGGTAGAAATCTCTGTTGATGGCATGACCATTCAGACCAACGATGCCTTGGTTTACATGGTCTTCAACAAGCCCAAGGGCGTTGTTTCCACCATGGATGACCCCGAAGGCCGCCCCTGCATCAGCGACTTCTTGAAGAAGCGCCAGACCGCAGAGCGCCTCTTCCACGTTGGCCGTTTGGATACCGGCACCGAGGGCCTGTTGCTCTTGACCAACGACGGCGAACTGGCCAACCGCTTGACCCACCCCAAGTACGAGATCCCCAAGACCTACCTGGTCCAGGTCAAGGGCCCCATGGCTCACGGCGTTGGCGCCCAGCTCAAGGACGGCGTGGAGCTTGAGGATGGCTGGCAGAAGGTTGACTCCTTCCGCCTCGTTGACTCCACCCCGGGTCACGTCTTGGCTGAGGTTGTTTTGCACTCCGGTAAGAACCGCATTGTTCGCCGTATGTTCGATTCCGTCGGTTACCCGGTGGAGCGCCTGGTGCGCGTGAAGTTCGGACCGATTGCACTAGGCGATCAGCGTCAGGGCAGCGTCCGCGTCTTGGGTCGCCACGAGATTGGCTTCCTGCTCTCCGACGTGGGGATGTAAGCAACGGATGAATCCTTCGCACTTGAGCGGACCCGTGCTGGTTCTTGGCAGTGGACTGCTAGGAGCCAGCATTGGTTTGGGGCTGCGGGCTCGCGGCATTGAAGTGGTCCTGAGCGACCCTTCGCCGTCGGCACAGGCTGTGGCTGTGGACATTGGCGCCGGACGCGCCTTTGACCCTGCCGAAAACCTGGCACCCCAACTGGTGGTTGTGGCAGTTCCGCCGGACGTCACGGCCGCCGTTGTGGCAGCCGCGCTCCTGCGCTACGGCTCCGCCGTGGTGGTTGACATTGCCAGTGTGAAGGGTGCCGTTCTGGCCGAACTTCAGGGCCGCGAAGGTCTGGACGCGTCCGCACTTGCCCGCTATGTGGGTACTCACCCCATGGCTGGGCGCGAACGTTCGGGTCCGGTTGCGGCTCGTGGTGAACTGTTTAACTCGATGCCGTGGGTGCTGTGCCCGTCGGAGGCGAGCAGCGCACACGCCATCAAGGTGGCGCATTCGCTGGCCATTGATCTGGACGCTGTGGTGTTCCGTTTCACCCCTGACGAGCACGACGGCGCCGTGGCTTTGGTCTCGCACCTGCCGCAGCTCATGTCCTCGCTGGTGGCGAGCCGGCTGGCCGAAACGCCGTCGCATGCACTGTCCCTTGCGGGCAATGGGCTTCGCGACGTGACCCGGATTGCCGCCAGTGACCCCTCGCTGTGGGTGCAGATTCTGGGTGCTAACGCCCCCAAGCTCTTGGAGATTATGCAGGGTGTGCGGACCGACCTTGACCGGTTGATCAACACGCTCAGCGCCCCCACAGCACCCGGTGCACGTTTGGATTTGGCTCAGCTCATGGCCGAAGGCAACGCCGGACAGAGCCGAATTCCCGGCAAGCACGGTGGCCCGGCACAGCAGTACTCCTGGCTGACCGTCCTGGTGGATGACAAGCCCGGACAGATCGCCAAGCTGCTGACCGAGATCGGTGAGATTGGCGTCAACCTCGAAGACTTGCGCCTTGACCACTCGGCTGGCGTGCAAGTGGGCATGGTGGAGCTTTCGGTGCTGCCCGCACGCAGGGTGGCATTGGTGGAGGAATTGACGGCACGCGGGTGGAAGGTTATTCAATGAACAACGCAGATGTGACGGTGCAGCAGATTCGTATAGGCAAGCCCCTGGTGATTGCTGTTGACGGACCCTCCGGTTCCGGCAAGTCCAGTGTCAGTAAGGCCGTGGCTCAGCGCCTGGGCCTGGCCTTCCTGGACACCGGTGCCATGTACCGCAGTGTGGCCTGGCATTGCCTGAACGCCCAGATCAGCTTGGATGATGCCGGCGCCGTAGAGGCGGCAGCGCGCACCATCAAGATGGAACAGAGCATGGTTCCGGAGACCGAGTTCTTCAAGGTCAACGGAATCAATGTCACCGACGCTATCCGCGAACCGAAGATCTCATCTTCGGTCAGCGCTGTGGCCACCAACTTGGGTGCTCGTGCAGCATTGGTGCGTCGCCAACAGGACCTCATCGCCGAACACGGCCACCGCATTGTGGTGGAAGGGCGGGACATCACCACAGTGGTGGCCCCCCACGCCGAGGCGCGCCTGATCCTGACAGCCAGCGAGGAAGCTCGCCTGCGCCGCAGGGGACTCCAGCTCGGTGGCACGCAGACTGTGGCCCAGCTCGAGGAGCAGGTTTTGGCCAGGGACGCGAAGGATTCAACAGTGGTTGATTTCCAGCGTGCCGCTGACGGTGTTTACACCGTCGACTCTTCGGATCTGGATTTCGAAGAGACCATCCAGGCTGTCATCACCGTGGTTCGCCAGGCAGTAAACGCCGGTCCTGCTGCATGAGCCGTGGCGAGACGCCGCTGCGGGTACTGACGGAGCCGCCGCCGCGGTGGAAAACTTTGTGGAGCCGTCCGGTGGGGCGCTTCTTGAACCACGTGGTGTACAACACCAAGATTCTGGGACGGGACAACATTCCAGCAACCGGCCCCGTGGTCTTTGCCGCAAACCACCTGAGCTACCTTGACGGACCAGTCATGGTGGGGGCCAGCAGTAGATACATGCATGTCATGGTCCGCCATAACATGTTCAAGGGCCTCCTTGGTTGGGTGTTGTTTGCTTCCGGGCAGATTCCAGTGAACCGAAGTGGCGACCGGGCAGCCTTGCAATACGCCAAGGCGGTCTTAGATCGGGGAGAGTGCATTGGTATTCTGCCCGAAGGCACCCGGGGGACCGGGAATGCCGCCAGTATGAACAGCGGGGTGGCGTGGTTAGTACTTAACTCAGCCGCCGCCGTCGTACCTGTTGCAGTCTTGGGAACAAGACACAGCGGGGAACATCGCGATAAAATTCCAGCACCACGACGCACACTGCACGTAGTGTTTGGGGAACCATTGACAATCATGCGTGAACCCGGAGTTTCCGGCCGTGTTTCAATGGACAGAGCAACCGAACAAATCCGCCTGCGGCTGGCGGCACACATTGCCGCATCGCAAGCCGCAACAGGGCAGGATTTGCCCGCGGATGATCACCTATCTTCAAAGCATAAAGGACAGCAACCATGAGCGACCCCAAGTCATCCGCACCCTACGGTGACGGTGAGTTTGGTCACCTTGAATTCGTACCCACGGGTACCGACCAAATCGCCGAGAAATTGGCGGCCATCTCTGACGAGGACGCTGACGCCCGCGCGGCTGGCCTGCTCGCTGGCCTCGCAAGCTACGAACTCGACGAAGCCGACGCCGCACTGCTTTCAGGCGAGTTCGACGACGGCGAGAGCTACGACCCCTACCGCCAGAACCCTGTACTGGCCATTGTGGGACGCCCCAACGTGGGCAAGTCCACCTTGGTTAACCGCATCTTGGGCCGCCGCGAGGCCGTTGTTGAGGACACCCCCGGTGTAACCCGCGACCGTGTCCAGTACGACGCCACCTGGAATGGCCGTAACTTCACCCTGGTGGACACCGGTGGTTGGGAACGCGATGCCCGCGGTCTGGACCTGCGTGTTGCAGAGCAGGCTGAAATTGCCGTGGAAATGGCTGACGCCGTGCTGCTCGTCGTGGACGCTATCGTGGGCATCACCGCCTCCGATGAGGCCATTGTGCGCATGCTGCGCAAGTCCAAGAAGCCTGTCATCCTGGTCGGTAACAAGATTGACGATCTGGTCCAGGAAGCTGACAACGCCATGCTGTGGGGCCTTGGTTTGGGCGAACCGCTGCCGGTTTCAGCCGTGCACGGCCGTGGTGTTGCCGACATGCTTGACCATGTCATGGACACCCTCCCTGAGTTCTCCGCCGTCTCCGGTCTTGAACGATCCGGCGGCCCGCGCCGCGTTGCCATGATTGGCCGCCCCAACGTGGGCAAGTCCTCACTGCTGAACAAGCTGGCCGGTTCCGAGCGCGTTGTTGTTGACAACGTGGCCGGCACCACGCGTGATCCTGTCGATGAAATGATCGAGCTCGGCGGGCGCACCTGGCGTTTCGTGGACACCGCCGGTATCCGCCGCCGCGTGCACATGGCGCAGGGTGCTGACTTCTACGCCTCACTGCGTACCCAGACTGCCTTGGAAAAGGCTGAAGTTGCCGTGGTGCTTTTGGCTGTTGATGAAATCCTGAGCGAGCAGGATGTGCGCATCTTGCAGCTGGCCATCGAATCAGGCCGCGCCCTGGTGCTGGCGTTCAACAAGTGGGACTTGATGGACGACGAGCGCCGCAAGTACCTGGAACGTGAAATTGATCAGGATCTGGCTCACGTCAGCTGGGCCCCTCGGGTCAACATCTCCGCGAAGACTGGTTGGCACAAGGACAAGCTGGTGCCCGCACTGGACCTGGCCTTGGAAAACTGGGACCGCCGTATCCCCACAGGCCGCCTGAACGCGTTCTTGGGCGAATTGGTTGCCGAGCACCCCCACCCCGTACGTGGCGGCAAGCAGCCCCGAATCCTCTTCGGCACCCAAGCTTCTAGCCGCCCGCCGAAGTTCGTGCTGTTCACCACCGGCTTCCTTGACGCAGGCTACCGCCGCTTCATCACGCGCCGCCTGCGTGAAACTTTCGGCTTCGAGGGAACTCCCATTGAAGTCAGCATGCGCGTGCGCGAAAAGCGCAGCAAAAAGAAGTAAATAGCAGTAAAAGCTGCTTGTTCCCCGGCCGGAATTCACGCCGGCCGGGGAGTGAGACGCCAATCACAACAAAATCGGTTATAGAGCCTCAAAATATGGGGTAAACTATTTCCCGGTGGTTCAGCCAAGGCAGATAAAAATGCTTGGCGCTGAACTTTCGGGCTGTAGCGCAGCTTGGTAGCGCACTTGACTGGGGGTCAAGGGGTCGCAAGTTCAAATCTTGTCAGCCCGACCGAACAAAACCGCTCAAACACTGGGAATGTCCAGAGTTTGAGCGGTTTTTTGTTGCCCAAAAATGGGGTTAGCGCCCAAACGTGAACTCGGACGGTTCGAGCACTCGGGTGCGCTCCACGTAGCTGGTGGTGCCCCCTGGCCAATTCGAGGTGATGCGCCCCGATCCAGGGTCTCTGTACCAGCTGTCACAACGCGTCCATGCAGACGTGGATAGCGCGCCTTGGACCGCGTTGTCCCAGGCCTGTTCGGCGGATTCCGTCGCCTCGAGGGTCTTCGCGCCGGTGGACACCATGTAGTCCACGCTTTGGCGCATGTGGGACGCTTGCGCCTCCAGCATCCGGATGATGGAGCTTCCGCCCAGGTTCGTGTTGGGGCCGTAGGACAAAAGCAAATTGGGAAACCCGGGGACGTAGATTCCCAGGTGCGCCCTGGCGCCCTGCGCCCAGTGCTGGTGTAAGTCCACGCCGTCGGATCCGGTGACGATGATGCCCCGCAGGAACCCCTGGGCATCGAACCCGGTGGCGTAGACAATGGCATCTGCGTGATGAAATGCGCCCTCGATGGTTTCAATGCCGTCTGGGCGGATACGGGCTATCCCCTCGGTGACAAGGTCTACATTCTCCCGGCACAGCGCCGGATAGAAGTTGTTGGAGAACAGGATGCGCCGGCACCCGATGGGGTAGTCCGGGGTGAGGGCAGCGCGCAGGGCAGGATCTGCGACCTGCCGCCGCAAGTGGAATCGCGTCACGGAACGGCTCACGCGAGCGGCGAATGAGCCGTCCTCGAGGGCCCGGGAGAATTGTTCGCCGAGCCACTGGAAGAACGGGCGTTCAATCCGGGCGGCGAACGGACGGTACCAGAGGGGGTAGCGGCCATCGGGTTTGGGCCAGATGTAGTTGGGGGTGCGTTGATACAGCGTGACGCGTTCGGCGATGGGGGCTAGCTGCGGCACCGCCTGCACAGCCGTCGCCGCGGCTCCGATCACCGAAACCCGACGCCCGGTGAGGTCAAGGCCGGCCGGCCACTGCGCCGAGTGGAACGCCGGGCCCTGGAAGCTCTCGGCTCCCGGGATCGCCGGGATAGCGGGGTTGGATAGCTGGCCCACAGCGCTGATGAGGACATCGACCTCCTCATGCGTGCCGTCGGCAAACCTCACGTTCCAAGCGGTACCGCTCCACTGCGCGCCGCGCACCTCGGTACTCAGTCGCGTACGGGAGGCTACACCTTCGCGGTGGGCCACAGCGCGCAGGTACGCCAGGATGTCTGGCTGCTCGGCGTAGCGCCGCGGCCACAGCTTCGAAGGAGCAAAGGAGAAGGAATAGAACGGGGAGGGTACATCGCACGCAGCCCCGGGGTAGATATTGTCACGCCAGACGCCACCTATCGCAGCAGAGCGTTCCCAGAGTCGCACATCGCTATATCCGTGTCGGAGGAATTCGGCCGCGACCGCTGTGGCGCCGAACCCGGAGCCGATGATCCCAATGCGCGGCATTAGGTCACCCGTACGGCGCGTAGTACCGCCGCCGTGCTGAGTTCCAGGACATCCTCGCGAGTCAGGGTTTGACGCTGCAACCACTCTCGGCAGAGCGCTTTCGTGAAGGCGGCCACCGGGCGGAGCCGTGGACGTAATCCTGCATCGTCGGGAAGTCCCAGTGCATCGAGCATGAAGCGGGCGGCACGGTCATCGGCGGCGTCGACGAGCGCTTGAACATCATTGTCAAGGTTCCGCTGCTCGGCGCCGGAGGCGTTGACCCAACTCTGCCCGTACGCCTGCGCGCCATCCAGGATCCATGACATGGTCAACGTGGCACGCTCTGCGATGGGCCGGCCCGCAAGATCGGGAAGTTGCTCAAGAGGCAGCCGAGCGGAGGCGGTCATGACCGCCAGAAAGAGCTCTCGCTTCGATCCGAAGTAGTGGTGCAGCAAACCACGCGCAACGCCTGCCGCGGCGGCGAGTTCTTCCAGGGAGACATCGTCGTAGCGGCGATCGCGGTAGAGCTCGGCGGCGGCGTCCAGTATCTGCTGCCGACGCGCATCCGGGCTCAGGCGAGTCCTCGGAGTGTGGTCCATAGCGCCAGTCTGATCGGCTATTGGCAAACTGTCAATAGTAGGATAGTTTGGCCGCATGAACGACTATGACGTCGTGGTGATCGGCTCCGGGTTCGGTGGGAGTGTCGCAGCGCTGCGCTTGAGTGAGAAGGGCTATCGCGTCGGTGTCATCGAGGCGGGCCGGTGGTTTCGTGATGAGGAACTCCCGCAAACCTCGTGGCGGCTGCGTCGCTATCTATGGCTCCCCGCCGCGCGCTGCTTCGGCATCATGCGCATGACGCTGCTGCGTAACGTTTTGGTCGTCAGCGGGACGGGTGTGGGCGGTGGATCCCTGGTGTACGCCAATACGCTCTACGAACCGCTGGATGATTTCTACCGGGACCCGCAGTGGGCGCACATCACTGACTGGAAGTCCGAGCTTGCCTCGCACTATGACCAGGCCAAGCGGATGCTGGGTGTCACCACGGCTCGCGCTACAACAGCTGCCGATGCTCTGATGCGAGATCTTGCGGCGGACTACGGTGTGAGTGACACGCTGCACCCAGCCGAAGTGGGCGTCTTCTTCGGAGACGGGCCGGGCGTTGCAGCCGCTGACCCCTTCTTCGGCGGCATGGGACCGGCGCGGAACGGCTGCACGGAATGCGGTGCATGCATGACTGGCTGCCGTGTCGGCGCGAAAAATACCATCGTGAAGAACTATCTCCCGCTTGCCCAGCGCGCCGGAGCCAGCATCCATGCGCTGACCACTGTGACAGATGTGCAACCCATCGCTGGTGGGCGCTATCGCGTCAGCGGGCACGCTACCGGCAACCCGCTCAAGCGGGCGAGCTACACTGCGGAGCACGTGGTCTTCGCTGGAAACGCACTGAACACTCAACGCCTTTTGCACCGGCTCAAGCAGCGGTCACTGCCACGGCTCTCACCGCGGTTGGGGGAGCTCAGCCGGACAAACTCTGAGGCGGTGTTGTCTGCTCGATCGAGTGCAGCGGACGCCGACATGACCCATGGAACGGCCATTACGTCGTCGTTCTACCCCGACCCCCAGACTCATGTTGAGCCGGTGAGATATGGGCGGGGCTCGAGCCTGCTGGCGCTCCTGAATGCTCACCTTGTGGATCCCGTGGAGGGGATCCCGCGCTGGCGGGCGGCACTCCAGACGTACCGCACGCTTGGATGGCGTGCCGCGCTGCGGATGCACTCGGTGTCGCGTTGGGCGGAACAATCAGTCATTGTGCTGGTCATGCAATCGCTGGACAACTCGCTGAGCACCTACTTGAAGCGCGGGTTGTTCGGTCAGCGCATGACCACGCGGCAGGGGCGGGGCGAACCAAATCCTGAATGGATCCCCACTGCACACCGCGTTGCCCGTGACCTTTCACGCCGCGTGGACGGCCTGGCTGGCGGCTCCTCGGCGGATCTGATCGGGATCCCCATGACGGCTCACTTCATTGGTGGCTGTGTCATTGGGACCTCCATTACCGAGGGGGTGATCGACCCATACCAGCGTGTCTTCGGCTACGACGGGCTGCATATAGCCGATGGCTCCGCGGTAACGGCCAACCTCGGGGTGAACCCATCGCTGACCATCACGGCGCAAGCCGAACGAGCCATGTCATTCTGGCCCAACCGAGGAGATGCTGATCCGCGGCCGCGCCTCGGGGAGACGTATCAGCGCATCGACGCCGTGGCGCCGGTCAGTCCAGTGGTGCCCAAGACAGCCCCCGGCGCTCTGCGTCTGCCCGTGCGGCTCCCACTGCCCGTTGTCCGTCCAGAAGCAGTCCGTGCAGCAGCCGTCCGTCCAGAACCCGGCACCCCATGACGGTCGCGGTGCACGTGGGCGGTGCGGGGCCTGACATTGTGCTCCTGCACGGCCTTGGTTCCCGTTGGCAGATCTTCACACCCATCATTGGCGCTCTCGAACAGCATCACCGTGTCCACGCCTTCGATCTGCCAGGGTTCGGCGAGCAACCGTACCAGCCGTCGTTGCGTCCCGGGATCGCTGGCCTCGCCGACTGGGTGAGCGCCGAACTCCAAGCGCGTGGGATCCTCTCACCACACATTGTGGGCAGCTCGATGGGAGCAGGTATTGCCCTGGAACTGGCCCGCCGCGGCATCGCCGGCAGCGTCACCGCCTTCGCACCCATCGGTTTTTGGAACGCTGCCGAGCGCCGGTGGTGCGTTGGCGTGCTGAGCGTACTGCGCATCGCGGCACGGGCCATGCCGCGACTGCTCGGGGTAGCGTTGCACACCCGCGCGGGCCGCGCAGTGCTGCTGTTCCCGCTGTTCGGCCGGCCCGCCCACGTTGCCCCTGAGGCAGCCATAGCCGACCTTGCCGCTCTCGCAGCCAGCGATGGTTTTGCCGCTGCGCGTGCCTCGTTCCGTAAGCAGCGCACCATTCCCGCAGCCGACGGCGTACCCACCACCATCGTGTGGGGACGCCGCGATCTGGTGCTTCCCGCCCGCACTCAGTCGCGCAGAGCCTGCCGCGTCTGGGGGAGCGCACACCATGTGCTTCTGGACGGCTGCGGTCACCTGCCCTTCTCCGACGCCCCTGAGCGCTGCGTTGCCCTGATCCTTGCAGCGCATCCCTCCTCCTCCACGAGATAAGGACACCAGATGAAGAGCACCTTCTACACCGAAGACCACGAGGCGTTTCGAGAGAGTGTGCGCGAGTTCCTGCGCCGAGAGGTGGAACCCCACTACGAAACGTGGGAAAACGAACGCCTCATTCCCCGCGATGTGTGGCTGCGTGCGGGAACTCATGGAATGCTCGGGCTCGCTGTGCCTGAGGAATTTGGTGGCGGTGGCGAACCCGATTACCGCTACAGATTCATCTTCGCCGAAGAGGTGGCGCGCACTGCGGTGACCTCATTCGGCGTCGGGATCGGTCTGCAGGAGGACATCCTGATCCCTTACATGCTTGATCTTGCCAACGACGAGCAGAAAAGGCGCTGGCTCCCAGGCATGGCAGACGGGCGCATCATCGGTGCCATCGCCATGACCGAACCAGGGACAGGGAGCGATCTGCAAGGCATCCGCACCAGGGCCGTGCGGGACGGGGATCAATGGGTCCTCAATGGCGCCAAGACGTTCATTACCAGCGGCATCCATGCGGATCTTGTGATCGTTGTGGCCAAAACCGATCCGGAGGCGGGCTCACGCGGTTTCAGCTTGTTTGTCGTGGAGGCCGGCGACCCAGGGTTCTCCCGCGGGCGCAAACTCGACAAGATCGGACTGAGCGCTCAGGATACTGCGGAGCTCTTCTTCACGGATGTCCGGTTGGGAGAGGATCGCCTCCTCGGAAAGCTCGGTGGTGGCATGCGGTACCTGATGGAACGCTTGCCGCGCGAGCGCCTCTCCATTGCTGTGGCAGGGGTGGCTGCTTCTGAAGCGGCCGTGCGGTGGACGCTGGAGTATGTCCACGAGCGCACCGCCTTCGGTCAAAAGATTGGCGACTTCCAAAACACCCGGTTTGTTCTTGCCGAGCTCGAGACAGAGACTGACGTGACCCGCGCCTATGTGGAGAAGGCAGTGCTCGCCCTGAACGAGGGAGAGCTCACCGCGGTTGAGGCGTCCAAGGCGAAGTGGTGGGCCAGCGAACTGCAGGTCCGTGCCACCACCCGCTGCCTGCAACTTTTTGGCGGATTTGGCTACATGCTCGAATACCCCATCGCGCGCGCCTATCGGGACGCCCGCATCCAGACCATTTACGGTGGCACCACCGAAATCATGAAGGAGATCATCGGCCGCGAACAGGCCGCCCGCTACACCACCCAGTAGTCCATGCCCGGCACCCACCAAGGAGTGAGAATGACCGAGACAATTGACACCCAATTCCTGCAGCACCTCGCACCGTCGTTGGGGGTGATGTTGCGACGCCGTGTGGAAAGCACCCCAGATCTCGAGGCTTACCGCTACCTGCGAGGTGCGGACTGGGTCTCGGTGACCTGGGCTGAGACCGCAGTGGCGGTTGACGAGGTGGCGGCGGGCCTGCTCGCCCTCGGACTGGAGAAGGAGGACAGGGTCGCGATCGTTGCCAATACCCGTTATGAGTGGCTCCTGGCCGATTTGGGGGTGATGTGTGCCGGGGGAGCCACGACCACCATCTATCCGACGACGTCGGCCGAAGACGCCGCCTATATCCTGGCTGACGCTGGGTGTCGGTTCGCGATCGTCGAGGACGCCGAGCAGCTCGGGAAGATCACCTCGCGTGCGGGCAATCTTGAGAAGATCATCTCGATAGATGCCGTAGCGGGCACCATGTCGCTCGCTGAGGTGCTTGATCTTGGCCGCGAACACCTCGCCGAGGTCCCCGATGCGGTCACGGTCGCGACGGACGCCATAGGCCACTCCGACCTCGCCACCCTCATCTACACCTCGGGCACCACGGGCCGGCCAAAGGGCGTGCGGCTCACCCATCACTGCTGGGTCTACGAGGGTGAGGCGCTCAAGGCGCTAGGGTTCCTGCGAACCGACGACGTCAACTTCTTGTGGCTGCCGATGTCGCACTCATTTGGCAAGGTCATCCTCTCGGCGCAGCTCGCTGTCGGCTTTACGACGGCGATCGATGGCCGCGTCGATAAGATCATCGAGAACCTGGCCGTCATCAAACCCACGTTCATGGGCGCTGCTCCTCGAATCTTCGAGAAGGCGTATGGCAAGATTCTCTCCACCCAAGCCGCGGAGGGTGGCCTCAAAGAGAAAATCTTCCGCAGTGCTTTTGCGGTGGGTGCGGAGTGCGAACGCCGCACGGCAGCGGGGGAGCGCATCGGCATTGGGTTGGCGTTGCGGCACCGACTCTTTGATAAGCTCGTCTTCTCCAAGGTGCGCGAACGATTCGGAGGGCGCGTGCGGTTCTTCATTTCCGGTTCCGCGCCACTGAACCGCGAGATTGCCGAATGGTTCAACTCCGCCGGGATCCTGATCATCGAGGGGTACGGGCTCACCGAAACCACGGCCGGAGCCTTCTGTGGGCGGCCTGTCGACAACAAATTCGGCACCGTCGGGCGCGCCTTGCCAGGCTCAGATGTTCGGATCGGCGAAGAAGGTGAGATCCAACTGCGCGGGCCGCACATCATGTCCGGCTACAACAACCTCCCCAGCGAGACGGAAGCTGCCTTCACCGATGATGGCTGGTTGCGCACGGGAGACCAGGGCTCGCTCGATTCCGAGGGTTTCCTGACCATCACAGGACGCATCAAGGACCTGATCAAAACATCCGGCGGCAAGATCGTCGTCCCTGGCGCGGTAGAGGCCACGTTCAAGGCGCTGTGCCCGTACGTCAGCCAAATCTTGGTCTTCGGTGACACACACCCGTACTGCGTCGCACTGATCACCTTGGATCCCGACTCCATCGCGGCATGGTGCAAAGAGAACGGGGTGGCAGCACCAAGCTACGCCGATCAAGTGGCAACACCTGCGGTACATGCGCTCGTGGATGGCTACATCACGCAGCTGAACGTTCGCGTCAACAAGTGGGAGACCATCAAACACTGGGCCATCCTCGAGACAGATCTTTCCATTGAGGGTGGCGAGCTGACGCCGTCCATGAAGGTCAAACGGGGTCTTGTGGAGACGGCTCAGGCCGAACGGATTGAGGCGATGTATGCAGGGTGATCGGAGAGTTGCCTACCCGCCGGAACCATGGCTTCTCGAGGGAGACTTCGCTGTTGGTGTGTTCTTGGTGCCCCTCCGTGAGATCCCGGCCCACGTGCTGGACCACCTGCCAGCGGGGGCGCACCCGCTAGTGCTGGCGGGCCGGGCAGTGGTGGGAGTGGCCGCTGTGCGGTACAACCCCAAGGGTGTTCTCGCCTACGACGAGTTGCTCGTCGCGCTGCCAGTGGTGCACCGAGCTCGCCTTGGGGTGACTATCCCACAGATTTGGGTGAGTTCCCCGGCGTCGCGCGCTGGAGGACGGGCACTGTGGGGAATACCCAAAGAGCTTATGACGGCACATCGCCGCAACTCCGGGCGCAGGCTGCAGGCGTTATACCGCGCCGAGAGCCGTGCCATCCTCGCGGAGATGAGCGTACGCGTGCGCAGGAGTCTCCCCGGCAGGTGGAGCCTGCCGCTGCCTACAGTGCAGCGTGCGCCCGAGGAATTCATCCGGTCCTCGACGTTCATCCGGTCCTCGAACGCCGTGCGGGGCGGTCTGCATCTGGCGTACACGGAATGGACGTTTGGATCGCAGTTGTCCTGGCTCCAGGGCCGCCGCCCTGTCCTGGGTGCCGCGATTACCCAAGCTTCCGTCGTCTTTGGCGCACGCGTCCGGCGCTGAGCTTGGGCCGCTCCGCAGCCAGCAAACCGGCCACGTTATGTTTGTTTTGCCATGGCGCGCCGGTCGGGTACGTTTCATACTTGGCTGTACACGCTTAGGGCAGGCCGTCATATGGGGGCTGGTGCCGTTGCCGGTAGGAGAAACGCCATGGTGAACTATTCGCGGGCATATCGTAGCTACGGGCGGCGCGACACACCCTGGGAACGCTATGCCAAGGTTTCAGGTGAGCGCATCAGCCAGGTGTTTGAGCAGGAGTTAGAAGGGCGTGAAGAGCCATTCGGCCGGGCACTTGATCTCGGTTGTGGCCGCGGCACCTACTCTCCTGAGCTGGCTGCGCTCGGGTGGGACGTTACAGGAGTTGACGCCGCCCCGGAGGCGATCGCCGGGGCGAAAGCCCGTGGCGATGCAGCAGTGCGTTATGTCTTAGGCGATGCAACGCAGCTTTCGCTCGCGGAGCTGGGCACCTTCGATCTGTTTGTCGATATCGGCTGCTTCCAAGGTTTGGGCCGCCAACAGCGTCAAGCCATGGGGACCGGTGTCACTTCTCTTGCCAACCCCGGCGCCACCATGCTGATGTTGGCGTTTGCTTGGACACGGTTCAGGTCCATGATCGAAGGCGTGTCCCAGACAGAAATCGAGGCAGCCTTCCCGGCCTGGGCGTTGCTCACGGTCTGGCCAGCACCCACGGCAGGCTTGGGCTGGCCCATGGACCGGACCTCCCCACAGTGGTACCGGATGCAGTTGCGCTCAGAATCGGCCTAGTGCAAGGGGAGAGCAAGGAAACGCTCTAGTGCAAGGTGATCTGGATCTGACCATCCGGAAGCACCTCGGCGCTGACCGCGGACAGACTACCCACCCGGTGGTCGGCGTCGAGCTCGGTTGCGGCGCTAGTGCCCGCCACCGCCAGTGTCACGGCACCGGCGGCACGGCCCGAGGCCAACCCGGCAGGCGCGTCCTCCACGACCAGGCAGCGGTTGATGTCTACCCCGAGCCGGCTGGCTCCCAGCAAGAACGGCTCAGGATGCGGTTTGCCGTGGGTGACGTGATCGGCGGTGACCATGAGCGCGGGTTCAGCGATGCCTGCTGCACGCATGCGCGTCTGTGCCAGCCCGCTGGTGCACGAGGTGACTATGGTCCAAGCCCCGTCCGGTAGGGACCCGAGTAGTTCCACTGCTCCGTCCTTGCGGACCACACCAGTGGTGTCGGCCATTTCCAAGGACTTGATCAGTTCGAACGCATCAGACTGCCGATCTGCTTCGATGAACTGCTCTACGAGGGCCTGTGCAGGAATTCCGTGAGCCCCGTAGCTGAAGTTCTCCAGCCCCATCTGCTCGCCCCACAGGCGCCAGGCACGTTCTGTGGCAGGCGTTGAATCAATCAGTGTGCCGTCCAGATCGAACAGCACGGCATCAACTCTGAAACGCCGCGGTGAACCATTCCGGGCAGAGGCATCATCAGGAATCGTCATGGCACCACACTAGCCGCGGCCGGCCCGCAGGAGGCAGTTGTTGTGCCGCGCGCCGTGTACTGTCAACGTGGATGGGAAGCGGATGAGGAGACCCCTGTATGAGCGAGCTTGACGAATGGTTTGACAGCGTTGATCCGGCGACATTGCAACGGTTGACTGATGGCAAGCAACTTCGCGACGGGTTTTCCCGCTTTATGCTCAACTACCAATTCGCGATTGACGAGATCATGACAAAGATCAACATTCTCAGAACGGAATTTGAGCACCTGCACGATTACAGCCCCATTGAGCATGTAAATTCCCGGCTGAAGTCGCCTGAAAGTCTCCTGAACAAGGCCAGAACTCGGGATCTTGGACTGAATCTCGAGTCGATCAGAGAGGGTGTGCTGGACATTGCCGGGGTGCGCATTGTCTGCAGTTTTGTCTCGGATGCTTATTGGCTGGCCGAGATGCTCAGCTCGCAAAGGGACATCACTGTGGTGACCACCAAGGACTATATTGCCCATCCCAAGCCCAACGGCTACAAGAGCCTGCATCTGATTGTGAAAGTGCCGGTATTCCTTTCGGAATCTGTGCAGAACGTGCACGTTGAAGTGCAGATCCGAACCGTGGCGATGGACTTCTGGGCCAGCCTGGAACACAAAATCTATTACAAATATGAGCACGCCATACCGTCGGACATCCTCCTGGAACTTCAGGAAGCGGCAGTCGTTGCCAGCCAGCTCGATTCGAAGATGGAACGGCTGCACAATGAAGTGCATGGACCCACCTCGCGGCGCTGAATTTGCTCCGGCTGTGGCTTACTTACTCGACCTCTGGGTCTGCAGTGCACCGGCAATGATCAGACCCTGTCCCACTGTGTAAGTGAGCATGACCATGCCGCTGGTCCAATCGGGCATGAGCTCGAGGGCAAAGATTCTGAAGGCCAGTATGGTGTCTGAGGCCAGGAAGAAGGCGCTGCCCCACATGATCATTGAGCTGCAGCGGGTTGAGAGGGCTGCCGTTGTTCCGAGCACCAAACCGTAGGCTGCGACAGCAAGAGCCAGGCTTCCGGCCCGGGGCCAGAGGATGGTCAGCAACACAGCCCACCAGAGAATAAAGATCAGCGCCCACCGGGGGAACGGGCGGAGAGCCAAGTGATGCCAGAAAACCCGTATGTAGCATAGGTGTGCCAGAGCAAAGAAAGCCAGCATCATGGGCAGGGTTGGGGCAAAGGGGAAGAAAGTGCCGGCGCCGTCGCCCAACCAGGAAAAGAACAGGCCCGCCAGCAGCAGCCGAAAGACTGCCGTGTTGCCGAGCCGGCGCAGGCCCCACATGGCGGCCAGAATCAAGGTCGGCATAAGTGCCAGCTTGGTAGGTCCGGCAATGGCCTCCGCCCCGGCAAACAGCGCGGTGCAGTGGACCGCTGAGGCGAGAACAAAAGGTGCAAAGCCCCACCACAAGGGTCGGGGCGGGCGTTTTTGTACTATCAATTCAGTTGACATGAGTCTCCTTGCGGGCGGCCGTGCCGCGACGCCTTCGCTGGAGGAGACCTAGACTTTGCAGGACTCCAGGGTGGAAAGGAACGCGGCAATGGATAAATATGATGTAAAAAAGGCATGCAAGGCGTTGTATGCGCCCTCTGCCAAGGAATTCTCCATGGTTGACGTGCCCATGATCCGCTATCTGGCGATTGATGGTCAGGGCGATCCCAACGTTGCGCCTGCCTACACCCAGGCGTTGGAGGCACTGTATTCCGCGTCCTATGCGTTGAAGTTTCACAGCAAAAAGGTGCTAGGTCGAGACTTTGTGGTGGCGCCCTTGGAAGGGCTGTGGTGGGCTCAGGACATGGTGGCATTCACCGCCGGTGATGGCGCAGACCGGGACAAGTCCGGCTGGGACTGGACCATGATGATCAGCCAGCCCCAATGGATCACCACCGACGTAGTGGCCGAGATTTTGGAGCAGGTGGCTGCAAAAAAGCACTTGCCCGGACTGGCCGGCATTCGCGTTGCGGAACTCGCCGAGGGCTTGTCCGTGCAGATTCTCCATATTGGTCCTTACGACGACGAGGGCCCGGTCTTGGAGAGGCTGCACCATCAGTTCATGCCCGCCAACAATCTTGCCTTCAACGGTAAACACCATGAGATCTACCTCGGTGATCCGCGCCGGGCGGCCCCGGAAAAGTTGCAGACCATCCTCCGCCAGCCAGTGGCACCCGCCGGTGGTGCGAACCCTGCCGCACCAGCCGGCGAGTCCGCTCCTAGCTCCTGACCTTGCGGCCAGCCCCTGCCAGACTATGTGCGTCCAGTGCGAATAGGTCCTCGGCACCAGCCGTGGCCGCACCCAGCAGGCCGGCGCTCTGGGGCAGAATCTGCTGGGCATAGAAACGGGCCAACACCAGCTGGTCGTTCGCCAGCCGCGCATCACCGGTCTTTGCAGCGGCCACGGCCGCCCGGGCCAGCATCCAGGCGCTCGTGCACAGCCCCCACATGCGCAGATAGGGTGTGGAGCCAGCCAGGACGGCGTTCGGGTCACCCTGACCAGTGCGGAGCATCCAGTGCGTTGCTGTTTCCAGCGACGTGAACTGGCGTTCCAGCTCCTCACGGATCCCCGTGAACTCTGACCCAGCCAGCGCCAGATCGGCGTCAATCTCACGCATGGTGGCGTGGAATTCCAGAACAGAGGCCCCGCCCCTGACGCCGAGCTTGCGGCCCACGAGGTCCGCAGCCTGGATGCCGTTGGTGCCCTCGTAGATGGCCGCGATCCGTACGTCACGCACATGCTGGGCGGCGCCGGTCTCCTCGATGAAGCCCATCCCGCCGTGGATCTGCAGCGCAAGGGAGGTGAGTTCATTGCCCATGTCGGTGCCGAAGGATTTGCAGATGGGCGTCAGGAGTCCCACAATCTCATCGGCCCGTGACCGGACGCCGGGATCCGGATCCAGCAGGCTCTTATCCACATAACTTGCATCCAGCAGCATCAGGTAGCGAAGGGCGGCAATGCTGGCGCGCTGGGTCAACAGCATGCGGCGTACGTCTGGGAAGTCGATGATGGCTGAGCTCTCGCCGCTGGCGCCGATGGCCAGGCCTTGTTGGCGCTGCTGGGCGTACTCCAGTGACTGCTGGTAGGCGCGTTCGGCCAGCGAGACGCCTTGCGATCCGACGCCGAGGCGGGCAGCGTTCATCATGACGAACATGATGCGCATGCCCTTGTTCTCCTCACCGATCAGGTACCCGGTGGCGTTTTCATAGGAGAGCACGCACGTGGGGGAGGCATGGATGCCCATCTTGTGTTCGAGTGAAACGGTTTCCACAGGGTTGCGGTCGCCAAGTGTTCCGTCGTCGTTCACCAGACGCTTGGGGACAATAAAGCAGGAGATCCCTCGGGTGCCTGCGGGAGCATCTGGGGTGCGGGCCAGCACCAGGTGGACAATTTGCTCGGCCATGTCGTGGTTGCCGTAGGTGATGAAGATCTTTTGCCCGGTGATGGCGTAGCTGCCATCGGCATTCTTGACCGCACGGGTGCTCAAGGCGCCCACGTCGGAGCCAGCCTGCGGCTCTGTGAGGTTCATGGTGCCCGTCCATTCACCGCTGACCATCTTCGGCAGGTAACGGTTTTTGAGCTCGTCGCTGCCGTAGTGCAGGACGGCGTCAATGGCGCCCTGGGTGAGCAGCGGGCACAGCGAGAAGGCCATATTGGCGCTGGTCATGATTTCCTGGATGGCGAGCCCAATGGTGCGCGGGAATCCGCCGCCACCGAATTCCTCGGGCAGCGGCACTGAACCCCATCCGGCGTCGACGTACTGCTGATAAGCGTCCTTGAAACCGTCAGGAGTCTTGACCGTCCCATCCGGTTGCAGGACAGATCCTTGGACGTCACCTGGTTGGTTGAGGGGTGCAATCACCTCGGCAACGAACTCACCGCATTGTTCAAGAAGTTCGACGGCGGTGTCGAGATCGGCGTGTTCGTATCCGGGCATTTTGGCAATGTCCGGGTACCCCACAACATGCTCAAGGGCGAAGGCGATGTCTGCAATTGGCGGCTGGTATTGGCTCATAATCGTCAGCGTACCGTGGCAGGAGCCGTTTGTGGAGGAAATTTGTTACTAACCAGTAATATTGCGTGGATCACAGCTCGACGGGGGCCCGCAGGCAGCGGCGATCCATGTGACATGTGGCTCAATAGGTCTTCTCGATGCACGCCTTCTGCGCTATGGCAGGTAGTGTTCTTGATAGCCAAGGCGCTCTTCTCAGAGTTAGCGGCGGTTAGGCCCGTACGAGTATCTCGCCGATGCTCTGCGGGTCGTCTTAGTTTAAAGCTCGGGTATGGGGTGCACCGCCTGTCGCCATGGCGTGGACGTCATGATCTCGCGAAGGCCGCTACCGCCAGACCATGTGGCGTTAGAATCATCTCTCAAAGTATGAACAGGGTCGGTCCTGTCAAAGCCGGGCCCTCATGGTGGCCGCGGCCCTACTTTCGGGGGAAAATACATGGTCTCGCAAAAATCCTTGAAGCACGCCTTGCCTCCTCGTGTTCATTGGCCCATCGTGGGCCGCGAGGACGACGTGGCGGTACTGGTCCACCGTTTGAGCTCCGGCAGCGGCGGGGTGGTAGTTGTGGGCTCCGCTGGCATGGGCAAATCAACAGTTGTGACAGCCGCCCTGGCGCAGCTGCGGGGCAGCAACGCGGTGGTTGATATGCCAGCACCGGCAGAGCAGTCGGAGGACATCCCGTATGTGGATCAATGGCTGGGTATCACCACTCCGGCTAACACCGCTGTCGAGACCGTGGTGGAGCAAATCAAATTCCATCTCGGTCCGGAAACGGTTGCCATGTCACCGATATTCGGCATTGATGACCTCCACTTGGTGGACAACTTCAGTGCGGGGTACTGAGCCGGCTAGTCACGAACGGGGTGATCCGGCTGGTGGGGACAGCACGCGAGGACCCCGGTCTGCCGTCAGCGTTTGATGCCCTGTGGCGGTCCGGCCAGATCGACAGGACGGACTTGGTGCCTCTGAGCTACGAGTCCATCCGCCTGATCCTGCGTGAGGCACTGCCGGGCCCGGCATCGAACGATATGGCCTACAAGCTCTGGGAATGCACTGCCGGCAACCCTCTGCACTTACGAGAATTGCTGTATTCCATTGTTGAAGCGGGTGATGTCGCGTACGCCGAACATGCTTGGGTGTGGACGGCGCCGCTGCGCACGGACCGCAGGCTCACCGATCTGCTGGTATCTGACATCGGCGCCTTGAGCGGCCCGGAACGTGATGTGGTGGATTTGGTGGCCATGGCTGAAAGCGTCTCCTTGAGCCTGTTGGCACCCTCGGCGACGGACGATGTTCTGCGTGACCTCGTGGAACGCGGTTTGATTGTCATCGCCGAATACCAAGGGGATCAGAAAGCAAGGATTGGCCACCCCCTCTACGCGGAAACTTTGCGTTCCCTGCTGTACCCGCGCCGCAGACGGGAACTCTTCGAAGTGCTTCCGGAGCCTGTTCCGGGACGGCATTCGGCGCGGGAACTGTGCCGATGGGTCGATTGGGCACTGGAATGCGGAATCATGCCCAGCGTGCCGACCCTGCTGGCTGCCGGTGCGGCCTATGAGGCATTTTCTCAGCCCTCGCTTGCGGCACCACTGGCCGCCTTGGCCTTGCAGCACCAGCAGCTCCAGGTACCCGAAAGAATCGTGGCCCTTTTGCTCAGTGCCAGGGCCAACCGCGACGCCGGATGGTCAGAGAGTGCCGAGGCGGACCTGGCGTCTCTGCTCGCCTTGGAGACGGATGGTCAGGTCCTTGCAGAATCCGTCAAAGTGGCCGTGGCTAGGATCAAGGCTGATTTGCGCCTGCTTCACTATGCCGACTTCGACGGAGGCCTTGAGGCCTTGGCGACCGTGGCCAAACAGCTTGAACCTGGCGGGGTTGGTGCAACGGAGCTCGCCGTAGAGCAGCTGAGCCGGCTGGGATTCGGTGGCCGTCATGCTGAAGTGTTGACTGCATACGGCCCACAGCTTGCGGCCGCAGACATCCCTGCCAACTTGATCCTCGTGGCACCGTACATTTATGCGTTGGCTCAATCAGGGCGGGCTGAGGAAGCGCTGGAACTGGCGGAAATCAGTGTCAAACTAGTGGGCCCAGAACACGCCGAATTCCCCTTGCTGCGGGCTTCCCTCATGGCGGCGCGGTTTTGGGCTGCCGTATGGGCTGGTCGGCCAGATCTGGCGGTGACCCTGCCGGACTATGTTGAAGACGGAATCCAGCGGCACCTTTCTGCGCTGTACCAAACCGGCGCTGGCTACATTTGTCTGTTCTTTGGGGCTTGGGAGCAGGCCGTCGCTGAACTACGTGGCGGGCTCTCACGCATGGGACTGTCGGCACCGACGGGCCTGGAAGCGATGGCGTGGGCGGGGCTGGCTCAAGGTCATGCCATGCGAGGTGAACGCCAGGAAGCCATTCATGCCTGCCAGCAGTTTGTGTTGCTGGCCCCGGCCATGGACCGCAGCGTAGAAGTTGACAGCCGGTACCGAATTCTCGTGACAAAACTGGCGGTGGGTGACGGGGAGCTGCCCCAGCTGACCGAGGACTACACGGCGTGGGCGCGGAGCAATGGATTGAGCCATGGCGTCCTGGTGGGGCTGCACCTGCAGATCGTGCTGGCCCAACCGGGCCAGCGTGCGCCGCTCATATCCGCTCTGGCTGATGCGGCCAGCGCCGTTCAGGGGCAGTTGCCGCCGGCCATGATGGCCCATGCCCAGGCACTCTCCGACGGCGATCCCGGTGCTGTCAATGCCGCGGTGGCTGCTCTGAGTCAGCTGGGAATCTGGCTTCCGGTCTCGGCAAAAGGCCTGGACTTGACGCGTCGGCAGCAGGAGATTGCTGCGCTAGTGGCCGCAGGTTTATCGAACAAATCAATTGGGCAGAAATTGGGCATCTCGGTACGCACGGTGGACACTCATTTGAGCCACATCTTTGCTCGAGCTGGCGTCAACACCAGAGCAGAACTTACAGGAGTGCTGACGGCAACGGTTTAGTGCGCCAGCTTTCCCTGAGCCCGGGCGCCGCCCCCCAACCCCTACTCGGCAGGTGATCCGGACGGGTTTCACCTGCCTGAACCAGATGGCCGGGCCAACCGAACGCCGCAGGACGTGAAGCCAGAGGGGCTGCAGATACTGGTACGCAGATACTGGGCCGCAGACGTGACGGCTGACCTTGCCGCACAGGTGCCCTTCAGGATCCCTTCCACGGCCCACGCCCCACACGTATAGTCGAAGATGTGGATGAGCGGTGTTACTCCGGCTCGTCTGGACGGCCTTTCCAGGACATTATGTGCCCGGACTGCCCCTGCGGGTGGAGGCCGGATTGGGAAGCAGGCATTGGCATGTCAACACCATCTGATTCGGGCACTTTTGATTCCGAACCCTCCGACTCCGGCACCGCAGGAACTTCGGCCGGATCGGAGCAGCCATCTGGACTGGGGCTTCCCGAACGGGTCACCGGGTTGCGTGCGCTTTTGGCACACCGCCGGTTCACACCGTTCCACCGCATCCTCATCCTTGCGGTCCTAGCAAATACTGCCGTGGCGATTCTGCTGCTGCTTTCCGTGCCAGACAGTGCCGGCGCCATGGCTGCGGCCATCACGGCAGCAACGATCAATCTTGCTGTTGCCACGTTGGCGCGGCAGCAATACGCCGTCAACGCGCTGTTTGCCGCTGTATTGAGCGTTCCGCACAACTGGCCGCTGCGGCGCCGTGCAACAGCGGCACAGGTACACCAGGTTCCCGGTGGCGTTCATGTGGGCTGCGCGATCTCCGCAACCGCCTGGTTCGGGGCTTACGCCGCCTTGGCCGTCACGGGATCCTTGCCAACTGCCGTCGGGGCACGGGACACTGGCCTGCGCATCGTGGCTGCCACGATTCTTCTTGACCTTCTGGCGATGTCGCTGTGGGCACGGCCGTCAGCCCGTGAGCGGCACCACGACGCCTTCGAGGCAACGCACCGCTATGGCGGCTGGCTCGCGTTAGCCTTGTTCATCGCCTTGACCATCATGGCTGCTGCCGAGGGACTGAGCCCGGTCCTCGGAGCGGTTTTCAGCTCCCCAAATGCGTGGATCGTTGCGGCCCTTGTTGTTATGGCCGCGATTCCCTGGCTGCAGCTGCGCCGGATCAAGGTCCATATCGACTGCCCGTCCGATCATGTGGCAGTCGTGACGATGGCCGCGGGCCGTGTGCTGTCCGGTTCGGCCGCCAGACTGGCCCGGCACCCGTTTGGCCAATGGCATTCGTTCGCAACCATGACGGTGCCGGGACAGGATGGTTGCCGTTTCGCAATCTCCCGCACCGGAGGGTGGACTGCCCGTTTCATCGAGGAGCCGCCCACACACATCTGGACCCGAGGTGTTCCAACCGCCGGCATGGTCTCCGTGTCACGCGCCTTCCACAAGGTGGTGTGGCTGGCCACCGGCAGCGGCATTGCCCCATGCCTGCCGCAGCTGCTCGAAGGCGCCACGCCGTGCACCCTTGTCTGGGTGACCCGCGATCCCGTACGCACCTATGGGCGCTCGCTCGCCGGAGAAATCCGGGCGGCAATTCCGGATGCCACGTTTTGGAACACCGATCTACGTGGCAAACCTGATCTGGCCGTTCTGGCCTACGGCGCTTACCGCCAAACCGGTGCCGAAGCTGTCATGGTGGTGTCCAACAAGTCCACCACCTTGGCAGTGGTGGCAGAGCTCCGCAGCCGGGGCGTCCCAGCCTTCGGGCCCATTTGGGACTCCTGAAAGACCAAGCACAATGGCGGCCCTCCTCGCCGGGTGCCGGGCGTGGGTCTTTACCCTCCGCGAGGATGCATTAGTTGCTAATGTTCGCGCGAAACATTAGCAACTAATGCATCCTCGATGGAAAACTCAAGGGAAACGGGGAAACGGGGAAACGGGAAAGTGGGGAACCGAAATATGGGGACCCAGACCCTTGGAGCGCAGATCCTTAAAACCTCAAAACAAGGACCCGCACCAGAGCCCTAATGCGGCGGCCGCTACTCCTGCCAGTAGCGTGCCAAAAAGGTTCAGCAGGGATGCGCTGTAACGCCGCTCGTTAAGTAGCCGGATGGTGTCGTAGCTTGTGGTGCTGAACGTGGTGTAGCCGCCCAAGAAACCTGCGGCAAGCAGTAGCACCCACTCAGGAGCGCCCAAAGCACCGGTTAGCCAGGCCGTCAGTAGGCCCAAGGCAAAGGATCCCGTGACGTTGATGAAAAAAGTTACCCACGGAAATGCCAGCCGCACCCGGTTGATAACGGTGCTGTCGATTGCGAACCGGGTGGCTGCCCCCAGCCCGCCACAGACGGCTACTGCCCAGAAGAGGAGCGCGCTCATGTCCGGTCTCCTGTGGGGCGCAATTGGGATCCGTGGGTGCGGCCAGCGCCTCCGAGGACCATGCCCACCCAAGACGCCAGAGCACCGGCGGTGATGATGCCTAGAGCCCACAGCGCGGCGTGGAGCGGATCTGTGGTGCCGGCCAACAAAACTAGCCCTACGGCAAAAGTGCTGTACGTGGTGAAGCCCCCACAAAAGCCAATGCCGAGCAGAAGCCTCAAGGTTTGGCCGAGTCGGGTGGTGTGATGGATGAGGCGGCGGTGAGCCAGTGCCCCATACAACAGGCCTAGCAGCAACGCACCGGCAATGTTGGCGAGGATGACTGCCCACGGCAGGGATGCGCCGTCGGCCATGGGGGATACGCCCGCCATGGCCAGCCCGAGAGCCTCGCGGCTGGCAACACCTAAGGCGCCGCCAACAGCCACGAGGGCCAGGCTGCGGGGGTGAGACATTTAGGCCTGCGGGGTAGTGGGAGAATCAGGCGATGCCACGGGATCGGAATCCTGCGACTGCACCGTGGAAGGGGGAGTGGTGGACTTGTTGCGGGCCGCTCGGTCAGCAGCCTTTTGCGCCTGCTTGGCATCTTCTCGGGCTACGCGCTCACGAGCCTGCTGATCCTTCTTGACGAGCTTCTCGGCAGCTTTGAGCTCGCGAAGCTTCCTGCTGCGACGCAGCCACATCCGGCTCAAGACCATCAGGGCCACGGCACAGACCACGCCAGCCACCATGAATACCTGGCTCCAGGTGTCAAACCAGTTGGCGCTGTTTGCCCAAATGTTGCGGGCATCGGCCGCCGATTTAGTGCCGCCGTAGACAACGCCCAACGTGAGGAGGTTCGGCATGAGCAGGAGGAAGCCGATCACCAGCAGGGTTACGCGCACCCACTTGTTCATTTTCTTGCGGAAGGCCTGCCAGATGATCAGAACAGGGACAAAAGTGAAGACGAATCCGTAGAACATGCCCAAGGGGATGCTGTTACCTAGCTGGCCGCCAATTTGGTCGCGGATGGAGGTGGCCCACATCAAGGGCACCGTCACAGACCCAATCAGGTAGGCGATGACCAACACAACGGCCGCTACAACGCCCACGATGGTGCGCACCAGCCACGTCGGCATTTTGGACTTGGCCGCGCCAGCAGTTTCAGCGGCGGCGGGGCCACGGTCGGCGGGGGGCGTCAGCGAATCAGTCATAAATGAATCATCTCATTTATGGCGCCGTTAGTCGGTAGCGAGTCGGTCAATTTTGCTAGAATAGACCTTCGACTTGTAAACAACGGCCGCACACTAAAGACTGGTTGTGGTCGATGGGTAAAAACAGTCGTTGGCCGTGTTCTACTTTAAACTTCACTTTCCTCGCGCGTCAGCGATGAACCTTGAAAGGTGCGCACTCATGAGTAACATTCCCGCAGACTTGTCCTACACGGCAGAGCACGAATGGGTTTCAGCCCCCACAGCTGATGGTGTGGTGCGCGTTGGCATCACCGATTTCGCGCAGGATGCCTTGGGCGACGTTGTGTACGTGCAGATGCCCGAAGCTGGCACAGACGTCACCGCTGATACCGTGGTTGGCGAGGTTGAATCAACCAAGAGCGTCAGCGACATCTACGCACCCCTGACCGGGGCAGTTTCGGCACGCAACGAGGACCTTGACTCGGATCCGGTCCTCATTAACTCCGATCCGTACGGTGCCGGCTGGCTGTTTGAAATCACCCTGAGCGATGTTTCGGCTTACGGGACCCTGCTCAGTGCCGGTGACTACCAAGAAAAGGTAGGCTAGTAGCTAGGAACCTTTGTATCAGGTCAGTACCATCATTACGGGGCTGAAACCGGTAAATCAGGGCTTTCCCAGCAACGGCTCGTACGTTGTTAAGACTTTGGGAGTTCAAGTGGACTCTCAGTAATATTTTTTCCAAGGAGGAGTACCAATGGTTGACAGAGGTAACGACGCCGGGGTGAATGATCAGGCGAACCTCCATGATCAGCCCGGTGCACCAGAAACCACATCGATTCAGCTTCCTCCCGTTCAGGCTGGCCCGTCAACGGTGCCGGTACTGGCGGCCGATGAGCAAGGCGCTGTGAACTCGCTGCCCGCGGGTTCGGCGTTGCTCATTGCGCACGTAGGTCCGAACGCCGGCGCCCGGTTCTTGCTTGACAGCCAAGTCACCACGGCCGGTCGCCATCCCGATGCTGACATCTTCCTGGATGACGTCACGGTTTCCCGCCGTCACGTGAACTTCATTAAGTTCGACGGCGGTTTTGAAGTTGTCGATTCCGGCAGCCTCAACGGTACGTACGTCAACGGGGACAGGGTGGATGCTGTTCGTCTGCGCACCGGCAACGAGGTGCAGATTGGCAAGTTCCGCCTGACCTACTACTTCAGTGGTAACCCGGGCTCCGGCAACAGCGTTACGGATTCTTAGGGACACCGTGGCAAGCATGAATTCCGGTGCGGGACGCCGGCTGGTAGACGTACAGTCTGCCGGCCGGCGTACCGGTGCCGCCGCAGTCTTGAACATTGGTGAAGTGCTGGCTTTGCTGTGCGCTGATTTCCCATCGGTGACGGCGTCCAAGATTCGCTTTTATGAAGAAAAAGGGCTCATCACCCCGCAGCGCACACCTGCTGGTTACCGCCAGTTCAGGGAGTCCGACGTCGAACGTCTTAGGTTTGTCCTGGGGCTCCAGCGCGACCACTACTTGCCGCTGAAGGTTATCCGCGAGTATTTGGAGGCCATCGACCAGGGTCTGACCCCGCAAAATCTTCCGCCCGGGGTATCTGTGGCTCCGCGGATGGTCTCTGAGGAACTGGCCCGCGAGCTCAAAAGCAAGTCTCGCCGGTTGACCGTGGAGCAATTGCGCAGCGAATCTGGCGTCAGCGCCGAGCTGCTCGAAACGATGATGAGCTACGGGCTCGTTGACTACCGCGACGGCACCTTTGATGACCATGCTGTACGTATTGCCCAGGCCTGCACAGCCCTGGCCGCTCACGGGCTGGAGCCGCGGCACCTGCGTCCCTTCCAAGCAGCCGCGGAACGTGAGTTTGGTTTGGTGGAACGCGTGGTGGCACCGCTGTCCTCACGTAAGGACAGCACTTCAGCCGTTCGGGCAGCCGAAGCAGCACGAGAAGTTGCCGAACTCTGCCTGAGCCTGCATAGCTCTTTGGTGCAAGCCAAGATAGCTCAGATGGAAACTCCATGATTGAAGTGGAGATTGTGGGTGTCCGAATCGAGATGCCCTCCAACCAGCCGTTGGTGCTGTTGCGTGAGCGCCTTGGCCCGCGGCATATTCCCATTTGGATCGGCGCCGCAGAAGCCACCGCGATTGCCTTGGCTGAGCAGGGCGTTGTCCCGCCACGGCCACTGACTCACGATCTTTTATGCGGGGTAGTGCAAGCGCTGGAGCACAGTATTGTGCGTGTGAACCTGACCAAGGTTGAAGAGGGCGTCTTCTTCGGCGAGCTGGTCATGGACAACGGAACTATTGTCAGTTCCAGGGCCTCGGACGCCATTGCGATCGCCCAGCGCGCCAAGTGTTCCATTTGGGCTGCTGAGGCCCTAGTGGATGAGGCCGGCGTTGAGCTTGGTGGTGACGGGCCTGATCATGATGCTCAAGCAGGCCAAGACGCCACTGACGACGACGCCAAGGAACGTGAGGTTCGTCAATTTCGGGAATTCCTCAATGACGTCGAACCCGAGGATTTTGAGAAGTAATCCGCGGATTTCAGGGCTTTCCACCGATTCCCTAAGGTTCAAGCTGAGGTCTAAAGTTTCGACACGATGAAATTGAAGTGCCCAGATCTTTGACCTTCGTCCCGTGCCGTTCTAACGTCAAGGTATTGAGTTCCCCATTGCAAGCCATGGCTGGCGCGGGCAGACTTGAGGTTACGGCCCTGCAAGAGGCCCACTTCTTGTGTGTTCTGGGCCGTCGGCGTGCAGCCATCCATCAGGGGACTGCGAACAGGAGGATCCACGTGAGTGCCACCAGTGACATCGGCGGGTTGAGTGCAGCCGCTGTCCCCAGCACTTCCTTAAGCGCGGGCTCACAGGGTTTGCTCTTCACGGAAGATCTGCCTGTTCTGGATCTCCATGCCGGTTACCGTGGTCCAACAGCGTGCAAAGCCGCCGGGATCACCTACCGCCAGCTCGACTATTGGGCCCGCACGGGACTGGTGGAGCCTGCTGTTCGCGGAGCCGCGGGTTCAGGGTCTCAGCGACTTTACGGATTCCGCGACATTCTGGTCCTGAAGGTCGTCAAGCGGCTCCTGGATACGGGAGTTTCCCTGCAACAGATCCGTACTGCTGTGGAGCACCTGCGTGAACGCGGTGTTGAAGACCTGGCGCAGATCACCTTGATGAGCGATGGCGCCTCCGTATACGAATGCACCTCCGCCGATGAGGTCATTGACCTGGTTCAGGGTGGACAGGGCGTGTTCGGCATTGCCGTAGGCCGTGTGTGGCGCGAAGTGGAAGGCAGCCTAGCGGCACTTCCCAGCGAACATGCCGCCGTGCAGTCATACCCCGACGATGAACTCGTCAAGCGTCGAGAAGCTCGCAAAATCTCCTGACACAAGAAAATCGCTGCACTTTGACGTTTCCGCTATGGTTTGAACCACCGCGAAAACGTCAAAGTGTAGCGATTTTTTCGTTTCCGGCGGGACTAGCCCCGGTACAGACGGCTGCGGGTAGCGCTCTGGGTCAGCACTGAATCAAGCAGCCGGTCAAGAGCGCAGAGGCGTTCTTGGCCGAGTCTCCTGGCCACTGGTGCACCGGATGCGCTGCACCTTGAATCTGCTGCCAATTGGCCTGCTCCGGAATGGTGGGAGAGAGCAGCAAATCGCCGAACATCGTCTTCATCTCCGCCAAACGGTACGCATGCTCGTTGGAGCCGGAGCGGACACGGTTAGCCACAATTCCTGCAGGGACCAGTGCTGGGGCAAACTCGGTGCGGAACAGCTCAATGGCACGCACCGTGCGCTGGGTACCGGCCACGGAGAACAACCCGGGCTCAGCAACTAGCAGGACCCGGCTGCTGGCAGTCCACGCCATGCGCGTCAAACCGTTCAATGACGGGGGGCAGTCAATGAGGACCAGCTGGTAGGGGGCGCTGCCGTCGCGGTCGGCGTTAGCCAAGATGGTGGCCAGCCGGCGCAGATCCCGTTTACCCAGGTCGGGGCGGTCATAGATGCCGCTGAAGGCGGAGCCCATGGCGACATCGAGTGTTGGCACCGTTCCGCCGTCGGTCCTGTGGGCAGCAAGCCACCCGCTGGGAACCACATTGGCGCCAAGATCGGCCTTGCGGGCGTTCTTGATCATCTGGCCGATGTCCAACTGGCCGCGCGGCACAACACCGAGTCCGGTGGTGGCGTCGGCATGTGGATCCAGGTCGATGACGAGGGTGGGGATGCCCGCGGCCAAGGCTGCCGAAGCCAGCCCGAGGGTGACTGAGGTCTTGCCAACGCCGCCCTTGAGGCTGCTGATACTGACTACTTGCACGGATTAACCATTACCCTTTGCGTTGCTTATTAAATCTTGTGTCTGGTGTTGGCGTTGACACATACAATAGCTGTGGAACGTTCGCGACTTGGAGAATCCATTGACAAACACCCCAGAAAATTTGCCCGCGCGCTACAACACAAACAACCTTGTGTCGGCCGACTTTAGCGAGCGCCACATTGGGGTTGCAGCGCAGCCCCACATTCATCATATGTTGAGCGCCCTTGGATTTGCTTCTTTGGAGGAGCTTTCTACGGCCGCGCTGCCCAAATCGATTTACAGCACCGAGCCCCTCAAGCTGCAGGCGGCGGTCTCTGAAGAGGCCATGCTGGAAGAATTGAAGGCGCTGGCGGGCAAAATACCGTCAATAAGTCCCTGATTGGTCAGGGTTATTACGGCACGCACACCCCTGGTGTCATTCAGCGCAACGTTTTGGAGAGCCCGGCCTGGTACACGGCGTACACCCCCTACCAGCCGGAAATCTCTCAGGGACGGCTCGAAGCCCTGCTGAATTTCCAAACAGTTGTGGCAGACCTCACGGGCATGACAACCGCCAATGCCTCGATGCTCGATGAGGGAACCGCCGCCGCCGAGGCTGTGGCTCTGATGCGCAGGAGCAACCGAAGTGCCGGCAACGACGCCGTCTTGCTGGTTGACGCTGACATCTTCCCGCAGACGCTCGCCGTGATCACCACCCGAACCAAGGCCATGGGCATCCCCGTGCGCTCTCACAATTTCGACGACGAACTCCCTGACGTTGAGTTCTTTGGCGTGCTCCTGCAATACCCTGGCGATTCCGGCCTGATCCGGGATATTGCCCCGTGATTGCTGCCGCCCACGCGAAGAAGGCAGTGGTGGCTGTGGCCGCCGATCTCTTGGCCCTGACCCTGCTGGAATCTCCCGGCGAGCTCGGCGCGGACCTGGCCGTGGGAACGTCGCAGCGCTTTGGCGTTCCGATGGGCTTTGGTGGTCCGCACGCCGGTTACATGGCTGTCCGCAAGGGTCTTGAGCGTTCACTGCCGGGACGTCTGGTGGGTGTGTCCTTGGACGCTGCCGGGAACCAGGCCTACCGTTTGGCGCTGCAGACCCGCGAGCAGCACATCCGCCGCGAGAAGGCCACCTCCAACATTTGCACCGCCCAGGTGCTGCTGGCCGTCATGGCCGGCATGTACGCGGTCTACCACGGTCCCGAGGGCCTGAAGCGTATTGCCACTCGCGTGCACGCGATGGCCTTGGCTGTTGCCGAAGCCGCCAGCGCCGCGGGCCACACGGTGGTGCACGAAAACTACTTTGACACCGTCAAGGTCAAGGTGGCCGCGGGTAGCGGCCACGCTGCCGCTGAGCTGGTTGCAGCGGCTCATCGGGCCGGATACTTGCTGCGTCAGATTGACCATGACCATCTGCAGATCGCCGTGGACGAAACCACCACGGAGGCCGACATCGCCGCGTTGGCCACCTTGTTCGGCACCCAACAGCCGGACATCGCGAAGGATGCGGACGCCGTCGTGCTTCCCACCCCGGCACGGGTCACGGACTTCATGGCCAACGCCGTGTTCCACACGCACAACTCCGAGACGCAGATGCTGCGCTACTTGCGCAAGCTCTCCGACGCCGATTACGCGCTGGACCGCGGCATGATCCCGCTGGGTTCGTGCACCATGAAGCTCAACGCCACGGCCGAGATGGCGGCCATTACCTGGCCGGAGTTCTCCAATCTGCACCCGTTCGCGCCGGCCTCCGATACCGTGGGCATCGTGGAAATGGCCACGCAACTCGAAGCCTGGCTGGCCGAGATCACCGGCTACGACGCCGTCTCCGTGCAGCCCAACGCCGGTTCGCAGGGCGAGTTCGCCGGGCTCATGGCCATCCGCGCTCATCACGTGGAGAACGGCAACCCGCACCGCGACATCGTCCTGATCCCGAGCTCGGCCCACGGCACCAACGCCGCGTCCGCCGTCATGGCCGGGCTGAAGGTTGTCCCGGTCGCCACCGACGGCTTCGGCAACGTTGACATTGATGACCTCAAGCGTCAGATCAGCGTCCACGAGAACAACCTGGCCGCGATCATGGTCACCTACCCGTCAACGCACGGCGTGTTTGAGACCGAGATCTCCAACATTTGCGCCATGATTCACGACGCCGGTGGGCAGGTTTATGTGGATGGCGCCAACCTTAACGCTCTGGTTGGTTTGGCTCAGCCGGGCAAGTTCGGTGCCGATGTCTCTCACCTGAACCTGCATAAGACGTTCTGCATCCCGCACGGCGGCGGCGGCCCCGGTGTGGGTCCTGTGGCTGTGGGCGCGCACCTGGCCAAGCACCTGCCGGCCCGTGAGCTTGAGGCGGGCACCTCGGTGGGTCTGGTCTCCAGCGCACCGTACGGTTCGGCGTCGATCCTTCCCATCTCTTGGGCCTACATTCGCCTGATGGGTCCGGAGGGGCTCCGGCAAGCCACCCAGATCGCCATTTTGTCTGCGAACTACATTGCCCGCCGCCTCAGTGAGCACTACCCGGTGCTGTACACCGGCGCCCACGATCTGGTGGCGCACGAATGCATCTTGGACCTGCGCGGTATCACGGCGGACTCGGGCGTGAGCGTTGAGGACGTGGCCAAGCGGCTCATCGACTACGGCTTCCACGCACCCACCATGTCCTTCCCGGTGCCGGGCACCTTGATGGTGGAGCCCACGGAGTCCGAGGATCTGGGCGAGATTGACCGGTTCATCAACGCCATGATCTCCATCCGTAAGGAAATCGCTGCGGTGCAGGACGGGCTGTGGCCCGCGGAGGACAACCCGCTGGTTAACTCCCCGCACACGGCGCAGAGCATTGCGCAGGACTGGGATCACCCTTACAGCCGCGAAGAGGCGGTTTTCCCGGCCGGTGTGGACCCGCGTGCCAAGTACTGGCCCGTGGTGCGCCGCGTCGATCAGGCGTACGGCGACCGCCATCTGGTGTGCTCCTGCCCCTCTATGGAGGAACTTGCCGAAGTGTTCTAACTCACTGTTTATTACGTAGGGCGCTGTGAGATACGCCACTGGATTTGGTGCACAATAGCTGCAGGGGTGAAACTTGCACCACTTTGTGTCACCGAACTACACCAATTTCTACAAGGCAGCACGATTTCGGCGCTTCGGCCCGGAATTGTGGCTGCACAGGCGGATCGCGGCTTGAGCTGTTGACGCCTGTGCTTCGCCACCATTGTTCACACAGGAGTGAGATGTTTTCGAAAATTCTGGTTGCCAACCGCGGTGAAATCGCGATCCGGGCATTCCGTGCCAGCTACGAGCTTGGTGCCAAGACAGTTGCAGTTTTCCCGCATGAAGACCGCACCTCCATCCACCGTCAGAAGGCCGATGAAGCCTACCTGATTGGTGAAGAAGGGCACCCGGTCCGGGCGTACCTGGACGTTGCTGAAGTGATTCGCGTGGCCAAGGAATCTGGCGCCGATGCCATTTACCCCGGCTACGGATTCCTCTCTGAAAACCCGGAATTGGCCAGTGCCGCCCGCGACGCCGGCATCACCTTCATTGGCCCGCCCGCCGAAGTGCTGGAACTGACCGGCAACAAGGTTCACGCCATTGATGCTGCACGCAAGGCCGGCATTCCGGTCCTGCAGTCCAGCGAGCCCAGCGCCGATCTGGACTACCTGCTCGGTGCAGCCGCTGAGATTGGCTACCCCATCTTCGCCAAGGCTGTGGCCGGCGGCGGCGGTCGTGGCATGCGCCGCGTGGAAAAAGCTGAAGACCTCGAGGAGGCGCTCAAGGCAGCCATGCGCGAAGCCGATGCTGCATTCGGTGACCCCACCATGTTCTTGGAGCAGGCCGTGCTGCGCCCGCGGCACATTGAAGTCCAGATCCTGGCCGACAATGAAGGCAACGTCATCCATCTCTTTGAGCGTGACTGCTCCTTGCAGCGCCGCCACCAGAAGGTGGTGGAGATTGCCCCGGCCCCGAACTTGGATGAAACATCCGCAAGGCTTTGCATGCCGATGCCGTGAAGTTCGCCAAGGCCATGGGCTATGTCAATGCCGGAACTGTTGAGTTCCTTGTTGACACCGTAGGTGAGCGCGCCGGCCAGCATGTGTTCATTGAAATGAACCCACGCATCCAGGTCGAGCACACCGTGACCGAAGAAATCACCGACGTGGACCTGGTCCAGGCGCAGATGCGTATTGCCGCCGGCGAGACCCTGGCGGATCTGGGTCTGACCCAGGACAACGTCCACGTCAAGGGTGCTGCGTTGCAGTGCCGTATCACCACGGAGGACCCCTCCAACGGATTCCGCCCCGACGTTGGAACAATCACCACCTACCGTTCCGCCGGTGGCGCCGGCGTACGGCTTGACGGTGGCACCATTTACGCAGGTGCCGAGATCAGCCCGCACTTTGACTCCATGCTGGTCAAGCTCACCTGCCGCGGCCGCGACTACAAGACGGCCGTCTCCCGTGCCCGCCGCGCCCTGGCCGAATTCCGTATTCGTGGCGTATCCACCAATATCTCCTTCCTGCAGGCCGTGTTGGCTGACCCGGCCTTCAACGCCGGAGATGTGGCCACCTCCTTCATTGATGAGCGCCCCGAGCTGCTGAACTCCCACGTCTCCAGCGACCGCGGAACCAAGTTGCTGACCTGGCTGGCCGATGTCACTGTCAACAAGCCAAACGGCGAACTCACAGTTGTTGAGGACCCGGCACGCAAGCTGCCCGCCGTCGATCTGGCAGATGCACCTGCCGGCTCACGCCAGCAGCTGGCCGAGCTTGGCCCGGAAGGCTTCGCCGCAGCATTGCGTGCACAGACCGCTGTGGCTGTCACGGACACCACGTTCCGTGACGCGCACCAGTCGCTGCTGGCCACCCGCGTCCGCACCAGGGACTTGCTCGCAGCCGGACCTGCCGTGTCCGTGCTGACCCCGCAGCTGCTCTCGGTTGAGGCTTGGGGCGGCGCCACCTATGACGTATCCCTGCGCTTCCTCGGTGAGGACCCTTGGCAGCGGCTGTCCCAGTTGCGTGAGGCACTGCCCAACGTCTGCCTGCAGATGCTGCTGCGCGGACGCAACACCGTGGGTTACACGCCGTACCCGGCCGAGGTCACCGACGCGTTTGTGCAGGAAGCCGCCGCCAGCGGTATCGACATCTTCCGCATCTTTGACGCGCTGAACGATGTGGACCAGATGGAGCCGGCCATCAAGGCCGTGCGCGCTACCGGAACCGCCGTTGCCGAGGTTGCCCTCTGCTACACCGGCGATCTGCTGGACCCGGCCGAGGACATCTACACCCTCGATTACTACCTGGAACTGGCCCAGCGCATCGTTGACGCCGGCGCACACATCCTGGCCATCAAGGACATGGCTGGCGTGCTCCGCCCGGCCGCCGCCGCCAAGTTGGTCACCGCCCTGCGCGAGCGTTTTGATCTGCCGGTGCACCTGCACACTCACGACACCGCCGGTGGCCAGCTCGCCACGTTGATGGCTGCCATCAATGTAGGGGTCGACGCCGTTGATGTCGCCTCTGCTGCCCTGTCCGGCACCACTAGCCAGCCCTCAGCCTCGGCTCTCGTGGCTGCGCTGGCACACACCGAGCGTGACACCGGCATTGATCTGGCTGCCATCAGCTCGCTGGAACCATACTGGGAGGCCGTGCGCCGCCTGTACGCACCGTTCGAGTCCGGTCTGGCAGCACCCACAGGGCGCGTGTACACGCACGAGATCCCCGGTGGCCAGCTCTCCAACCTGCGCCAGCAGGCCATTGCGCTGGGTCTGGGGGAGCGCTTCGAGGAAATCGAAGACATGTACACCGCCGCAGACAGGATCCTGGGGCACCTGGTCAAGGTCACGCCGTCGTCCAAGGTAGTGGGAGACCTTGCCCTGCACCTGGTGGGCATCAAGGCTGACCCGGCCGACTTCGAGGAAAACCCGCAGAACTACGACATCCCGGATTCGGTAGTGGGCTTCCTCGGCGGCGAGCTGGGTACCCCTCCCGGCGGCTGGCCGGAGCCCTTCCGCACCAAGGCGCTGCAGGGCCGGACCATTGTCGAGCGAATGGGCACGCTGACGGACGATGACAGTGCACAACTCGCTGGCGACAGCGAAACGCGCCGTGCGGCACTGAACCGCTTGCTCTTTGCCGGCCCCACGAAGGACTTCGAGTCAATTCGCAAGACGTACGGCGACGTCTCCATCCTAGACACCCGCGACTACCTGTACGGTTTGCGCCGCGGCGTGGAACACATCATGCCGTTGGGCAAGGGTGTGCGCTTGATCGCCGAGCTCGAGACCATCTCCGAGGCCGATGAGAAGGGCATGCGCACCGTCGTGGCTAAGCTCAACGGTCAGAGCCGCCCGATCACGGTCCGCGACCGGAGCATTGAAAGCACCGTCAAGGCCGCCGAGAAGGCCGACGAGAGCGTGCCCGGCCAGGTTGCCGCACCGTTCGCCGGTGCCGTCTCAGTCAAGGTCGCCGTGGGCGACGTTGTCGAGGCCGGCGCAACAGTCGCCACCATCGAGGCCATGAAGATGGAGGCCTCGATTACGACGCCGGTGGGCGGCACCGTGGCCCGTCTGGCGGTCAACGGGATCGCCCAGGTGCAGGGTGGAGACCTGCTGGTGGTCATCTCCTAATCCCCACTTGCCGGCCCGCAAATCGCTGGCGCGATTTCCGGGAACCTGGCAAGCGTGGGCCCACACGACGGTGCCGCCGGTTCCCGGAGCGGGGATGGATTTTCAAGGTCGCCCAGCGACCGCGGAAATCTTACTGCCCGCGAGGGAACCGGCGGCACCATCATCCGCACCCGTCACAGCAGCAAGGCGGGACTGGCTATTTGCTCGGGGTTGAGTATCCTGGCCAACACGAGAGCAGCCCCAGCAACACCAACAAAAAGGCCAGTGCTCCCGCTGGCCCGGAGCCCGCTTGGCCAGGCGAGGGGATCCTCTTCGAGCATGTCAAGGGCGGCCGCGGCGTATTGACGGGCGGCACCCAGGTGGGATTTTACGTTCCACGTTTCATGGGCGAGAACTAGCGCCTCGAGCGGCCCACCCAGTCCGTGGCACAACGTCAGCCCGCCGGGCAGGGTGCCGCTGCTCAACTCCCGCTGGAGTTCGGTGCCGCAAGTGGCCACGGCGGCCTCGGCTTCGGCCCGGAGCTGATCCGCAGGAAGCCCAAGGCCTACCCGGAGATGCAGCAGCCGAAGGCGGACTACCGCGATTCCGGCGGCCCCGTGGCACCAGAGCGCCGGATACGCCGGCGGATTGCTGCGCAGGTCAGGCCAGGCGCCCAGGACGGGATCGAACCAGGCGGATTCCCAGCGCAGGGCTTGGACCGCGAGCTCGGTAGCCTTCCCTGCACAGGGTGGATATGCGGCTCCCGCCTCGGCCAGGGCCAGTGCAATTCCGCTGTTGCCATGGGCCATGCCGCAAAGTGGCCTGCCCTCCGGTCCCTCGGATTCCGGCCAGCAAACGCCCATGGGGGTCTGCATCGCCATCCTGGTGAGGCGTTCCACGGCGTCAAGCGTGGCCGGCCCGCAGTAGCCCATACGCACCTGGGCTAGCAGCAGGCCAGCCAGACCGCTCGTGAGATCGGATCCGGCAACGGTTGACGGATCTGGGAGTTGTCGAGGGGTCTGGCCTGCCGCATGCTGCGCCAAGGAAATTCCGGCCTGCCCGGACAGCAATCCCGGCTGGCTGGCGTCGCCCAGGTTGCGCGAAGCTGCCACCGCAAGTTCGCCAAGATCCTTCCGGTCCGTTGCCCTGGCAAGGGCGGCGAGGGCCCACACCTTCCCGGCGTCGCCGTCGTAGAGGCCGGGCCGCCCGCCCACCATCCGCCGGGGCTCGCCGTCGGCGTCAAGGTCCCAGCTGAGCCACCCGGCCCGGCCTCCGTTCCTGATGGTGGTTGTAGAGATGGCGTCAAGGCACCGATTCAGAGCCTTCCGCAGCAAGTGCAGTTCTCCCTGCTCACCCATGGGCCCTCCTGCGCAGGTGCGGTGCAGCCGGATCCAGCCCAGCCGCCAGGAATTCTTCTGAGGCGGTGCCAAGGAAGGTCTCATCGTCCGTGTTTGTGGTGCGCTGCAGTATCACTGCCATGAGGGAACAGCGGCTCTCGCCGAAGCTGCAGCCGTCTCCGGGTTCCTGAGCCCATGAAACGCCCGGGGCGAGTATTTCGGTCAGCGGTGGACCTTGCAGATTCAGAACCCGGCCCCTAGCGCACTCCACAATGTCGCCAAAGGCAGCGGTCGAAGCCACGTAGACAACCACCGCGTCGGGGCGGCCCATGCTGTGCTCCTGCGCGACCACCTTGATCATCCACGGCTCTGTCCGGGTGTCAAGTGCCACGGTCAGCAGGCCGACCAGGTGGGGAGTTCCCACAATGCCGGGCCCAGATACACCCGTGTGACGTCTTGTGGGGCCGAGCGGGGATCCCAGCCGCCTCCCCAGCTTCGCCACCACCCCTCGGAGACCACGCCGCCGGACCGGGGAACCGCCATGATGTGTTCCCCTGCCTGTGCCGGCAGGCCCGTGCGTTCGCTGCCTTCTTGGTGGGTATAGCTCCCGCGGAGCAGGGCCCTTGCCCGGCCGTCAGCTGCCCGTGCGACGGCAACCCCGCCGGCGCCCTGGCCGATGACAATGGCCGGTGTCCAGCCCAGGGCCTCGCCTTGGGCCACCCGCAGCATGCCCTCTAATGGAGGCCAAGCAGGGTCAACGCGAGTTTCCGCCAGGGGGGCGGCATACCAGCGGCTGTACAAGGTGGCTGCGAGGTCTTGGCCGTCTGCTGCTGGCGGCGCGCCTACTGCCCTGGCTTGGAGCAATGACTTCGCGTGAGCGGGGGAGAACCCATGCACCGTCATCGCCCGCCGTGGGTCGCCAGGAATGAGGCGGCATGGCGCCTCGCTGCTTCAAATTGTTCATTGCCGTGATCAGCATGGTCTCCCCGCTGCGTGCCGTGTGCCGCCAGTTGCCATGCGCTCTGGACTGCACGCAGGGTGAGCAGCGAATCGTCAAGGCGGGCCGGCCCACCCCGCTGCCAATACTCCGTGAGGAATTCCGCGCCGCTGCCGCCAAGACCGCGCAAGGTGGACACTGCCGTGGCCAAGTCCCAGGCCGGATGGCCCATTCCGGCGCCCTCCAAGTCCACTAGCCATGCCCGGCCCCGATGGATGATGACGTTGTTCGCCGATACATCCCCATGGATCCATGCTGTGGCCGTCCACCGGGAGGCCGCGTGGTTCAGAGCAGCCCGCACTCCAGGTTCGTCGGCCAGCTCCAGGACCGCGGCACACGCCGAGCCAGCGGGACTGCCAGCCATCGACGGGGGCAGATGATCGGACCGCAGCGCCCAGGGCTCAGGTGCCCGTGGCAGATCCACCACGGAAACGCCAACAGACCAGGTGTGGAGCTCGGCGAGCGATCTCGCCAAGGCCCGGCAGGCGACGTCGAATTCGTCCCCGCCGAAGGGGACTTCAGCCAGGGTCTGGCCAGGCACTGCACGCACCCAGACGGCTGCGGCATCGTCGAGGGGAAGGAGACGCGGCACACAGTTCAACCCGGCCAAGGCCGTGAGCGCCATACGTTCATTCATGACGACGTCGTCCCCGTCCAGCATCGAGGAGGCCCCGCGCTGCTTTACATAGGCCAGCGGCACCCCGTGCCGCTCTACCCGGTGGACGACATTGCTGCGAGGCTGCGGGTACACGGATACTGCCCCGTCCAGGACTTCGCCGGCGTCAAGAATTGCAGCCGCAACGCCACGGGCCACCAAGACGGGGATCGTCACGGAACTCAGCTTTCACCTTCTTGCTCAATGGCCGCGATTTCCTCAAGTGCGGCAAGATATCCGGCGAGGTAGGCCGGATCCCCGTCAAACGATCCCGTATCGTATTGGGAGCCCAGCCAGCCAGCATCCCCGGAATCCCCGCGAGGCCCGGGGTTAATGACCTCTCCGGGGATCTCCCAGTCACCCGGGCAGCCGCCGCGCGTCAGGACGTTGCAGACGACCGGACGAGTCACGAGGCAGACCGGTGCGCGGGTCACTTGGCAGACCGGTGTGCGTGTCACGATGTTGCAGATCACTGTTCGGGTCTCCACGTAGCAGGTCACTGTTCGGGTCACATGGCAGACGGCCAGGCGGGTCTCGACGTAGCAGGTGGCCGGCCGCGTCAGCTCACACACCGAGAGTCTCGTGTTCAGGCAGGTGAGGATGGGCCTCGTGACCACAACTGCAGGCCGCACCAGGAGGTCGACGCCGAGCTCATCGAGGGCCGTTGCGATCGGATTGGCAAAGGTGGTGGAGCCGTCGGAGGAACCGGCGAACAGCAGGCCAACGACGTTGCGGTTCATGTCCAGCACCGTTGACCCGGAATCCCCGTGGTCGGAGAAGCGGGCGGACTGTGCCGTGTCGGTGGAGATGCGGATCTGGTGCCGGAGCGTGCGGGTGCCAATGCCGTCGCCGTAGTCAATGCTGAGCGTAGCGTCCGTCGAGGCTACGCTTCCGAAGGTGTGCTCCGTGGTTCGGCCGCGCTTCTGGACGGCCATGCCCGTGGTGGCCGCGGCGGTGCCCGCCACGTCGCCGATTCCTTCCACCGTGTAGTCCCAAGCCTTGGAAGAATCGACGGTGACCACTGCGCCGTCGGTATTCTCCGTCAGCTGGGCCCGCGTCAGTGCACCGAATTCCTGGGTGGCTGGGCTGCCCCCGTCCACGCGCCCCGGCTGGACCATGCGGTTGCCCACGGCCCAGCCGCTGTCAACGCAGGCGACGTGGAAGTTGGTCAGCGCCATGGTGGCGCCGCTGGCCCGGTCTCGGACCATGGCACCCAGAGTGCCGACAAACACGTAGTTTCCCGGAGCCGGAACATCCGGCGGGTTCATGAAGATGCTGCGTGACGGGCCAATGCTGATGCCTCCGTGCAAGGTGGTGTAGCTCGTGGCGTCCACCTGGAGGCCGCCATCTAGCTGTAGCATGGCCGCCTGAAGTTCGATGACGAGCTCCTGAACGTCGGTTTTGACTCCGTCAATCACCGGCGGAACCACATCCTTGGCGTTCAGGGCTGACTTCTTCTTCTTTTCCTCGACGTAGACCACGATGCTCAGCTCACCGGTGGGCTTGCCACCGCTGACCTTCTCACCGATGTCCACACCCACAACGCCCGGGGCGCGCAGGAGCTGGTCCTCCACGGCATCCTTGACAGGGCGGATCGCCGCCTTTTGCTGGTGTTCGGTTCCGTCAGACATCATGGGCTCCTAGTCCTCCAAGCCGACCTGCGTGGCTTTGGAAAGTTGGCCCCGAAAAGCTGTTCCCCCGGGGCATTGTATTTCCGCCGCGATTCAATCAAACTTCGCTTACACACATGATTCGCTTCGGGAGTCATCGTCGCCTAGTAGAAATGCGACGCCCGGGTGAGAAGGTTTGGGATCGATGCGAACTGTCCAATCCGCCCCTGCCTCGCCTGTCTTGCGCCCATTTGTGCGGGCGTTCGCCCAGCGCACCCTGACAGGAACTTTCGACCCCCAGCCGATGCCGGCCTTTCTGGAAACGGTGATCCACTTCGATTTCGGTGACCCTTTGCGAGTCCAGTTGCAAGATGGCAGCTGTGAGAGTACCCGCCCCATGTCCCTGGTGGGGCCGCACACGCATTCGGTCACCAGTCTGCGGTTCGAGGGCACCATCGATTCCTTCGCCATCTTCTTGGCGCCCATGGCCCTATGGACGCTGTTTCGGGTGCCGAGCCGACTGGTGGCGGAGAGGCATTTCGATTCGCGGGACGTGTTGGGACGTCCCCTTGAGGAACTGTGGAACGTCTTGGCCGAATCAACCAGCTTTCTTGAGCGAATAGAGCTGGCGGAGGCGTTCCTGTACCGGCAGTTGTGTCTGGACAGGGGCGCACCGACCGCCACGTCGGCAGCGGTGTCCCTGCTGGCCCGGTGTGACGGTCGCATCGCCATCACGGATTTGGCATGGCAAATGAACCTGTGTGTGCGGGAGCTGGAGAGGGCCTTCATTCGCGAACTCGGCGTTACGCCGAAGCGGTTCGCGCGGGTGGCGCGCTTCCAGTCGGCATTAGACGCCAAAGTCCGTTGCCCGGAGAAGTCGTGGCTGGACATCTCGGTCGGCGCTGGCTATCACGACCAAATGCACCTGATCCATGAGTTTGAGACGTTCTGTGGTCTTTCTCCCACAGTGGCCATGGGCCGCCTGGGGGATTCCCGGCCGGTGGCACTGGCGTCTTGGCAGGCCTAGGCATGACCTCATCAACCGCGGCCCGGGTACAAGCCCATAGCGATCAGTGCCGCCGCGTTCAGGATCACAGCGGCATCATGCGTTTGATGGGCCCATGGAAGATTCTGTGGCCGGTCCATGGCTGAGTTGTGAGAGAAATTTCTGGAGCGAAATGGCAACGGTGAGGGTGAATTTTGCGAGAGAAATATGTTGTTGACACCGCGTGCATGTGGGGCGCATTCTTTGGATTATTAGTTGTTGTATGACCCGAGTTTTTCATCGCTACGGCGGCCCGCCACCTAGGCTCCGTTTAGCGCCCAAAAATTGTGCAGCTCCAGTCCTGGTGGGGTTCTCATGCCAGTGTCAACAAGTTATCCGGGCGTCTACATCACCGAAGTAGACAGCGGCGTCCACACCATCACCGGAGTGGCAACCTCCATCACCGCCTTCATTGGGAGGGCCGCCAGAGGTCCGGCCGACACTCCCGTGAGCATCAACAGCTACTCCGACTTTGAACGGACATTTGGCGGTCTCTGGCTGCAAAGCTCCTTGGGCTACGCCGTCCGCGACTTCTACAGAAACGGCGGCAGGCGGGCGATCGTTGTCCGCCTGTTCCACAACAGCGCCCCAGACGCAGTTGGCCAGACGCAGGGTGCCGGAACCATCGCGGCCCGCAAGATTGCCATGGACACGGCCAATGCTGTGTCCGGCGCAACGCCGGCGCTCGCAGCCGACGCCGCACAGACGAAGGCAGACACCTATGTGGATCAGGCCGCCAAGGCCCTGGCACAGAAGGTGGCAACCGCAGCAAAGACGGCCGTCACAGCGGGTGCCACGGTGGCATCGGTGCAGGCCGCAGCCGTGGCAGCAGCCCTCGCGGCAACCCAGCTGGACTTTGCAACCCTTGCCCTCGGTGGCCTGGTCCTGACAGCAAAGGCACCGGGTGCTTGGGGCAACGGGTTACGTGCCCGGGTCAAGCTGCTGCATGTGAAGGACCCGGTGACCAATGCCGACACCACGGTGCCCAATATCTTCAACCTCATGGTCCGCGATGCCAGCACCGGCAACGTGGAAACTTTCCTCAACGTGTCCATTGAGACCGGCAACCGCCGCCGCGTGGACTTGGTGCTGGCGGCCGAATCGGCACTCGTCGCCGCTGCGGGGGCGCCGGGGACGGTCCCGCCGGAGAGCCCGGAGCCCAACAATGGGAAGGGCCAGTTTGACCCATGGGCCGACAACTACGTGGCTGCTACGGCAACAGACGCTGAACTGCCGGCCACCAACACCGTAGTGGCGCCAGATGGCCAGGCGAGTGACGGCCTTGCACTGGACAGCACCGACTTCAATGGACAGGGTAAGCGGGCGGCAAAGCGGGGCCTCTACGCTCTGGACAATGCGGACCTGTTCAACCTGCTGTGCATCCCGCCGTACCAAGCAGGCGCCAGTGGCGGTCCCAACGACGGCGACATTGAGTACGGTGCTCTTGTTCCGGATGCAGTGGCCTACTGCCAGGCGCGCCGGGCTGTCCTGGTGCTCGACTCCCCGCATGACTGGAGCGAAGCGGCAGAGGTCGTCACAGGCATGGCAAACCAGGCCGTAGCCACCACCAGTAACTACGCGGTGCTGTATTTCCCCCGGATGGTGGTGCCGGATCCGCTGCGCGACAACAGGCCCGGGGAACTGGTGCCCAGCGGTGCCCTGGCTGGAATCATGGCCCGCACAGACAGTAGCCGGGGTGTCTGGAAGGCGCCCGCCGGCCTGGAGGCCACAGTCAACGGCACCCAGAAGCTCACGGTGCCGCTGACGGATGCCGAAAACGGAAACCTGAACCCGCTGGGCGTGAACTGCCTGCGCACCTTCCCAGCCTCCGGCACGGTGGCATGGGGTGCGCGCACCCTCGAAGGGAACGACCAGCTGGCTTCGGAATGGAAATACCTGCCCGTGCGCCGTACGGCGCTGTTCATCGAGGAGAGCCTGTTCCGTGGCACACAGTGGGTCGTGTTTGAACCCAATGATGAACCGCTGTGGGCGCAGGTCCGTCTCAACGTGGGTGCGTTCATGCACGATTTGTTTAGGCAGGGCGCCTTCCAAGGGTCCACGCCCAAGGACGCGTACTTTGTGAAGTGCGACTCCGAAACCACCACGCAGAACGACATCAACGCCGGTGTGGTGAACATACTGGTGGGTTTCGCGCCGCTCAAGCCAGCCGAATTCGTTATTATTTCGCTCCAGCAAATCGCCGGCGCGGTCCAGGCCTGAGGAGGACGCCATGGCCCAGTTCAGTGTCAATGCCCAGCGCTTTGACCCGTACAAGAATTTCAAGTTCCGCATCAAGTGGGACGGGCACTACGTGGCCGGCGTCAGCAAGGTGGGCGGGCTGAAGAGGACCACGGAAGTGATTAAACACCGTGAAGGAGGGGACCCGTCCTCGAGTAGGAAATCCCCGGGCCGCACCGAGTTCGAGGCCATCACCATTGAGCGGGGGGTCACGCACGACACCGACTTCGAGGCATGGGCGGCCAAGGTATGGGACTTCGGGTCCGGGCTCGGTGCCGAGGCGTCACTGAAGGACTTCCGCAAGGACATCATCCTGGAGGTCTACAACGAGGCAGGCCAGAAGGTCCTGGCCTACAACATCCACCGCTGCTGGGTCTCGGAATACCAGGCCCTGCCGGACCTTGACGCCAATGCCAACGCCGTGGCGATCGCCCACATCAAGCTGGAGAACGAGGGCTGGGAACGGGACACCTCCGTCACCGAACCCACCGAGCCGTCTCTGACCCCGGCAAACGGGTGATGAAGCGTGCCCGGGCCAGGGGCAGCCCAACTGCTGGAGGTGTGGGGGAACGGTCTTGGCCAGGACCCTGTGCGCCGGGCCCTGGTGATGCTCGCCGCCGCGGTTCCAGACGCCGACCCGGACGGGCTGGTCGACTGGCCGCTAGGCAGGCGTGACACACAACTGCTGGCCTTCAGGGCCTCTCTGTTCGGCGCCGGGCTTGAAGCTATTGCCCAGTGCCCCGGTTGCGGGATGGAGGTAGTGCTCGCCTTTACCGCCGCTGACCTTGCGGCTCCGCAGTACGCCCAGTCTGCCGCGCCGCTCACGGTAAGTCTGGAGCGCTACGAGGCCACCCTGCGCCCGGTCACGAGCCGGGACCTGCTTGCACTGGATCGCACCAACCCTGAACAACTCGACAGCGACAGCGCCAGCCCGGCTGAAACCGCACTCGCCGCCCGCTGCATCACAGCCGTCACGGAAGGCGGCGCCCCCGTTGACCCCGGCACGTTGCCACCGGAAGTACTGGCCACCCTAGGGGAGGAACTGGGCCGCGCCGACCCCGCCGCCGCCACAGAGTTGTCGGTGCAGTGCCCCGGCTGTGGCCAGGGCTGGCTTGCTCCCTTCCACATTGCCTCCTATCTGTGGAGCGAGCTGCACCACTGGGCCCGCCGCCTGCTGATCGACGTCCACACGCTGGCACGCGCCTATGGCTGGTCCGAGCGCGACATCCTGGCCCTGCCGCCCCTGCGCCGTCAGGCCTACTTGGGGCTGGTAGCGACATGAGCTTCCTGGCCGGCCTGCTGCGCCGCGAACTTCCGCCCGCTCCCTCCGCCGCGGGCGCAGTTGCAAGCACGACGTCGGCCCTCGCCGTGGTGCCTCGGCTCGCCTCCCGCTTTGAAAACCCGGGCACACCCTGGTGGCCGGGATCCGGTGACGGGCGCGACGGCAACCACCTTGAACGTCTTGAGGAACGCGATGCCAAGGAGGGCCTGCGAAGCGGCACGCAAACCGGCGATGCACGCCGGCCAGGCAACCCCTCCCGTCCAGCTACGGGCCAGGAGGGAACCGCCCGGCCGGAGGAGGCGCCCGTGTCCCTGGCACACCGTCCATGGTCGGCGCCGGGAGCGTCCGCCCTGCATTCCAGCGTTACTGAGAGGTCCCCCCGCATGGGGATGGAAACCAGCCCCGGGCGCCCCGCAGCGGCTGACGCTCTTCCAATGCCCGTGTCACTGTCCACGGTCTTTTCCGGCGCCGGGCCCATGGATCCTGCAACGGCATCCACGGTGCCACTGTTTGCCCAGACCACCACGGAAGATGGGGCGGGGCGCATGGGGCGGATGGCCGGCGTCGTGCAAGGGATGGAAGGGATGCGGGACAACGGCCGAGCAGACCACAGCCATGGGGTGGGGCCTGCGGTGTGGCAGGGAAGCACTGAAGGGGCCGTGCGGCCCAGGCTGGAGCCACTGGCCCGGCGGGAACCCGCCAAGGCACCCGAGCAGCACATCCATGTCAGCATAGGGCGGATCGAGGTCAGGGCCGTGAGCGCACCAGCTCCGCAGCCCCCTGCGAGGGAACGGGCCGGGCTCATGGGCTTGGATGAGTACCTCAGGGACCGGTCATGAGCAGCTCATGGGCGATCGCCGCCGTCACTGCCACGCTGCGGAACCTGCTCCAAGGCAAGATGCCGCAGCTCGATCCCGTGCTGCAGGATCTCTCCGTCACCACGCGGACGCCAGACACGGCCCGCAAGACAATGACCGGCACATCCCTGAACGTGTTCTTGTTCGGCACTGCCGTCAACGCGGCCTGGCGCAACCAAGACCCGGCGCCGAGCCAAGGCGGGCCAGCCAGCCCGCCGCTGGCACTGAACCTGCACTACCTAGTGACCGCCTACGGCCGCGACGACTCCGATCAAGATGCCGTCAGCCACCGCGTGCTCGGGGCTGCCATGGGGGTGCTCCACGACCACAGTGTCCTGGGCGCCGACGAACTCGCAGCAGCCTTGGCCAACAGCGGCGTGGGAGAGCAAGCCGAACGCATCCGCATCACGCCCCTGCCACTGGGCGTTGATGAGCTCTCCAAGCTCTGGACGGCGTTCCAAACCAACATGCGAGTCTCTGCCGCCTATGAGGTTTCCGTGGTGCTGATCGACAGCCAGGCCCCGGCCCGGGCGCCGCTGCCCGTGCTGGCCCGCGGCGCCAACGACGAAGGCGTCCATTCCGTTCTGGGCGCGGCACCTACCCTGACAAGGATGCTGCCGCCGCGCTCGCAGGCCGCAGCACGCCAGGGAGAGACCGTGCTGGTGGAGGGAAGCAGTCTCTCCACCGTGGGCACCGTGCTGCGATTCACGAGCCTGTGGCGGCCGCAACCGCCCACCCTGCCGCTGCCGTCAGTAGAACTGGCACCCGTGGCAGGCCCGGGCCCGGGCCAGCTGGTGGTGGCGCTGCCGGAGCTGGCCGATGACGCGCTCGCGTGGGGGAACTGGGTGCCGGGCTTCTATTCCGTGGCGGCAGTGACTGCGCAGTCGGGACTGCCCCCACTGGTGAGCGGCGCGGTGGGGCTAGCCCTGGCACCGACGATCACGCTCAGCCCGCATGCCCCGGCGACCGTTGCCGTTGGCGACACCGTCACGCTCAAGTGTTCTCCTCGTATTGGCGACGGCCAGAACATCGTGATTCTATGCGGGGAGGCCTCCGTGGCACCGGACTCGGTAGACAACCCAGCATCCGGGGACCCCGGGTTCGCAAGCACCCCCACCACCATCACCTTCACAGCGCCCAACGCGGGTGCGGGCACCCACCCTGTCCGGCTCCGCGTGGACGGCGTGGACAGCATCCCCGTCACCTTCACAGGTGCCGTGCCAGCGTTCGACTCGGCCCAGCAGGTGATCATCACATGAACGCGCGGGAGCAATGGCTGGCCACCAATGACGACTTCCTCTCGGTCCGCCTCGACTGGTTGCGCGGCAGGCTGCAGGCGCTCGCCGACGGCACTCGGCATTTACCAGGCCCGGGTGCGAATGACAGCCGTGACGCCGTGGGCTCTGCGGTGGAACCCGCCGGTCCGGAACCCCGATCGTTGCCTATCCCGCCGGCCCCCGGGCCCGATCTTCCTCTGGCTCGGCTTGCTTCCTCGTTCGGCCTGACCGGCTTTGAAACGGACATCGTGTTCCTGTGCGCCGCCATGGAACTGGACACCGGGATGGGTGCCCTTTGCGCGGCGGCACAGCACGATTCAGGACTTGACCACCCCACCTTTGCCCTGGCCATGAGGCTCTTTGACGGCCCAGCCTGGGACGCCATGTCCCCGGACGGGCCGCTGCGACATTGGCCGCTGATCAACATTGGGGCGCAAGGGCCACTTACCGTCGCCAGGCTCACGGCCGACGAACGCGTGGTGAACTTCATCAAGGGGCTGCATCACCTGGACTGGAGACTCGGCGGACTTCTTGCGCCAGTGCCCGCTCCTGAGACCCTCCCGCCGTCGCAGACGGAAATCGCCGTGCGGATCTGTGCCCTGGTGCAGGCCACCAGGCCCGTGCAGGAATTCATGCTGACCGGCAGCAGTCGAAGCAGCAAAGAGCTGGTGGCCGCAACTGTGGCCCGTGCCTTTGGGCTGGAGCTGTTCAAGCTCGATGCCGAAATCCTCCCGGGCGGGCAGCCGGACACCGTGCCGTTGGCCCGCTTGTGGCACAGGGAGGTGCTACTCAACGCCGTGGCACTCTTTATTGATGCTGCCGACGCCGGACCGGCCGGGCAGCAGCTGGTGCGCCGATGGTTGTCCGAATCGGGGGGACTGGTGTTTGTGGCCGTCCACGAACCATGGCCCCGTGCGGAAGCCTTGAGCGTTCACGTTGCCCGGCCCACTGCAGGGGAGCAGTCTGTGGTGTGGCGTGCTGGGCTCGACGCCGAGGGTGCCGCCGTGCTGGCTTGCCATTTCGACCTGGACTTGCCGGCCATTGCGGATACCTTGGCTCGAGCCGCCATAAGCCCGTCCGCCCGCCGCCTTGACGCCCCCGCCGATGGAGCCCCGGAGTTTGCCGCGGTCTGGGCGGCCGCCCTGGACGCGGCTCGGCCCGCCCTGGACCAGCTGGCACAACGGGTTCCGGCGAAGGCTCGGCTGGCGCAGCTCAAGCTCCCGGACGCCGAGATGGCGCTGCTGCGCGAGATTGTGGGGCAGGTGGCCCACCGCGGAACCGTCTATTACGACTACGGATTCGCGGCCCGTCTGAACCGCGGAACAGGCATCAGCGTGCTGTTTGCGGGGGAGAGCGGCACTGGAAAGACCATGGCCGCTGAGGCACTGGCCGCCGAGCTGGGACTGCTGCTGTACAAGATCGACCTCTCCGCCGTGGTCAGCAAGTACATTGGCGAAACGGAGAAGAATCTCCGCAGCCTCTTCGACGCGGCCGAATCCGGCGGGGCCGTGCTGTTCTTCGACGAGGCCGATGCCCTGTTCGGTAAGCGCAGCGAGGTCAGGGACAGCCACGACCGATACGCCAACATCGAGGTCAGCTACCTGCTCCAGCGCATGGAGAGTTTTAACGGCTTGGCCGTGCTCGCCTCCAACCGCAAGGACAGCGTGGACCCGGCCTTCCTGCGCCGCCTGCGGTTTGTGGTGAACTTCCCGTTCCCCGCCCAAGCCCAGCGGCATTCCATCTGGCAGGAGGCGTTCCCGGCCGAAACGCCCGTGGGTGGGCTCGATCTGGACCGGCTGGCCCGGCTGAACCTCACCGGTGGCAGCATCCACAACGTGGCGCTGAACGCTGCCTTCCTTGCCGCGAACGACGGCGGACTGGTCACCATGGAACTCATGCTCGCCGCCGCGCGGACCGAGTTCCGCAAGCTTGAGCGCCCCATCAACGACGCCGACTTTGCATGGGCCCCGGGGGTGGACCGCCATGGCCATTGACGTTCGCATCGAGCGGTTGATCCTGAATGGGATGGGCCTTGACGCCCGCACCGCCGCCCTGGTTGCCGCCGCCGTCGAAGCTGAACTGGCCAGCCGACTGGCGGCCGGTTCCTTCGACACTGCCATGGGTGCCGTCGCCGTGCCCGTGCTGCGCACGCCCCCTGTGCAGGTGCATGAAGGGGCCAGTCCGCAGGCTTTGGGCCGCGGCATTGCCGGGGCCGTGTTGGGAGGGTTGCGCCATGGCTGAGATGTTTCAGCGAGCGGTCGCGGAAAAGGCCAGGGCGGCCGTGCAGGCTCCCGTGGCCCGCCCGGCACTCCCGCTGGAGGTGGCCGGCCGGCATGGTGGAGGCAGCCCACTGCCCGAGGCCGAGCGCCGGGAATTTGAGGGCCGCTTCGGCACAGATTTCAGCAGGGTCCGGGTCCATGCCGACGCCGCGGCGGCAGGACTGGCCGTCTCGCTAAATGCCGCAGCCTTAACCGTTGGCAGTGACATCTTCTTTGCGTCCGGGCTCTACGCGCCCGGCACAGCTGAGGGCCGCACACTGCTGGCCCATGAACTGACACACACGCTGCAGCCGGCAGGTGAGGGCCTCTCCGCCCAAGGCGACGCGGCGGAACAGGCAGCGGAACAAAGTGCCGCAGCCTACACGGGCGGCCACACCATGCATGTGCCGCACCGCGGCGCAGCCCTGCCTGGTGCCATCAGGCGCCAGCCGCTGAACGGCGCCAGTGGCCCCGGACAGGCTGACCCCGGAACGGCCTTGATTGAAGGCGCATCGCCCATTCTTGCTTCTGCAATCGGATCCCAGAACTTGGACAATTTCCCCACCGGCCAGGCGGAACCGACTCCGGACCACCTAGCGCAGTTGAAGGTCTTGGCCGCAACCATCAACATCTTGCTCAGGAGCTATCCGCGCTCGAGCATAACCATCATCGGCCACGCAGACACCGTGGGTGAAGATGCCAGCAATGTCACCCTGGGTCAGGGCCGTGCCGAGGCCGTGGCGGCCGCACTGTACCAAATGGATGTCCCGGCCATCATCTCCACCCAAAGCCAGGGCGAGGGCCCCTCGCAGGCTGTGGTAACAGGGGACAAGGTCTCCAATGCCCGCAACAGGCGGGTTGAGATTCGCTTCCACCCCCGCAAGTCCCCGATGGGCAGGATGGTCCCGGAGCTTGTCCCGCCGTCGAAACCGGGCGGTGTCACGTTTGGCGGGCCCGTCGACCAAGGCGGCGGCAAGCCGATTGACCTGAACTTCCATCCCAAGCCCGTGCCGGACGACGGCAGCAACCTCCCTCGGGACTACTACAAACCGCTGCCCCCGCCGATTCCGGGGAGCGGGCGGACGTCGCTGTTGGAAACCGCTGGCCAAAAAATCATTGACCCGGTCATTGACGCCGTGGCCGGTTGGTTGTCCAAAGACAAACGCGACTGGCTCAAGGAGAAGGCCCGAGACGGCGTCGAAAAAGGATCCAAGGCCCTTGTTCGTGCCGCGGCGAAAGACGTCGGCATCACGGACAATGGCCAGCTGGATGACATCGAGAAGGCCGTTGAAAACGCCATAAAATACAAGGGCGGCAATGGGGACCGGGGCGAAAAGTGGGACCAAGGCGAGCGATGGGACCAAAGGGGGAAAACGCCATGACGTCGGGTGGGGGTGGCAGCACACTTGCCCGGGAACATGCCGCGGACGCCGTCGCCACGCGGATGTCGGGGCTGGCCCCGCGCCCGGAACGCCATGAACGCGCCGTTCCACTGACGGGGCCGCTGGAGGCAGTCTTGGCCCGCGGGGCGCGCCGCAGCATGGACTCCACTGGCCAGCCGCTGGCCGCCGAAGCACGCAGGGCACTGGAGCATGTCACCGGCGCCGACCTCTCGGCCGTCCGGGTCCATGCCAGCGACGCCGCCGGTCGTTTCGCCGAATCCGTGGGGGCCAACGCCGCCACGGTGGGGCAGAACATCCTCGGCAGCGCCGCTCGACTCAACCCCGCCACGGCCGATGGCCTGCGAGTGCTCAGCCACGAGGCCGCGCATGCCGTGCAGCAGCGGCAGTCCGCCACTCCCTCCATCGTTTTCGACGTTATTGACGACGTCCGCGACAAGCTGTCCTACGGCCTCCGGGATTGGGCAGTGACAGACGCAGACGCCACCACGTCCCTGGCTGCCCTCGCCGCGCTGCCCGCTCCCGCGCTGGCAGCGGGACTTGGCCGGCTGGAGCAAAAGTACCTTGACCGGCTCATTGAAAACCTCCCCGATTCCGCTAAAACCGGTCCGGCCTACCAGCGCGTCCTTGCGGCCATTGGTGTGGCCCGGGCGCTGCCGTCGGCAGAGGAATCGCTGAGCTACGGGCTGTTCGATTGGGCGGTGACCGACACCGATGTCAGCAACGTCTTCAACACCATGGCGAATTTGCCGCCCGCCCAGCAGGAAGTGTTCCTGGCCGGGCTGGAGCGCAACGGCACGTTGGGCCGGCTCATCAACAACTCCAACGCGGGGCACCAGGCCCGCTATATCCGCCCCTGGGTTAATTCCCTGACTCCCGGCCGGCTCACGGCGGGCCAGCAGCGCATCCTGCGCGTGATCGTCACCGAATCGGACGACGGCGCCCTGCCCACCTTAATCTTGGCCGCCGGCACGCGCTTTGACGTCCCCGTGGGCCGAGGGGCCATTGCCAGCCTGACCGCCGCCGATTGGAAGGTCCCTGCCCTGCGACAAACTTACCTGGCCTTGGATGGTCTGCCCGACGGGCATGTTGCCCGGAACGCCGCGTTCCGGCGCCTAGGCGCCTTTACCGAAGGCGCCGATGCGCAAGGGGAAACCACCACGGGCGTGTATTCGGGCCGTCGGCGGGAACTGGACATGAACGTGGCCGAAACGGAGCTGAGCCAAACAGCCCTGCATGAGACCGGCCACGCGGTGGACAAGCAGATGGGCTGGACACAAGGCACCGAACCAGCGAGCGCCTCGAGGGGTGGCTGGGTGCAATATGCCCTCAACCCGGAATTCGTCGCCCACGACATGGTTGACGACTCCCACACCGGAATCTTTGCCCTGCCCACGCTCCAGCGCGACGACGTGGAGGTGGAGATGACCACCGCCATGACAAACCAGTCTGTTACAGGCCTGCTCGCGCGGATTAGTGCCCGGCCCTGGTATGCCGGCCTGGCCGCACCCGTGAAGGCCGCCATCGCCGCCGACCCCGCGTTGTCGGCAATTGGCACGGCCCTGGACCATCCGTGGTTCAAGCCCGACGGCGGCGACCGGCTGGGCGCGCCCGACGCACACGTCTATGAACTCTCCGACCCGCCGTCTTGGAATCGCTACAACTTTGAGGCGCGCAGCAGGATGGTCACGCCCTACCAGTTCAACGGCCCTCCCGATTGGTTTGCCGAGGTGTATTCGTTCTACTTTGGCGGGCCTGAGAAACGCCGGGTGCTGACCCAAAAGGACCCGGACACGGCCGCCTACTTTGCATCAACTGTGGCCCCGCTGGCCCCCTCGAGGTGAGGGGTAGCACGCGGGCCAGGACACCCAGGATAGATCGGTAAATGGAAGGAACACGATGGAACAGGACGTGACGCAGCGCATCAGGGAGGTCGTGGCTCAGCGCTCCCAGGAGCTGGGCGGCCGCGGTCTGGTTGCGCCCGCAGACGTCTCCGTCACGCTCAACGCTGAGGAAACCGCCCCGGGCTGCCGTTTGTTCGCCGCCAGCTGGGGCGCGGGCCGGGGCAGAGGTGCCCTGTCAGGTCTGCTGCGTGACGAGGATCCGCCTGACACCTACCCCGGCCAGGCCTTGGGCAAGCTGTTTGCTAGGTGGGCGGAATCCGGGGAAGCGCCAGCGGCGGCCGCCGTGGCAGCCTCGGCGGCACTGCTGCTGGATCCGGCACGGTGCAACGATCCTGTCCTGACCGAAGAGGACCTTGAGGACGCGCCGGGGGCCCGGCTGCCGCAACTTCTCGGCGGGGACCCGCCGCAGGGAGTCAGTTTTTGGTGGTCCGACGGCGGCCGGCCCCGCAACGTTACTGTGCGCACCGAGAATTCCGGCGGCGTCACCATCAACGAGTCCGCCACAGCGACGGGAGGCGCGCCATGAGCGCCCCGCCAAATGCGCCACGTCTGATTCGCGGCGGAATAGTGCTGATCGACCCTGACACCTCAGCGGTGCTGCGCATCATCGCCCTGCAGTACAACCCGGCCACCCTCAGCCGAACACTGGCTGTCCACGGCGCTGGCACAGACACTCCTGATCGTTCGGAGGTGCTGCGCATCAAGGGCCCGCCCACGGAGACCATCAAGTTTGAGGCCGAGATCGACGCCGTCGATCAGCTTGAACTTGGCACGGCCCCTGCCAACGTCTCCGGGATTTTCCCACAACTGGCCGCCTTGGAGACGCTCGTCTACCCCAGCAGCGCGCAGCTGCTCGCCAACAATGCCCTGCAACAGGCCGGGCGACTGGAAATACTGCCCATGGAGGCGCCTCTGCCCCTGTTTGTGTGGAGCAAAAACCGTGTCCTGCCCGTGCGCATCACCGAATTCTCCATCAGCGAGGAAGCTTTCGATGTGAACCTCAACCCCATCCAGGCCAAAGTCAGCCTGGGCCTGCGAGTGCTCACGGTTGAGGACACCGGTTTTGCCCATCGCGCGGGCAGCCTCTTCATGGGCTACCTGGCCCAGAAAGAACAATTCGCCGCCGGTGGTCCGCAGACCGGGCTCGGCGCACTCGGAATCAGGGGGATCTAGCCATGTCCGCCAATTTTGCCGCCAACAGCCGCTACGTGTTCACCGGCACCAGGACGTGGACTGCACCGGATGGCACGCCCATTGCCTATCTTGACCGCCGCTTCCTCCCGCACCCGGAGGCCCTCGCGGGCATTGCCTCGCGCACCGTGGCAGCCGGGGATCGCCTCGACACGGTCGCCGCGGCGGCCCTGGACGACCCCGAATTGTCCTGGCGGGTGGCCGACGCCAACCGGGCCATGAACCCCCGTGAGCTGACAGCTGTCCCCGGCACGGTGCTGCGGATCGCGCTGGCCGAGGGAATCCCGGGGGCGCCCCATGTCTAGCTCCCTCCAGCTTGGCCTCATGGTGGGCCCGGCCATAGCCCTCCCCGTCCCGGAATCCGTGATCGACGCCCTTGTCAGCGTCGAGGCAACGCAGGGGGACAACGACCCGGGCGTGTTCACGCTTAGATTCACCATGAGCAACAGCTCGGTTCTTCCCACGCTGTTCCTTGTTGCGGGCGGGTCCCCCTTCCCGATTGTTCGGGTGGTGCTCACCGCCACCCTCAACGGCTCCGTGACAGTCTTGGCCGACGGCGTGGTGACTCAGGCCCAGGTGCTGCCCGGGAACGACGCCGGGCACTCGGTCCTGCAGGTCACGGGGGAAGACTTGGGCAAGCTCATGGACAAACTGGACCTGACCGGCCTGCCGTTCCCGGCCATGCCGGCCGAAGCCGCCGTGGCCCTGGTCCTGGCCAAGTACGCCGTCCTGGGCGTGGTGCCACTCATCGTTCCCAGCATCATGCTGGACGTGCCCATCCCTACCGCCAAGATCCCCGCACAGCAGGGCACCGACCTGAAATACATCACGGCCCTGGCCAAAAGGGTGGGCTACGTGTTCTACCTGTCCCCTGGCCCTGTCCCGGGCGTGTGCACCGCCTACTGGGGCCCACGCATCAAGGTCGGTGTTCCCCAGTCGGCCCTCAGCCTCGACATGGACGCCCACAGCAACGCCACCTCGATCACCTTTACCTACAAGCCGCAGAAGGCAACCCTGCCCATCGTCTTCATCCAGAACGAGCAAACACACATCCCCATCCCCATTCCCATCCCGCCCATCACCCCTCTCAACCCGCCGCTGGGACTTATCAACCTGCCGCCGTCGAACATCACACGGCTCAAGGAGACGGCCAAATACACTCCTGCCCAGGCCATCATGGTGGGCATCGCGGCCGCGGCCAACTCGGCCGACACTGTGGAGGCCGAAGGCTCTCTGGATGTGCTGCGCTACGGCCGGATCCTGGCCGCCCGGCAGCTTGTGGGGGTGCGCGGGGCGGGTATGGCCTTCGACGGGCTGTACTACGTTTCCGAGGTCCGGCACTCGGTCAAGCGCGGCGAATTCACGCAAAAATTCAAGCTGAGCCGCAACGGGCTCATTTCAACGGTTCCGGTGGTGGCGGCATGAGCGGCGAACATTTTGGCAAGTATCGGGGCACCGTGGCACTGAACGTTGACCCGCAACAAATGGGCCGCATCCAGGCCATTGTCCCTGACGCCACAGGACTCATCCCGTCTACTTGGGCCCTGCCCTGCGTGCCGTTTGCGGGGAAACAGTCGGGAGTGTTCGTGGTTCCGGCCATCGGTTCCGCTGTATGGATTGAGTATGAGCAGGGCGATCTTGACTACCCCATCTGGACCGGCGGGTTCTGGGGCAGCGCTGCAGAGATTCCGGCGATTGCCCTAGCCGGTAATCCGCTCAGCCCCAGCATCGTGCTGCAGACGGGGCTGGGCAACTCCATGACCCTCAGCGACCTGCCCGGGCCGGCCGGCGGCATCCAGATCCGCAGCGCAGGCGGCGCGTCGATCCTCATCAACGAAGCAGGCATCACCATCACCAACGGGGTGGCCACCATAGTGCTGGCCGGGCCCACCGTGAGCGTCAACAACGGGGCGCTGGCCGTCACCTGACGGCCGTAAGGAAAGGGGAACATCATGCCGGGACCATTGCTTCATGTGGGAGCCACCGTGCTGTGCGCGCACGGCGGACAGGCCCAGCCCACCACGCCCAACCCGCGCGTCACGGTGAGCGGCCAGCCAAGCGTCACCATGCCCCCACCCTGGACAGTGGCCGGCTGCCCCCTGCCGCCGCCCAACGCCGGCAACGGCCCCTGCGTAACGGCTACCTGGACCACTGGCAGTACCCGCGTGTTGTCCAGCGGGCAGCCGCTGCTCCTGGCTGACAGCCAGGCAATCTGCGCACCCACCGTGGCCCCGCTCATGCCGGCCGCTTTTCAGACCCGGGTTGTGGGGATGTGAACGCGCCATGAACATTGACCACCCCTGGCACTTCGACCCTCTGGGCCGCACCGCCACCACCGACGACGCCGGACATGTGCGGGACATGATGGAGCAATTTCTGTTCACCAACCCCGGGGAGCGGGTCAACCGTCCCGACTTCGGCAGCGGCCTCCAGCAGCTCATCTTTAGCCCCAACAGCCCGGAGCTGGCTGCAGCATTGCAGTTCACGGTCCAGGCCGGCCTGCAGCGCTGGCTTGGCGACGTGGTTCAAATCCAGGCGCTCACCGTGGAAAGCCGCGACTCCACCGTCAGTGTGGACATCAGCTACCGCCTTGCCGGCAGCAGTGACACGCAGAGCGAAACCTTCACAGGACAGGACACGCCATGACAGCGATCCAGAACGTGGCCGGCTGCGGTTCCTGCGCCGGGTGCACAGCCTGCTCCGGCTGTTCCGGCTGCGGCGCGAACGCACCGTGCGGGGGAGGGCTGGCGCGCGCAGCGGCATTTGCCAACCGCGCCAACCTCAACGCGATTGACTATGTGGAAGTCTCCGATGACCAGCGTTCCGTCCTGGTGTACTTCATGGGCGAGATGCCGCAGCTTGCCGGTGGCGGGCAGCCGGGCGGGCTGGTGCCGGCCAATGTCCGCATTACGGGCGGGGAGGCCGTCACCAACATCACCGTGACGGGACTGACCGTGCAGCGTGCCGGCGCCGACTCCTTCGACGACGACGAAGACGACGACGGTCCCGCCGCCGGGTCCGCCCTGGCCATCCGGGTGAACCGCTGCGGCGACTTCTCCACGTACACAGTCAGCCTGGGCAGCGCCGGCGCCACCGGCTGGGTCCCGCTGCCCGGCTTCAATCCGGACTTTTCCTCGGAAACCTTCAGCTTCAAGGCAGGCTGCCCCACCGGCGTCGACTGCGTGCAGGACTGCCCCGCCCCTGCCACACCGGCGCCCGATCCCTCCATCGACTACCTTGCCAAGGACTACCAAAGCTTCCGCACCCTGATGCTGGACCGGCTCTCCGCCACTATGCCCGGCTGGCAGGAACGGCACGCCGCAGACGCTGGCATCGCCCTCGTGGAGGTGCTGGCGTATGCCGCGGATGAGCTGAGCTACTACCAGGACGCCGTGGCCACGGAAGCCTATCTGGGCACAGCCCGGCAACGGGTCTCAGTGCGCCGGCACGTGCAGCTCGTGGACTACCGCCTCCACGAAGGGCTCAACGCCCGGGCCTGGCTGACGGTCTGCACGGACACGGACACCGAGCCCGTGGATGCCCGGGACATCTACTTCACCACGGACTTCCCCGCCTTGGCTGCAGTTCCCGGCACCGTGCTGACGGACGTGCAGCTGGGCCAGCTCCCCGCAGCGGGAATGGAAGTCTTCGAGCCCGCCGACACCACTGCCACAGGCCTGGTGTTCCACGCCGCCCACAGCGAAATGAGCATCGACACCGGCGGGGAGGCTCAATGCAAGCTGCCGCGGGGTACCACGGAGGCAACGCTGGTTGATAGATACCGCTGGCACCGCGCCCACCCGCGCGAACCGCTCCCGGACGCCTGGAACGGTGCGGTCCCGGTGCGGCCGCTGGACCTGGCCGCGGGCAGTGCCTTGATCTTCGAAGAAATCAAGGGCCCCGCCACGGGCAACCCGGCCGACGCCCGGCCAGATCACCGCCAAGCCGTCAGACTCACCACAGTGGACAGCCCGGAGGACGGCGGCTGGCTGGTCCACGTCACCTGGCACCCGGAGGATGCGCTCAGCTTTGACCTCTGGCTGTCCGCCCGCACGGCCGCCCCCGGGTGCGCCCCAGTTGAAGGCATCAGTGTGGCACGCGGCAACACCATCCTGGTGGACCACGGCCGCACCGTCACTGACCCGCCCTGGGACCCAGTCTCCGTGGACACCATCTCCGGTGAGTGCTGTTGCGACGGCGGCGCCGTCGAGGAAACCACCGTGCCCACCCGCATTGCGCCCGTCCTGGCCCAGCAACCCCTGACCCACACGGATCGCGCTGTTCCCGGAGCAGCCTGCGCCGACACGGCGAGGGACCCCCGGAAGGCGGGTCCCGCCGTCGAACTTTCCTTCCTGGACCCCACCGACGGCAGCGCTGCCCGGTGGGAACCGCGCGCCACCCTGCTGGAGAGTTCGCCCCGCGACCGCGACTTTGTGGTGGAGACGGACGACGCCGGCCGGGCCAGCCTCCGTTTTGGCGACGGCGACCTCGGTGAGCAGCCCGCAGCCGGGCTCATCGGCACCGCCACGTACCGTGTGGGCAACGGGGCGGCCGGCAATGTGGGCCGGGACAGCATCTCATTCCTGGTGCTGCGCCACGGTTCGTGGAGCGGGGCCACGGTGGCCCCGCGCAATCCGCTGCCAGCCAGCGGCGGCATGGACGCGGAAGCCGTCGCCGAGGCCCGGCTGCTGGCGCCGGACGCCTTCCGCCGCACGCGGCTGCGCGCCGTCACGGCGGAGGACTATGCCGAACTCGCGGGGCAGGCCCCGGAACTGCAGCGTGCCGCAGCACAGCTGGCCTGGACCGGCAGCTGGTACGAGGCCCGGGTGGGCGTGGATCCATGGGGGACCGAGCAGCCTGCGCAGGCATTGCTGGACGCCACCGCCGCCGGGCTGGCCCCCGTCCGGCGGATGGGCCACGACCTCGCCGTCACGGCTGCCGGCTATGTGCCCATCGAGGTGGGGTTGGAAATCTGCGTGCTCCCGCACTATGTACGCGGCGAGGTACGGGCCACCCTGCTGCGCGTTCTTGGCAGCGGGCCCGGCGGCCTCTTCCACCCCGACCGGCTCACCTTCGGCACCGGCGTGTACGTCTCCGCCATTGTGGCGGCCGCCGCAGCCGTGCCGGGTGTTGAAAGCGCAGTGGTGTTCAGGCTGCAACGCCAAGGCATGCGGGCTGGCCCGGAACTGGAGCGCGGTGCGCTCGCCGTGGGGCCGCTGGAGATCGTGCGCATGGACAATTCCCCCAACTTCCCGGACCACGGGAAGCTCACTCTGACCCTAGGAGGCGGGCTGTGAACGCACAAGGAGCCAACGCGCAGGAAACACCGGCACCACAGCCCACCGCCAACGCTCCGGGGCTCCCGGCCCTGTCCTACCGCGTCGGAACGAGGCCAGCATTCCTGGCCGCCATGGTCCAGGGGATCGCCAGCGCCGGCCACCCTGCACTGGCGGGGCTGCGCACGCGGGAATTGTCCGATCCTTCCATGGCCTTGCTCGATGCCTGGGCCACGGCCGCGGACGTGCTGACCTTCTACCAGGAGCGGCTGTGCAACGAAGGCTACCTGCGCACTGCTTCCCTCGACCGCTCCGTACGGGAACTGGCGGCACTCGTTGGCTGGCGGCCCCGCCCCGGCGTGGCCGCCACCGCCTACCTGGCGTACACCATAGACCCCCACACCCCCGAGGTTCTCATCCCTGCAGGCTCCCGCGCCAACAGTGTTCCGGGCCCAGGCGAGACCATGCAGGCCTTTGAAAGCAGTGACAAGCTGCCGGCCCGGGCGGCGTGGAACCAGCTCCGCCCTCGGATGTCCCGGGACCAGGACGCCGCTGCCGTGCTGGCCCGCGGGCTGTGCCTGGCCGGCACCACCACCGGGCTCAAGCCCAACGACGCCCTGGTACTGGACCTGGGCACCGGCAGCGTGCAGGCCGTCCGCGTCAAGTCCGCCGCCGCGGATCCGGACGCCGGGCTGACCCGCGTTGAACTCATGGACTGGACCGGCGGGGACCTGGCACTGGCCGTGCACAAGCAGGCACTCGCCGCTGCCAAGGCAGCCATGGCGGATGTTGCCGGGACGGCGACGGCGCAGCGGGTTGAGGTGGTTCTGGACAAGCTGGCCAAGCAGCTGGGTGCCCTTCCCGCGGCTGAATTCGCCCGTACGGTGGGGACCGATGCGCTGGCCGTGTTGGGCGCCGAACTGGCCACGGCACGCGAGAGGGGCTGGACCCGGTTGGTGCCCTCGCTCGAGCAGGCCCGGGCGGCGCTGGCCGCCGTGGCCTCCGGGCCCGCGACAACCGCCGGAACGGCTGGAGGCAGTTTTGCAGCCTCACTGCTGGCAGGGATGCGGCTGGCCGGCAAGGGCGAGCAAAGCCCCATCGACGCACTGGTGGACGGCCTGCTGCGCCCGGCCTCAGTGCCGCCGGCCACCTCACAGAAGCTGGAACGCTCGTATTCCGCAACGTTCACCGGTGCCGGCAATGTCTACCCGCAGCTGCTCGCCGGGATCTATTCCCAGCTGGCACCCACGCTCTATGCGGCGCTTGCTGCCACACGCATCAGCAGCTCAACCACTTTGAGGGTGTCGGCCCTGCGGCGGCGCAGCCCCCTGTTCGGGCACAATGCGCAGGTCCAGGGGTTCTTCAAGGGGGGCGAGTACCATCCGCCGGTGGACACCAAGGAACTGGACTTGGCCGGCGATGAAAACCCATTCGTGGCCTATCTTGACGGCGCGGTTGAAGGCCTGCAGCCGGCCCAGCACGTGGTCATGGAGCACGGGTTTCCGCTGGATCCCGACGATCCCGCCAAAACCGAAGCCTTCGGTGCCCTGCTGACCACGGTCAAGCTGGTGCGGACCGGTTCGCGCAAAGCCTACGGACTCTCCGGCCCGGCCACCACCTTGGTGCTCACCGATGAATGGTGGAAGCCGAACAACCCCGACACCATGGGCCACCTCCGCGCTTCCGCCGCGTACGTCCAGGAAGAAGCCCTGGAACTGGCCCAGGAACCCATCACCGACAACGTCCAAGACGCGGAACTGGAACTGGACGGGCTCTACGACGGCCTCACCGCCGGGCGCTGGGTCATTGTCACAGGAGAGCGGGCGGACCTGGGCACCGCCGGAGTGCAGGGTGCCGAATTGCTCATGCTTGCCGCCGTGGCCCACACGGGCAGAAGCGACGATGGCACCATCCTGGCCGGCGAGGACCGCCACACCTTCCTCACCTTCGCCCAGCCGCTGGCCTACAGCTACAAGCGGGACACTGTGGGTGTCTATGGCAACGTGGCCCACGCAACTCACGGGGAAACCCGGCAGGAGGTGCTGGGCGCCGGAAGCGCCGCATCCGCTCTGCAGCAGTTTTCCCTCAAGGCCGCCCCGCTAACCTACCTTGCGGCGCCCACCCCTGCCGGGGCGGCCAGCTCGCTGGTGGTCCGGGTCAACGGCGTGCAATGGCCGGAGGTTCCGGGCCTGGCCTACCTGACGGATGGGCAGCGCGGCTTCTTCACGGCCGTCACGGAGGCAGGGGCCACCACCATCACCTTCGGCTCCCCGCCGCATGGGCAGCGCCTGCCCAGCGGGGTGACAACATCCAGGCCGGCTACCGTAGCGGCATCGGCGCACCCGGGAATGTCCGCCCAGGCCAAATCAGCCAGCTGGCAACCCGCCCCCTGGGCGTCACGGACGTGACCAACCCGCTGCGAACCTCCGGCGGTGCAGGCCCCGAGCCGCGTGAGCTGATCCGGGCCAACGCCCCGCGCTCCGTCACGGCACTTGAACGGCTGGTGTCGGTGTCCGACTACGCGGACTTTGCCGCCACCTTTGCCGGGATTGGCAAGGCCAGCTCGGCCCTGCTGTACGCCGGCGGCTCGGCCCTGCTTCAGGTGACCATCGCCGGCCTGGATGACGTCCCCATCGAGCCCAGCTCCGACCTCTTCCGCAACCTCCGCAGCGCGCTGACGCGCTTTGGCGATCAGCAATTGCGCATCCAGCTGGTGGAGCGTGAGGCGCTGGCCCTTGTACTCAGCGCCTCCGTCCAAGTCCAGACCGGCTACGACTGGACGCTGGTGGAACCAGTGATCCGTGCCGCCCTGCTGGAATCCCACGGGTTTGCGTCCATGGCGCTGGGGCAGGACCTGGCCAGCAGCGCCGTCATTGCCACTATGGCTGCGATTCCCGGGGTGGCGTATGTGGACCTAGACGTGTTGGTCACCCTCGGGCGGGAGGAACTTACTGCCGGCCTGGCCCGTTTGACGGGCGGCCAACCTGGCGGCAATGTCACTCCGGGTGTCCCGGCAAACCGCGGCCCGGCTCTACCACGACGCATCACTGTCCTCCCCGGCCGGGTGGACGGCGGCGTGGCCCTTCCAGCCCAGCTCGCCTACCTGCAAGCCGCTGTCCCGGACAGCCTGATCCTGAATGAGGTGCAGCCATGAACCGGCCGGCAGACTACTTGTACAACCTCCTGCCCGCGACATACCGCATGCGTGACGCCGAGCAGGGCCAACCGTTGCGAGAACTGCTGGCCGTCATGGACCAACAAGGGGCCCTGGTGGAGGCGAACATCGACGCCTTATACGGGAACTGGTTCATTGAAACAGCGGAAGACTGGGCCGTGCCGTACATAGCCGAACTGGTGGGCTACCAGCCGGTGCACGACGCTGGCCGCCCCGGTACCGGTACGGCAAGCGCTGTCCGCAACAAGGTGTTGGTGCCACGCCGGGAGGCCGCCCACACCATCAACTTTCGACGGCGGAAAGGCACCCTTGCGCTGTTGGAACAGCTCTCGCTGGAGTCGGCGGGATGGGAGGCGGTTGCCGTTGAGGGGTTCCGGCTCCTGGGCTGGAACCAGCACCTGAATCACCGACACCTTGGCCGCGGTGGAACCGTGGACCTGCGCAACGGCCCCGCGCTGACCCTGCTAGGGGGCTACGCTGATGCGGCTGCACATTCCGTGGACGTCCGGCGGCCCAGCTCGCACCGCACCGCTGGGCGTTTCAATATTCCCTCCATCAGCCTGTTTGCCGCCCCGCTGGTGTCCTACGCTGTTACAGACGCCCCCGCCTGCTGTGTGGAGAAGGAGGGTAGCCAGTGCTTCACGTTCAGCGTGCTGGGCCATGACACGCCCCTGTTCATCCAGCCCCCGGACCCGTCGGGGGCGGGTTGTGCGGAGTTGCGTTTGCCGCAGCCCGTCAGCCGGTCCGCCTTGACGGCGTTGCAGGGCCGGCACCCGCCCAGGGCCAGGGCGTCCACGCTGTTCTTTGGGGAAGGCAAGAGCATTGCCGTGACTGCCTGGGGCTGGCGCGGGGGAGCCCGGCATGACGTGGTCTCGGCGGATGTCATCCCGGCGGACCTCTCCGACTGGCACGCGTACAAGGCACCCAAGAACAAGGTCTTGGTTGACCCCGAACGTGGCCGGCTGGTGTTTCCCGCCGGGCAACTGCCTCGCGGTGTCACCGTGGCCTACCACTACGGCTTCAGCATGGATCTGGGTGGCGGGGAGTACCCGCGGCGTACGGCCCAGCCGGCAGGCGCGGCCGTGTACCGGGTACGCAAGGATTCCCCACACAAGGGTGAGTTCGGCTCCATCATGGGCGCGTACGGGCGGTGGCGCAAAGACCGGCGCAATGCCGGGGCTCACATGGCTGGGGTCATCGAAGTCATGGACAGCCGGGCGTACGAGGAACGCTTTGAATTCACGCTGGCCCAGGGGGAGTATCTGCAGCTGCGCGCGGCAGATGGTGCCCGGCCCGTGCTGCGCCTGCTGGACTACCGCGTGGACCAGCCCGATCCGCTCAGCGTCACGGGCGGGCACGGCAGCCGCTTCGTCCTGGACGGGCTGCTCGTGGTGGGCCGCGGGCTCGTGGTCAACGGCCCCGGTGCCCGACGCGGTGCCGGGGACGGCACCGACCCCACAGTTGGCGGGGATCTCTGCGACGTCACGATCCGCCATTGCACGTTGGTTCCTGGCTGGAATCTGGACTGCGACTGCGAGCCACTGCGGCCCGACGAGCCCAGCATCTTGCTTGATGGCACAGGCGCCGCTGTGCGTATCAGCCGCAGCATTCTGGGCCCAGTGCAGCTCCGGCGGGATCCGGACAATGGGCAGGCCCCCGTGTTGGCGCTGGCCGACTGCCTGTGGGACGCCACGGAGCCGTGCAAACAGGTGCTGTGCGACGAGGTGGGCGGAGCCGCCTTCAGCTCGCTGTGCGTGCAGCGCTGCACAGTCATTGGCCAGGTATTTGTCCACGAGATCACGCTGGGGGAGGACAGCATCTTCCTCGGCGAGGTGGTGGCGGCCCGCCGGCAGCTTGGTTGCCTGCGGTTCTGCCACGTGCCACCATCCTCGCGGACACCGCGGCGCTTCAACTGCCAGCCGGATCTGGTGCAGGAGGCGGCGAGGGCCGCCCATCCTGGGGACCTGGCAGGCGGTGCCGCCGCGGCGGCTCGGGAAGCACTGCGGGTGCGCCCCGCGCTGGCCAGCCGGCGCTACGGCAACCCTGCCTATGGGCGCCTGGTTGCCGGAACAGCGGCTGAAATTGTGCGCGGCGCATCCGACGAATCGGAACTGGGCGTCTTCCATGACCTCTTCGCACCCCAGCGTGCCGCGAACCTGCGCGCGCGGCTGGAGGAATACACCGTTGCAGGATTCTCCACCGGCATCACCTTGACGAGTTAGGGGCACACCATGAAGGGCGACTTCAGCCGCGACACATTTGATCCGGACAACCATTACAGCCGCGTGCTGATGCAGCAGGGCCGGGTGCACTTGGACGCCGACTTCAACGAGCAGGCCGCCATTGCCGCGCACTACCGGAGGTTGCTGACCCGGGACTTGATAGGCCCCGAAGGCGGGCCGTTGGACAACGCTGGCTTTGCCGTGATTGCCGACGCCGCCGGAGCTAAAGCGCTGGGCAAGCAACTGCTCCCCGGTGACTTTGTGATTGGCGCCGGCCGCTACTACGTGGATGGACTGCTGTGCGAAAACCCCGGGCCGCTGCTGTACAGCGAACAGCCCGGCTACCCCTTTGATGCTGCGACCACCAAGGAGGCACTGGCCGCACTCGAGGGATTCATCATCTACTTGGACGTGTGGGAACGGCACATCTGTGCCGTAGAGGATCCACGCATTGCCGAGGTGGCCCTCGGTGGCCCGGACACAACCACGCGTGCGCAGCTCACCTGGCAGGTGCGTGTTCTCCTTCCGCAGCCCGACGGCGGCAACGGGGGAGTTACCACCCTGGAGCAGCTGCTGGGCCGCAATGTCCCGCAGCTGGCAGCCCGGGCCGAGCCGCCTGCCGGCAGCAACGATCCCTGCACAGTGGATCCCGCGGCACGCTACCGCGGACTGGAGAATCAGCTCTACCGGCTGGAAGTCCACACACCAGGGAGGGCGGGTGCGGGCGCTACGTTCAAGTGGTCCCGGGACAACGGCTCGGTCCTCTTTCCGCTGGCGGAGATTCCCGTGATGGACGCTGTAGCCAAGACAACCACCGTCATGCTGTCCTCGCTGGGAAGAGACCCGGATTTGGGGCTTGTGGTGGGCGGCTGGGTGGAACTTGTTGATGACAACTCCACACTGCGGCACGATGCCGGCGCTCTGCTCCGCGTGCATTCGGTGGACCACGACACCTTTAGTGCCGTGCTGGAGGGCGTGGCGGATCCGCGGGTGGGGCAGGACCGACGGCTCCATCCGTACCTGCGCCGCTGGGACCACGACGGCGATCCGGCCGCAGGCGGGGCCGTGGCGGTTGTTGAATCGTCAGCCGTGCCTGGCACTTGGCTGGATCTGGAGGACGGTGTGCAGGTGTTCTTCCCCGGGGCGGCGGATGGAAATGCTGCGCAGTACCGCACAGGGGACCACTGGCTCATTCCGGCCCGGACGGCCACGGGGGACGTGGAATGGCCCCGGGTGGGAACGGAGGCAAGCCTGAACCCGCAGCCGCTCCCGCCCAAGGGTGAGTTGCACGCCTATGCCGGCCTGGCCGGTGTCAGCCCTGATCCGGCAGGCGGCCCGCAGCCGGTGTTCACGGACTCAAGGAAGTTCTTCGGCCCCCTGGCCATGTAGCCGGCACGCACAGAGCCAGAGCCTACATTCCAGCTCTCCCAGAGTTCAGAGCCCACATTCTGGCTTGCCGAGAGTTCCGCGCCCCGCATCCAGCCTTAAGCGCGTATGCCCCCGCTTTCTGCGTACGTCCGAACGTACGCAGAAAGCGGGGGCATACGCGGCCGTAGCCGCGGTGGGAACTTGGCCGCTGCTTAGACCGGCTTCTTGCTCAGGTAGATCTCCTCCACGACGGCTTCAAAGTCCTTCATGACCTGAGCTCGTTTGACCTTCAATGACGGAGTCAGGTGGCCTGAGGTCTCGGTGAAGTCCGTATCTACTATCCTGAACTGCTTGATAGCCTCGGCGGCGGAGACCGTGGAGTTGGCCTTGTTCACCGCACCTTGCACGGCAGCAATCACTGTGGCGTTTTTGGCAGCTTCAGCAACGGAGATTCCCGCAGGCAGACCGTGAGCCTTGCCCCACTGTGGCAAGGCGTCCTCGTCGATCGTGACGATGGCGGCAATGAACGGGCGCTGCTCGCCAATGACAACACACTGGGACACAATGGCGTCGGCCCGGATCTGATCCTCCAGCAGGGCTGGTACTACATTCTTGCCGCCGGAGGTGACAATGATTTCCTTCTTGCGACCAGTGATCTTCAGGAAGCCCTGCTCATCGAGTTCGCCAATGTCGCCGGTTCGGAACCAGCCATCAACAAAGGCTTCTGCGGTGAGATCATCCCGGCCAAAGTAGCCCTTCATGACACAGACGCCCTTGGCCAGGATTTCGCCGTCGGCCGCAATCTTGACCGCGTTGCCCGGGAGCGGGGCGCCCACCGTACCGATCTTGATGTGTTCGGGCCGGTTGACGGTAATGGGGGCGGTGGTCTCGGTCAGGCCGTAACCCTCGAGGATCTGCAGGCCAATGCCTTGGAAGAAGTGGCCTAGCCGTTCGCCCAACGGCCCACCGCCGGAGACCGCGTGACGGACCTGGCCGCCCATGGCGTTGCGGAGTTTGACGTAGACAAGCTTGTCGAACACAAAATGCTTGGCCTTAAGGACAACGCCAGCGCCGCCGTCCTGCTTGGCGCGCGAGTACTCAATGGCAGTCTTGGTGGCAGCGGCAAAAATCTTGCCCTTGCCTTCGCCCTCGGCCTTCAATGAGGCGGAGTTGTAGACCTTCTCAAAGACCCGCGGCACGGCCAAAATGAACGTAGGCTGGAAGCTCTGGAGGTCCGCCAGCAGGTTCTTGATGTCCGGCGTGTGGCCTACCTTGGCGCCGGCGGCCACTGCGAGAACTGAAATATAGCGGGCAAAAACGTGCGCCAGCGGCAAGAACATGATGGTCTGCGATCCTGGCGGGACCACGCTTTTGCCCAGTACGGCGCGAGCGTTTTCGCTCAGCTCCACGAAGTTGTGGTGGGTCAGCATGCAACCCTTGGGCCGGCCGGTGGTGCCGGAGGTGTAAATGATGGTCGCCACGTCGTCCAAGCCGTTGGCCGTGCGGGCTGCCTCCAGGGTCTCATCGGAGACATTGTGCCCGGCGTCGCGCAAAACGTCGAGGCCGTCGCCTTCCAGCTGCCAGACATGCTCTAACGTGGTGAGGTTCTCGTTATGAGCGGCCTGCCGGATGATGTTTTCATGCGATCCGGTCTCCGCGAAAATTGCCACGGCAGCCGAGTCGCCCAAGTTCCACGCTACCTGCGACGGGGAAGAGGTTTCGTAGATCGGCACGGAGACGGCCCCGGCAAACCAGATGGCGAAGTCCACCAGCGACCACTCATACCGGGTCCGCGCCATAATCCCTACCCGGTCACCCACGTTGATGCCGGAGGCTATCAGGCCCTTGGCAATGGCGCTGACGTCCGCCAGGAATTCCTTCGCAGAAACATCCACCCACACATGGTCTTCATTGCGCTTTGAGAAAAGGGCCGGGTTGGCAGCCAATTTTGCTTGGCGGAGCACAAACTCGGTCGTATTCATGGTCCGGGGGCTGACTACCTTGGCCGGGACGGAAATCTCTTGCACAATAGCTCCTTTGATATGTGGGCCTGCGATCACTTTGCTTCACTCTATCCGCCAACTGGGAGATCCGCCGGGAACGCTATGTTACCCGCTAGTAACATTATGTGTTTCAGCTCACGCACGCAATTTCAGTAGTGCGAATACCCTCGCTAGAATTTGGAGATGTTCCCTCCAATTCCTGCTCCCACCCGGGCGTCCGTGGCTCCGCTGTCCCTCGGCATTGACATTGGCGGGACTAAAGTCGCCGCAGGCGTGGTGGATCCTCACGGCGTCATCCTCGAAGAAGTCCGGCGAGACACTCCCGGCCGGGATGCCCGTGCCGTTGAGGCCGTGATTGCGGAGTTGGTTCACGAGTTGGGGCAGCGGCACCCCATCGATGCCGTGGGTATCGGTGCTGCCGGCTGGATGGATCTTTCCGGCTCCCGAGTCGTCTTTAGCCCCCATCTGGCCTGGCGCGACGAGCCGCTGCGCGAAAACCTTGAGGGGATGTTGGGCCGTCCGGTACTGGTGACTAACGACGCCGATGCCGCCGCCTGGGCGGAATGGCGATTCGGCGCGGGCCGGGACCGGGACAGAATGGTCATGTTGACCTTGGGTACCGGAATTGGCGGTGCGTTGGTTATTGACGGGCGTGTGGAACGCGGCAGCTTCGGCATGGCCGGAGAATTCGGGCACCAAATCATCATGCCCGGAGGTCACCGCTGTGAATGCGGAAACCGGGGCTGCTGGGAACAATACGCCTCCGGAAATGCGCTGGGCCGTGAGGGCCGGGAATTGGCCCGTAAACAATCACCCATGGCGGCTGGTTTGCTGGCTGCGGCTCACGGCCGGCCCAAAGGCATCACCGGGTCGGTGGTGACTGATTTAGCATTGCAGGGCGAACCCACTGCCCGGGAACTGGTGGCCGAGGTGGGGGAGTGGCTTGGCCTAGGCATAGCCAACCTCGCCGCAGCCCTAGACCCGGCCGTGTTCATCATTGGTGGCGGGCTCAGTGCTGCCGGCGATTTACTGCTGGAACCGGCACGCCGCGCTTACTTAAGGAATCTGACCGGCCGCGGATACCGTCAGGAGGCGGTCATTGCGCAGGCGCAGCTGGGCCCGTCGGCTGGACTCATTGGCGCTGCCGATCTGGCCAGAGAACAGCTGCGCCTCCGCTAGGAACTACCGGGCCCCCGTGCCAAATCCCTCGTGGTGAGACGTGGATGCCTAGACGACGGCGCCATCTCCGCTGTCATGATCGCGGTGGTTTGGCAGGCGGTACAGCAGGTATCCGGTACCGGCGATGAAAGCCACAATCACGGCCATCACCAGCAGGGTGGGGATCTGACGCCAGAAGATCGCTGAAAAAACTAAGAAGAGCGGGGCACCTGCCGCGCCGATCCAGGACATCATGATGGCAGGCTCGGAATTGCGCAGGCTGGGCAATTCCTCGGGGATAAAGCCTTCCTCATCATCGTCGGCCTCATAGTCGCGTGGCCCGAACGAGATAAAGTCTTCCCCTGCGCCACCCATTCCTGAGGGGTTGCGGCTATCCGCGGCAGGCTCCCGTGGGGCTGGCGCCTCCTGATCATGCCAGACACCCAAGGGGTCAAAGTCAATGACTGTTTTGGGTTCGGTGGCGCGGGGTTCGTTAACTCGCGGAACCACGGCGTCAGATGCCGCGGAGTGCGGAACAGGCGTGCCGCCGTCGTGCGCGTCTTTACCTCCGGTACTACCGTCAGCTTTGCGATCCTCAGTGGGGCCCTGGTCCTCGAGGAACGCGTCGTCGGCCTCCTCCAAGCGGGCCACGAGATCCCGCCAGACATCGTCGTCGTCGCCGGTGTGCGGCGTACCCGCGCCGGGGTCAGATTGCATGGTGGGGCCTCCGAAAGAAGTCTGCGGACTGGGAGAAGATCAAGGGTGCGTCATTGTCCATGGTGGCTACATGGTAGCTGTTTTCCAGGGGAACAACCTGGAGTTCGGAGCTGCCCAGGTGAGCCTTGATGACGTCGATGCTGGAATCTGGCACCACGTGGTCCACGGTGGATCGGAAAATCAGGGTGGGGGCGCTGACTTGGGGAAGCAGCTTCGTCGTGTCGCTGAAGAGTTGGCTGAGCTGGTGGACGGCTGCCACGGGTGTGCGGGTGTACGCGCCCTCGGAAATGCCGGGCGTCTTGATGTCATCACCAATGGCGGGGACACTCTTGAGTACCCATTTCAGCAGTCCCGAATAAGTCGCCCGTTTGTCACTAAACGTCAGCCCGGGATTGACCAAAACCACACCGGCCACCGGGTGCAGGGCGGCAACCCGCAGTGCCAGTGCGCCACCCATGGACATTCCGGCGACGAACACCGTGTCGCAGCGGGAGCTCAACTCCAAGTAGGCGGCCTCAAAATCCCGGTACCAGTTCTGCCACGGGGTCTTGGCGAGATCCTGCCACGAGGTCCCGTGCCCCGCCAGAAGGGGCATGTTGACGGCGAATCCGGCCTGCGCCAAATAGTCGCTCCAGCCCTGCATGCTGACGGGTGAGCCGGTAAAACCATGACACACGGCCACACCAACCCGGGCTAAGTCGCCGTGACCTTCGGAACGGAACGATTTCACCATGGCTGTTTTCCCTCTCCTGCCGGCCGCCGTGGCCGGTAACGTGTATGGCATTGCTGCGGAGCTGCTGCCACGAAATCTGTGTTGCTGTCACTAGACTACTGTTGATACGTCCGCAGCGGGGGTACCGCAATGACCTGAGACTGCTTGTTGGCCCGGAGAGTAATAGTAAGGAATACCACCGTGATTTATTGGGTACTGAAGAAGATATTTTTGGGCCCAGTATTGAAGGTACTATTCCGCCCTTGGACCAAGGGGTTGGATAACCTTCCCATCGATGGACCGGCCGTTCTGGCCAGTAACCACTTGTCCTTCTCGGACTCGATTTTTATGCCGCTCATGGTGCCTCGGCCCGTCGTTTTCTTGGCTAAGAGCGACTACTTCACAGGGCGCGGGATCAAGGGTCGCCTGACCGCTGCCTTCTTCAAACTCACCAATCAGCTGCCCATGGACCGCTCCGGTGGCGCGGCATCGGCCAACTCACTGCAGACCGGCGTGGAAGTCCTCAACGGTGGCGGACTTCTGGGGATTTACCCCGAAGGTACCCGCAGCCCCGACGGCCGCCTGTACCGAGGCAAGGTAGGCGTGGCCAAGCTCATCTTGACCGCCAACGTTCCCGTCATCCCGGTAGCCATGATCGGCACCGACAAGGTCCAGCCCATTGGCCGGCGCATCCCCAGCATCCGCCGGCTCGGCGTGATCTTTGGCGAACCCATGGATTTTAGCCGTTACCAGGGCATGGCAGATGACCGGTTCGTGCAGCGCTCGGTGACCGATGAAATCATGTACGAGCTCATGCGGCTCTCCGGCCAGGAGTACGTTGACTCCTACGCCTCCACCATCAAGGACAAGCTGGCAGCCGAGAAGTCGGCCAAGTCGGCCGCGGCCAAGGATGGGGACTCGGCCAAGACGGCTGCCGACGCAGTCCGCATTGAGCCCGCCCCCATCCTGGCTCCGGGCGCCGTGACGGTCATCGGCGCCAAGAAGGCTGTGCCTGAATCTGAAACGGCGGCTGCGGCTGTGTCTGAATCTGCGGCTGTGCTTGAATCTGAAGCTGAAGCTGAACCCGAGGGAGCAGCGGAGCTCGTCGCAGAAGCCGCCAGTGGCTCGGTCGTTGAAGCTTCTCCCATCGAGCCCGGCGCAACCACTGGCCCGGACACCGAGGCCACCACGCACTGATCACTGCCCCTGCCCTATCGACGCACTGCAGCTGCCCTGTCGCAGCCGTCTAATGGCGGAGAATGGGTGCAGATTGGGTGCAGAAATTGGGCTCAGCCCGGACGGTTCCAGATGCCCGGGCAAGCTGCAGCCAAGGGTCACGGCCCGCGCATGTTCCTTTCGAAATCTCAGTGGCTGGACTGGTTCGCAGCTGTGCTCTTTCGGGGATAGGATTTAGCCGTGACTGATCTAACTTTGAACGCATCTAATGCACCCGCTGCCGGACTCTCCGTCCCCGGTGCTGCCGTCTATCCAGGCCTTGATGACTGGCGCGGCCTGCCGATTGCGCAGCAGCCCACCTGGTCCGAGTCCCCGTCCTTCGCCCCCACGGTCAAGGAACTCTCAGTCCTGCCTCCGCTGGTTTTTGCCGGCGAAGTGGATGTGCTGCGTTCCCGCCTGGCTCAGGCTTCCCAGGGCAAGGCCTTCTTGCTGCAGGGCGGCGACTGCGCCGAGACCTTCGAGGCTGCCACTGCCGACAAGATCAGTGCCCGCGTCAAGACCATTCTTCAGATGGCAGTGGTGCTGACCTATGGCGCCCAGCTGCCCGTCATCAAGATGGGGCGCATGGCCGGCCAGTTCGCCAAGCCGCGCTCCTCCAATGATGAAACGCGCGACGGCGTGACCCTCCCGGCCTACCGTGGAGACATCGTTAACGGCTTCGATTTCACCCCGGAATCCCGCCAGCACGATCCCGCTCGCATGCTCAAGGCCTACCACACCTCAGCATCCACGCTGAATTTGATCCGCGCCTTCACGCAGGGCGGCTTCGCCGATTTGCGCAGCGTCCACGAATGGAACCGCGGCTTCACCTCCAACCCGGCACACAGCCGCTACGAGCGCTTGGCCAAGGACATTGACAGTGCCATTAAGTTCATGGCCTCCTGCGGTGCCGACTTCGACGCGCTCAAGACTGTTGAATTCTTCGCCAGCCACGAAGCATTGCTGTTGGATTACGAGCGCGCCCTGACCCGCATCGATTCTCGAACCGGCTTGCCGTACGACACCTCCGCACACTTCCTGTGGATTGGTGAGCGCACCCGCGATCTCGACCAGGCACACGTTGACTTCCTGTCCCGGGTTCGTAACCCGATCGGCGTCAAGCTTGGGCCCACCACGTCCCCGGATGACGCACTGCGGCTGATTGAGAAGCTTGACCCGAACCGCGAGCCCGGCCGCCTGACGTTCATTACCCGCATGGGTGCCACCAACATCCGCGAGAAGCTCCCGAACCTGGTCGAAAAGGTCACGGCCTCCGGCGCTCAGGTCCTGTGGGTCACCGATCCCATGCACGGCAACACCGTCACCTCGCCCAACGGCTACAAGACGCGCAACTTCGACGACGTCATTGACGAAGTCCGCGGCTTCTTCGAAGTTCACCAGGCACTGGGTACCATCCCGGGTGGTTTGCACGTGGAGATGACAGGCGACGATGTGGCTGAGTGCCTCGGTGGGGCCGATCCCATCGACCAGGAAGCGTTCCTGACAGGCTACGAGTCCGTGTGCGACCCTCGCCTGAACCACAAGCAGTCCCTCGAAATGGCGTTCCTGGTCTCCGAGGCCCTGCGCCAGTCCAAGTAACAGCTGTTTCACCCACCACGGCGGCCCGCACCTTCAGCGCGAAGGGGCGGGCCGCCGTCGTAATTAAAGCGTTTCCGGGCCCCGCCAGCCAAATTCCCGCGATGGTCCCCGCCGTCCGTCCCGCTAAAGTCCCTTCCAGGCCCTCGAGGATGCAGTAGTTGCTAATGTTTCTCGCGAACATTGGTAACTACTGCATCCTCGCGGTGGCGCGGTGGCGCGGTGGCAGGAAAGGTAAGGCAGAGGGGCGCGGGTGAGAGGAGCGGCGCGTAGAGGTGGGACTCAGATGACGCGCAGCGTTACCGTGCTGCCTTCCGGAGCTTCGCCACCCTGTGGGTCCTGGAAACGGACCGTGCCGAAGAATCCGCCCAGCAGATTCTCCACCTTGACCTCAAAACCGAGCGCTTCGAGCTCACTTGTTGCCACGCCGACCTGTTTGCCCACGAAATCCGGCACACTGACCATCTTCGGGCCCTTGGAAATGGTGAGCGTGACCTTGCCGCCAGCGGTGAGGGTGCCACTATCTGGCGAGGCCGCGACAACCGAACCTGCCGGAACCAGGCGGCTATTGACCTGCTCCGGGGAGATCACAGCTACCAGACCGACGGACTTGAGCGCCGCCTGTGCGTCCGCCTGAGTCTTGCCCGTCAGCGCGGGAACCGGGATGGGTTTGGGGCCTTTGGAGATCACCAGGTTGACCTTGGTGTTGGCCCGGAACTCTTTCCCAGCTGCGGGATCCTGCTTGAGCACGACGCCGGCAGCCACCTTTTCGTCGAACGCTTCAGTGAGCGTTCCTACAGCAAGCTGGGCGTCGGTGAGAGCCTTCTTGGCACCGTCTTGTGCCACCCCTGTGACGTTGGGGACCTGATAAAGCACGGGTCCCCGTGAGATTTGGACGGTGACATTGTTGAACTTGCGGAGCGAGCTGCCGGCCGTGGGGTCGGTGTCCACCACAAAACCGGCGGCCACCTTTTCATCATAAACGTCCGTGGTGGAGGTCGACTCAAAGCCTTCAGTACGCAACACGCTCAAGGCCTGCTCAACACTTTTATTGCCCACATCCGGGACGGTTGCCAAAGCGCCCGGACCCAATGCTAAGAACCATCCGGCACCCGCGGCAAGAATGCCTAGCACTAGCACCAGCAGGACCCACAGCACGGCTCGCCTGCGGGGATGCCGCGAGCCAAGGGTCTTCTTCGGTGTGGCGGCCGCCTTGGCTTTTGCCTTGTTGGCCGCGGCAGCCTGGCGTTTATTCAGGGGAGCCGCCGGGGCGTCGTCACTGACGGGGGGATAGCTTGAGGTGCCGATGTGAGCGGGTTGTGACTGCCCGGCGTCGTACGCGGAAGACGAGGGCTCCGCAAGGGCGTACCGGTCACTGTGGGGGGCCTCGGCATATAGCTGGGGGGAGCGAGGCAGTACCGAGGTGGGGAATTGCGGGGCGGCCAGAACGGTGGTGTGGCTTTGATCAAAGGCCACCGTGTGGCTGGTTCCGGAAAGCCGCGGCTCGATGGCCGGCAGCGTGGCGGATCCGCCGGCGTCAAGCTCGGCCGGAGTGAGCGAGGCACGGATATGGCGCAGATCCTCCAGCAAGGCGGCGCCATTGGCCGGGCGGTGGTCCGGATCTTTTTCGGTCATGTAGCGGACCAATTCATCCATGACAGGGGGCAGTGCCGGAACGTCGGCGGACGGGGCGGGCATCTCATCTTGAACGTGCGCCATGACCACAGCCACGGGAACCGTGGCGCGGAAGGGCTGGTGGCCGGTGAGAAGTTCATAGAGCATGATGCCGGCAGAGTAGATGTCGCTGCGGGCATCGCCGCCTTCGCCGCGGGCCAGCTCGGGTGCAATGTAGGCAACAGTGCCAAAGAGCGTGCCGGTGTTGGTGGAGGTGGTGATGGCTCGGGACAGCCCAAAGTCACCAATTTTGACCCAGCCTTGGTGGGAGATGAGGACATTCTCCGGCTTGACGTCGCGGTGCACCAGCCCGGCGCCGTGTGCGGCCGCGAGACCGGCAACGATGGGATCCAGCAGGTCGAGAGCCTGACGCGGGGTCAGAGCGCCCTGCCGCTCGATGACGTCTCGAAGCGTGTATCCGTCAATGAACTCGAAGACGAGGTAGGCGTACTCCGGGCCCACACCATGATCGTGGATCTGCACCACGTGGGGGTGGGACAGGCTGGCAGCGCTCTGTGCCTCCCGGCTGAGCCTGCCAATGAACGCGTTGTCGGTGGCAAGGTGTGGATGCAGGATCTTCAGCGCAATGTTGCGGTTGAGCCTGAGGTCCTTGGCCAGGTAGACGGTGGACATGCCGCCGTTAGCCACCTTGGACAGAACCAGGTAGCGATTTTCGATTGTGGACCCGATTCGCGGGTCGGCAGACGCATCTTGCACTCTTCAAGTTTAGGAGCACAAACGCAAAGGGGCCGCCAGCAACACTGCGCTGGGGCCCCTTTTCGTTGAGAGCGTACTGATGACTCGAAAGGATTTAGCGGAACAGGTTCCGGTTCGCCTTGATACCAGCTACGTAGTTCACTGTATCCGGGTACATCCCGTAGAGGTGGACCGAGTATTCCCCTTGGTAGTAACCGGCAATCGCCAGGTCCTCGGTGGGTGCTCCTCGCAGCAATGCGCGGATGATGGCCACACCTGCTGTCACGTTGTCGTACGGGTCCAACAAGTTCAGCTTGCGTCCTACCAGTCCGGATGCCCAATCCCCGGCGTCGGGAATGACCTGCATGGTGCCAATGGCATTGGCGGGGGAGACCGACTGGTGGTTGAACCCGGATTCCTGCTGTGCGAAAGCCATAGCTAGAGCGGGGTCAACACCCATCTTGGAGGCCGTGCTGGAGACGATCTGTTTCATCTGTGCACGGGTAGGAGAGGGTGCGGCCAGCAGAGCAGCCTTGTTCTTGTTGGCATCTGCTACTACCGCGGCAGGGTAGGTGTAGTGCAGGAACGTGCTGGGCACCTCCTGCTCCGGGGTCAGGGCCGGTTTCGGCGCAAGGGGCGTGATCGAGCTTGAACTGGACTTCAGGCCGGGGATGGTGAGGACCTTGCCGGGGTAAATCACGCCGTTGACCGTGATGCCGTTGGCTGAGGCCAAGGCGGAGAGGCTCACGCCGTGCTTGGCGGCAATGGCGCCCAGAGTATCGCCGGACTTGATGGTGTACTTGCCGGACGTGGTGGCCGTGGGTGCCGCCGTTGACGGGGCCGACGGCGTTGCCGCCTGGGCGGTTCCGCCTACCTTGATTTTCTGGCCGGGGTGGATCACGGAGCTGCCGTTGAGCCCGTTCAGCGAGAAGATTGAGCCCAGGCTGACCTTGTGCTTGCTGGCAATGCCGCTGAGCGTGTCCCCGGACTTGACGATGTAGCTTTGCGAGCCGGATGTGGTGGCCGTGGGTGCCGCCGTTGACGGGGCCGACGGCGTTGCCGCCTGGGCGGTTCCGCCTACCTTGATTTTCTGGCCGGGGTGGATCACGGAGCTGCCGTTGAGCCCGTTCAGCGAGAAGATTGAGCCCAGGCTGACCTTGTGCTTGCTGGCAATGCCGCTGAGGGTATCCCCGGACTTGACCGTGTAGCTTGCTGCGGCTGTGGCGGTGGACGTGCTGGGAGCGGCGGCCGTGGACTTGGCGGCTCCTGAGATCACCAGGACCTGCCCTGGGTAAATGATCGAAGCGTTTGAGAGTTTGTTCAAACTCAGGACGTTCGATGTGCTGACACCGTGCTTGGCCGCGATGGCAGAGACGGTATCACCGGACTTAACGGTGTACCGAATGTTGGCGGCGGTTTTGGCAATGAGCGCCTGCGCCACCTGTGTCTGGGCTACGAGAGGTGTGGCGGTCACGGCTGTCGGCAAGGAGCTGGCAACGACGGCTGCCGGGATGCTGGAGGCTTTGGCCTGTAGTTGCGCAGTTCGCGCATGAATGGCTGCCAACACATCTGCGGAGTTCAGGGCTCCATGGCTACCGTGCGGTTGAGTTCCGGGGTGAGTGGGGGCTGCAGTCGCTGGGACCGCCATCGCCAGGGACGAGAGCATAACAACGGGAATAGCTGCTGTGGCAACGGCGGCAAGCTGCTTGCCGCCGTTGGCAGACGGGCGTGTTGGCGTCATGGGTGTGGACCTCGAGTTCACGTTGCTGATGTTACTAGTGGTGTTGAAGTTACTAGTGAGACTACTGAGAATTTACACCAAAGGTAGGTACAAAGGGAGTTAAAGTCACATAAAGGTCGTCAATGTGTGCACTCCAGCACAATATTCACACGCACGTTGCCAATATGTGGGAACCTTTGAGGGTGAGTAATCTTGAATCAGTAGTCAGCGAATGGCTGCCCTTGCCCGATGTTGCCCAGAAACTTGATGTTTCGGTAACCAAAGTCCATGCCCTCGTCAAAGACGGCTCCTTGCTGGCCGCACGTATTGGAGAGCGCAACATTCGCGCCGTTCCTGCTGCGTTCATCGTCGATGACCACATCTTGGAAAGCCTCCGCGGCACCATCACGGTGCTTCAAGACGCAGGTTTTGAAGATGAAGAAGCCATCGAGTGGCTCTTCACAGCGGATGAGTCCCTGCCTGGGCGTCCCATTGACGCCTTGCATGCAGGCCGGAAAACAGAAATCCGTCGACGCGCAGGCGCTCTCGGCTGGTAAGAATCACCGTTGGTAAGAATCACTGACGCTGCTGGGTTGTTTCGGCAAACCAGCAGCGTGAGCCTGTCTGGTGAATACTGGCCAGGCACCCCCACTATTAACCGGCCAGCTAGCCGGAGAGCCGGTATTGCTCTACAGCAGCCACAGCGGCACGTCAGTTCGGAACATAAAGCTCGCCGAGTGTGATCAGGACGTTCTGGATACGGCGCTCTGGCCCAAGGTCAGCAGTGCTTCGCGAACAGTTTCTGAAACGTGCAGTTCTGCCAAAGCCGTGAAGGCTTCCGTGCTCAGCGCGGCAATCATAGCCTCGGTGCGTTCCAAGGCACCTGACTCAACCATGATGGCGCACAGCTTGGCAACGTCGGTTTCGCTCAGATCCTGACGGCCCAAGTTTTGGTCAACAAAGTCACGGTCTGCCTCCCCAGCGGCATCGATGGTCAGCCCCACCAAAACCGTGCGCTTGCCTTCCCGTAGGTCATCGCCAGCCGGTTTCCCGGTCTGAGCCGGATCCCCAAAGACGCCCAAGACGTCATCGCGCAGCTGAAAAGCCTCGCCAAGCGGCAGGGCGAAGGCGCTGTAATCGTTGAGCATGGACTCGTCGGCCCCGGCCAAGGCTCCGCCCAACACCAGCGGGTGCTCGGAGGAATACTTAGCGCTCTTATAGCGAATAATTGCCGACGCTCTAGCAACAGCTGTCTCGTGAGGTTTCGACGGTCCAGCCACTTCCTCCAGAATGTCCAAATACTGCCCGGCCATGACTTCGGTGCGCATAATGTTAAAAACGTCCCTGGCCCGGCTCGATGATCCGGTATCGATCCGGGAGAACATTTCTTCGCTCAATGACAGGCAAAGATCGCCGGTGAGAATGGCTGCGGCATGACCAAACCGTTCGTCGTCCAGAGACCATTTGCTATCAGTGTGCAACGTGCTGAATTGTTTGTGGACACTGGGACCGCCGCGGCGAGTGTCTGAGCGATCGATGATGTCATCATGAATCAGTGCCGCAGCCTGGAAGAGTTCCAAGGCAGCGCCGGCCTGGATGACGGCCTGTGCATCGGCGGCGCCACCGGCACCGCGCCAACCCCAGTAACACAGCAGAGCTCGCATGCGCTTGCCACCGGTGACCAGGGTCTTGATGGAGTCAACAAGAACCAGAGTTGCCGGAGAGATCTGCGCCAGAAGCTCGTGTTTTTCCGCCAGGAAGCTATTGAGCTGCTGTGCAACCGCCGCAATGAATGCGTCGTGTTCGCCGACAATGGAGACGTCTGACTGGGCAGGCGTGTGGTTCATGCGCTCAAGGTTCCTTGCTGTGGGAGGTGCCGACGGTGCCGGCGGTAAGTTTTGGGGACAGAATCGACTGCTGGGCGCCTACTTCATTGAGGCTGGCAGCAAGGTGGCGCCGACGGTGAAGGTGGACGTCGCCGACGTCACCACCACCGAGACCGTGATGATTTCCTTGCCAGCAGCGCGAACGTATGTCTTGAGCGGAACGCCGTCCACGGCATCTCCTGGCTGAGCCTTGAAACCCTGCGCAGTGAATGACTTGGTGTAGAACGCCAGGATCTGTGCCGGGGTCTCGGTGGTAGTAGCCGTCAGCGAGGTTGTTGAAACGGTGCTGCCCGTCTCGAGGCTGGAGGCCTGAATTTGTGCACCCTTGGGCAGCGGAATCACTTTGGCGGGGAAGCCGGCGACCAATTCCTTGATGGCTGTCTGGGCCGTAGCAGTTGCTGTGCTGCTGGCTGATGCTGAAGTAGAAGAAGCGGAAGAAGACGTTGCAGCCACGGTTGCACCAGAAGTTGCGGACGCGCTCGTGGTGGTCCCTGCCGTTTCGCCGGCACCGGAACACGCACCTAAGAGCAAAGCTGTGGAGACTGCGGCGGCTGCCAGCAGCTGCTTGCGGCGGGGTGCCAGTGCGCGAAGCGGGGTGGGATTCATGACTGATTTCCTTAGCTGCAGGTGCCGGGTCGGTGACATCTTCTCCAGTTTACCCATGTTGGGCAGCGGCGCCCCTGCCGATGTTGTGTTCCTCACGCCGGTGGCCTGTAGCAACGATTGGGTTCACCAAGACGGTTCACTAGACTGAGCCTGTGAATCAGCCCGAACAACCTGCGGAGCCGCCCGCCCTCGACCAGGGCGGGTGCACCATCATGCATGTTGACATGGACGCCTTCTTTGTCTCAGCGGAGCTGCGCACACGTCCGGAACTCAAGGGGAAGATGGTCATTGTGGGCCATCCCGAGGGGCGCTCGGTAGTATTGTCCGCTTCCTACGAAGCCCGCGCCCGTGGCGTCCGTTCAGCCATGCCCATGTCCACGGCACAGCGGATCTGTCCAACCGCCGTCGTTATCGCTCCACAACACCAGCTCTACCAACAGATTTCCGGCCAGATCATGGAGATCTTTCATTCCATCACTGACACAGTTGAGCAGCTCAGCGTTGACGAGGCGTTCCTGGACGTCAGTGGATCCTTGCGCCGGCTGGGTACGCCGCTGGAGATTGGCGCCCAGATTCGTGCTCGCATTGCCGCCGAACTGGGCATCACGGCATCGGTGGGCATTGCTTCCAGCAAATTTGTGGCCAAGGTAGCCTCCACCCGGTGCAAGCCGAACGGGATGATGCTGATCGAAAAGTCCCGCACGGTGGAGTATTTGCACACCCTCCCCGTGGAAGCGCTCTGGGGCGTGGGGGAGAAAACCCGCCAGTCACTTGCCCGGCTGGGGATCTTTACCGTGGCCGACGTCGCTGCGACACCGCTCTCCACATTACAACGGGCGCTGGGCGTCACCGGCGCGAACCTGCACGCCCTAGCGTGGGGGATCGATCCGCGGCCGGTCACCCCTGCTCACCAGGAGAAGAGCATTGGTGCCGAAGAGACATTTGCCGTTGACACGCACGACGACGAGATTCTCACCAGGGAGTTGCTCAGACTCTCACACCGGGTGGCCGCACGGATGCGTCAAGGGGGTTTTAGCGGGCGTACCGTTGCACTGAAAGTGAAGTACGCCGACTTTTCCGCCATCAGCCGCTCACGAACTCTCGGAGCAGGGACAGATAGTGCCGCCACCATTTACGGCGCGGCAGTGGCGCTATTGCAGGGCCTCGGGCCGCGATCCCAAGCGGTGCGGCTGATCGGCGTTCGCATGGAAAAGCTCGAAGCTGTCCACGAGGTGCCGCTGCAACTTGAGTTGGATCCGCGGGATGAGCATTCACGCAACGCGCAGGCAGTGGGGGATGCCATTGCTGCCCGTTTTGGAAGCGCCAAGATTGGTCCCGCCAGGCTCCTGAAACCCCGCGATCAGCCCTAGTTGGCGGTGCTGTTCGGCAACGTCGAGACAGCGTCAAGACACCGACGTCATACTGGGTACCAGTTCGGCACTTTCACGCCTATTGTTAGTAGTAGAAGTTGACACTTTGACAGCTTCAATGCTGTTGGCACTCAAGCCGTCAGAAACAAAAGCGGAATCCGCAATGGACCTGGCAGCTCGGGAACTAATAGTGATGTCAAGGCGTTAACGAGACAAGTGCCACGGTTCTGACCTGAAGGAGGTCGTCATGCCCCTCTCTGAGCACGAACAGAGATTGCTGGATCAACTAGAGCAGCAACTGCATGCTGAAGATCCCAAATTTGCCAATGCCTTGTCGAGCTCGCCAGCGCGATCAATGTCGACGCGAAACATCGTTATTGGCGTCTTGGTGATGATTGTTGGGCTGCTCATACTGCTCGGTGGTGTGGCGACGCACCTGATACTGGTGGGTGTTCTGGGTTTCCTCATCATGGGTGCGGGAGTCTATGTAGCAGTTTCGAAGGCAAAATCCAGCGGTGCAGGACCAGCCGCGAGCAAAGACGGAGTCAAGTCTGCAGCGAAGCAGAAGAGTGGTTTCATGAGCAACCTCGAAGAAAAGTGGGACGAACGCCGTCGCGAGCAGTAACTTGGCTTTAACGCAACACGTTTCACCCTGTTAGCCAACGAGTCGTCGTCATTGAAAGACGGCGTTGGCGGATGTAGACAATGTTTGAGAGTTGTCTACATCCGCCAACGCCGTCTTTTTTGCGTTACCGGGTTGGTGCGTCTTGGGCAGTGGCCCGGCACAGCCACCCGGAGTGCGGCGCGCCCGCCACCTTTTCTCCCTCCACTGTCCCCTCGTGGATACTCCCTTTTCCTCCCCGGGAGCTCGCGGCGAGCCTAAAAGTAGCGCTGGAGTGGTTTTTGAGGCACATTTTCGGCCACAGTCTGCGTCATTGTTGACTTTTCCCTCCACCGTTTGCTGCACCTGAACATCACCGCATTGACGCGGAATTTTGTCGCGACACGGTGGCGAAATCGGGTCTTATGAAGTTGACGGTGGAGGATTGTGGAGTAATGTGGAGCACGTAAGAGGGGAATGGGGCTAGATTGGTCAAAAGTTCTCAACAATGAAGGCGGTGTCGGGTTGTTTCTCGGAACACACTCACCACGCCTTGATGAGAAGGGACGGATCATCCTGCCCGCTAAATTCCGGGAGGAATTATCCAGCGGGCTGGTCCTCACCAAAGGCCAGGAAAACTGTATTTACGTGTTCAGCGCACGGGAGTTTGAAAAGGTGCTGGCTCAAATGCAGGATGCGCCACTGTCCAACATGGCCGCCCGAGACTACATTCGAATCTTCCTGTCGGGGGCCTCTGATGAGGTTCCGGATAAGCAAGGACGGGTAACCATTCCAGCGGCCTTGCGTTCCTACGCAGGGCTGGAGAAGGAACTGGTTGTCATTGGCGCAGGCAGCCGGGCGGAGATCTGGGATGCACATTCCTGGAACGAATACTTGGCAGCCAAGGAGATGGCGTTCTCCGCAACAGACGAGTTGGGTATTCCAGGCATTAACTAGCGCCTGAGAGACCAGCGCAGCAGCGCCAAACAGCAGCAATGAACAAGAGCAGTACGGCAATATCGGTGGTCTTGAATGAGATCTCCAGCCGCCCAGCAAGGCCGTCAAACCTGGCTCACCTTCCCCGGAGCCAGGCAGGACGGGGCTTGGCGCGGAGGGGGATCTGGTTTAAGACCGGCAACGGTCTCAAACCGGCACAGTGCAGCGACGCACGCGGGCCGGCTAAACCAGATCAGTACCAAGTATGACCTGCAGGAAAATATTTATCGCCAGTTAGCAATGCCATGGGGGAACGAGAATCCCCTCCCGGTTTTGACCGAAGAGAAACGGAGTCGTGATGACGTCGGAAACCCCCACGCCACCTACGTCCGAACGCCACACTCCAGTTCTAAAAGATCGCTGCATCAACCTCCTAGCTCCTGCCTTTGAGGTGGCCCGAGCTGCTGGTCGCACCCCTGTCGTCATTGACGCCACGTTGGGCATGGGCGGGCACAGTGAAGCCATGTTGCAGCGCTACCCTGATTTGCATCTCATTGGCATTGATCGCGACACCGAAGCGTTGGGCTTGGCCGGAGAGCGGTTGTCACCGTTCCAGGACCGCACCGACCTGGTCCATGCGGTGTACGACGAGATTGCCGATGTTTTGGCCGACCTGGGGGTTCCCAGCATTGACGGGATCCTGATGGACCTCGGAGTCTCCTCCTTGCAGCTGGATGAACGTGACCGCGGATTCGCTTACTCCTTCGATGCACCCCTTGATATGCGCATGGACACCAGCCGCGGCCAGACTGCAGCCGATGTGATCAACAGTTACTCCGAAGAGGACCTGGTGCGCATCATCCGCAAGTGGGGCGAGGAGAAGTTCGCCGGACGAATCGCCAATCACATTGTCGCCGCACGCGATAAGGCCCCGTTGACACGCACAGGGGAGCTGGTGGAGATCATCCGCAACGTTGTTCCCTCCGGAGCCGCCAAGACCGGCGGGCACCCCGCCAAACGGACGTTCCAAGCGCTGCGCATTGAAGTCAACGAGGAACTGAGCGTTCTCGAGACCGCCATTCCTGCGGCCGTGGACGCCCTCAGCCTGCATGGGCGCGCTGTGGTGATGTCCTATCACTCGCTGGAGGACAAGATCGTCAAGGCCGTCTTCGCCGCAGGAGCCGCATCATCGGCTCCTGCCGGATTCCCTGTGGAGCTCGAAGAGCACAAGGCCACCTTGAAACGCCTGACCAAGGGCACCGAAATACCAACAGCGCAGGAAATTGCAGAGAATCCAAGGGCAGCATCAGCGCGCTTGCGGGCCGTGGAAAAGATCAGAATCAGGAGTGCCGTATGAGCCAGAATGCCCTACGCTCCAGCCATGTCATTGTGGGCAACACTGCCCGCGTCCTGACCGAGCCTCTGCCCCATGGTGCGCCCCCGGAACCGAGGGTCAAGAAGTCTAGGGCTGCGTTGTCACTGGTGGTTTCAACACCGCGAGGCGGGCGCTCATCCTTGGCGGTGACGCTGCTGCTGATGGTGGCCTTGGCCTTGGGCGTGGTTCTGGTGATGAGCATTTCCGTTTCCAAGGGCCAGTACGAGCTGGTGGACCTGAAGAGTCAGCAATCCGAGCTGATCAAGGCGAACCAGTCTATGGAACAAGAAATTGCTGCGAAGCAGGCTCCCCAGGAACTGGCGGCACAGGCTGCGGCGCTGGGCATGGTTCCGGCAGGCGTCACGGGACAAATTGATGTGCGAACCAAATCCGTCAGCGGTTCGCCGCTGCCGGCCTCGGCCGATACCAAAGGTCTGGTAAACATACCGGCCGCCGTCATCGACACGCCGCAGGCTCCCGTTCCGGTTCAAGCCCCGCTGAGCCCCGCGGCCCAGGTCAGTGCCACGGAAAACAGTGACACTGGAAACACTGCAGCCAAGGCCAACGCGGCTAAGCCCAGCGCTGTCAAAGAGACGCCGAAGCCCGCGGCCAATGTGCCGCCTGTAGCGGCTACTCCTGATCTTAATGGCGGGACCATTCCGGGACCGGCACAAAAGGACAGTTAACTTTTCTATGATGGACTGAGCGCTTCACCAATTCGCGAAGCAAGGAATGCAAGGAACTCAAGCGGTGGTACAAAACTCAAGTCCGAGCGCACGTGGTGCAAATGCACAGCAACTCAATAAGATCGGTCGCGGGCGCATCGGGTGGGGTTTCATCGCCATGATGGTTATCCTGCTCATCATCGCCGGCAGGCTGGTCCTGGTGCAGGGCCTGGATGTGGGCAACATGGCACAGGCGGCCGAGAACCAGCGCAAGGTCGTTCAGACGCTGCCAGCTGTCCGCGGGAAAATTGTTGACGTCAAGGGAAAAGTACTTGCCGAAAGCATCATTCGCTACAACATCACCGTTTCCCAGATTAACTTTGCGCAATACCCCGAGTTTAAACGGGTCGACATTGATCCAAAGACCGGTGAAGGCCTCATCGATCCGGCAACCGGCCAATGGAAAGTGGAAACCTTCACCTCGGATGAAGGCATCGAGCAGCTGGCCCAGCTTTTGAAGCTGCCCTTCGATGACGTCAAAAAGAGCGTCACAGGGGACAAGGTGCATAACTTCGTTGCCATGGATGTCAGCCCCCAAGTTGAGCAGCAAGTCGCCGCGCTGCGAGTTCCTGGAATCTACTCCGAGGTTGTCACCAAGCGCGTCTACCCCATGGGAGCTGTGGGTGGCCCCATCGTGGGATTCTTGGACAAACAGGGCAAGGCATTGGCTGGCATTGAGCAGACCATGGATGCGAAATTGACCGGGAAAGACGGTTCGCGGACCTATCAGGCAGGCAAGAACGGCATCATCATTCCCACGGCCCCGGTCCGGACCGTTCCGGCTGTTGACGGGGAAACCGTCAAGCTCACCATTGACCAAGACATCCAGTTCTACGCGCAGCAGGCCGCACAGCAGCAAAAAGAGCAGTACAAAGCTCAATGGGTCAGCATCACAGTTGTGGAGGCCAAGACCGGCAAGGCCGTGGCCATCGCTGATAGTGACTCCTATGATCCCAACAATGTGGCAGCCTCAGATCCCTCCAACATCGGCTCACGCAGCATCAGCTCCGTGGTGGAGCCTGGCTCCACCAGCAAGATCATGACCGCCTCGGCCTTGGTTCAAGAAGGGCTGGCTACGCCCCTGAGCGAGTATCTGGTGCCGCCAACGTTGACCATTGACGGGCAGAATTTCTCTGACTCCTTCACCCATGGAACCGAGAAGCGCACGCTTTCTGGAATCATCACCGATTCAATGAACACCGGAACCGTTATGGCCGGCTCCAAGCTCACCCCCAAGCAGCGCTTCGACTACATGCGGAAGTTCGGCGTGGGGGAGAAGACGGGCATCGCGCTACCGGGTGAGAGTCCAGGAATCTTGGCGGATTGGCAGAACTGGGACGGCCGTCAGCAGTACACGGTGCTGTTCGGTCAGGGTGTTGCACAAACCCCGCTACAAACCACCATGATTTTCCAAACCATCGCTAACAACGGGGTCCGGCTCAAGCCAGCCATCATCGACTCCTTCACCCATGCCGATGGCACGGTGGAGACCGTACCGCAGGCGCCCGGCGTGAAGGTTATTAGCCCCGAGACCGCCAAGGACGCCCGGGACATGCTTGAAGGCGTCGTCACCATGACTGACTACAAGGTGGTTGACATTCCCGGATACCGCACTGGCGGCAAGACCGGCACCTCCGAGGCGCCTGCCGATAACGGCGTGGGCTTCGACGGCTACACCACCTCCTTCATCGGCATGGCGCCCATGGATGATCCCCGCTATGTGGTGGGTATAACTGTCCAACGCCCGCAAGGCAACGTCTATGGAATCACTCAGGGGTATACGTTTAATCAAGTGATGGGGCAGGTGCTTCGCAGCAACGATGTGCCGCCTTCCACCACCCCGCCCGTCAAGCTCCCCAAGTTTTACAAATGAGCCGCAACCCCGAAGATTTCTCCATGGATTGTGCAGTAGAAAAGGATTTCGTTCAAGTGCCTGTGAACACCCCCGGCAACCCCTTGCGGCCTAGCCGCCACAGTGGCGCCACTCTAGCCGAGTTGGCCGGCGTGGCGGGCCTGCCCCCCGAAAGCGTGCCTTTCGAGCAGGCCAGCATCCGCATCACAGGTGTCAGCCTTGATTCGAGGGCCGTCTGCGCGGGAGATTTGTACCTTGCCCTGCCTGGCGCCCGGAGCCATGGCGCGTCTTTTGCCGAGGCCGCCATTTCCTCGGGTGCCCTTGCCATCATGACGGACGACGCCGGAGCCCGACTCATCGGGGAATCGGCAGTTGTGCCGGTGCTTGTGCTCACAGACGCGCGCGTTGTGGCCGGGAAACTGGCCGCTGCGGTCTACGGAACCTCGGGAACCGGTGCCGCCAGTGGCAGTAACTCTTTGGAGTTGTTCGGGCTCACGGGAACCAACGGCAAGACCACCACCACGTATTTTTTGAACTCGCTGCTGCGGGCACTCGGTCACGGAACCGGGCTGATTGGCACCATTGAAATCCTGGCCGGTGAGGAAGCAATTCCTAGCAAGCTGACCACGCCCGAATCCACCGATGTCCACGCACTCCTTGCCCTCATGGCGGAAAAGGGTTTGAGCGCCGCGTCCATGGAGGTTTCCTCGCATGCGCTGGCCTTCGGCCGCGTGGATGGTGTGGTCTTTGACGTTGCCGGCTTCACCAACCTCACACAGGACCATCTGGACCTGCACGGTGGCATGGACGGCTACTTTAACACCAAGGCCGCATTGTTCACTCCAGCGCACTCCCGGCAGGCTGTCATCACCATTGATGACAGTTGGGGTCAGCGCATGGCAGTAGCATCAGCCGTTCCCACCGTCACTTTGTCCACGCACCCCCCTGTGGCTGGAACAGACGCAAATTCAGGCGCAGATTCAGGCGCCCGTGCTGCGGATTGGCAGGTGCTGGACGTGCGCCGCGACGGAGTGGGCTCACGCTTCACACTCAGCGGCCCCAACGGCGCGCTGCTCAACGTCCGCACCGGCCTCCCCGGGGGATTTAACGTCTCCAATGCGGCGTTGGCACTGGTCATGGTGGCCACGAAATTACTGGGGACGAGCGCGCAGGCAAGCTCCGGCGTCGAAGGTGTTGGGTCCACAACAAGCCCAGAGAACACAACAAGCCCAGAGAACACGGCAAGCAACCAGCAGTTCCAAGCACAGTTGGTGCGCCTGCAGGATGCTTTGGACCGCCATGATCCCTTCACAGTGGAAGTGCCGGGCCGGATGCAGTTGATTGGCACGGCACCCGTGGCGGTGGTGGACTTTGCGCACAATCCCGATGCCCTCGCCAGGGCGCTGGACGCCGTTCGTCCGGATACTCCGGGCGCCCGCGTGATTGCCGTCTTCGGCGCCACAGGGGAACGCGACGCCACCAAGCGCCCCATCATGGGCGCCGTGGTTGCCCAAGGTGCGGACGTGGTTATTATCACCGACGACGATCCCCACGACGAGGACCCTGCAGGCATTCGCGCCAGCGTCCTGGCAGGCGCACGCGATGCCAATGATTCCGCCAATCTGGGGCGCATCATTGAGGAGATCGCCCCGCGTGCCGCAGCCATCGCCCGAGCCGTGGAAATAGCCCGAGCCCAAGACGTTATTCTGGTCGCCGGACGCGGCCACGAAGTTTACCAAGAGGTCAAAGGGGTCAACATTTCCCTCGATGATCGGGTTGAATTACGCGCGGCCCTGGTGGCCCGCGGATTCCCCCTTACCGTTGCAAGCAAGATAGAGTCACCAACTGATGATTGAAATTACAGCAGCCCAAATCGCCGAGCTCACTCAGGGCACCCTGACGCCGGGCACCGACCCGGATCTGCTCATTGATGTCGCCGCCATCATCACCGATTCTCGTGATGCCCGCGCCGGCAGCTTGTACGTGGCCAAAGCCGGTGAAGCGGCCGACGGTCATGACTTCATCGCCGCAGCCTTCGCTGCCGGTGCCGTGCTGACGCTCGCCGAGCGGGAAGTGGCGTCCGACGACGGAACTCCCGTCCCGGCTGTCATCGTCGCCGACTCCGTGCTCGCGATGGGATCGCTTGCGGCCGAGGTGGTGCGCCAGATCCGCGCCCATTCTCCTCTGAGTGTCATTGGCATCACCGGTTCTGCCGGCAAGACCACCACCAAGGACCTGTTGGCGGGCATTCTGTCCCCGCTGGGTCCCACTGTGGCTCCTGTGGGTTCCTATAACGGTGAAGTGGGTGTGCCGCTGACGGTCTTCCGCGCAGATCAGGACACCCGCTATCTCATCATTGAAATGGGGGCCACGAAGATGGGCCAGATCCGGTACCTGGGTGCTATGGTGCGCCCCGATCTGGGCGTGGTTCTCGGTGTGGGTAGCGCGCACGCCGGCGAATTTGGCTCGATAGACAATATTGCTGTGGCCAAGGGCGAGCTCGTGGAGGCGTTGACCCCCACTGGACGTGCCCTGCTCAACTTTGACGATGGCCGCGTCCGAGCCATGGCCACCCGTTCCGGCGCTCCCGTGAGTTTCTTCAGCAGCGCTGACGCTGATGTCTTGCCCAGTGCAGGACCAACTTCCGGTGCAGGCACCCTTGCCAACGGACCGGCGTCGGATGAGATGGTTTTGGCCCGCAAGGTGCGTACCAATGCCGACGGGCAGCCCGAGTTCGAACTCAGTTTCCCCGGACGCTCCGAGCCGCTGCACGTCGCCAGTAAGCTGTTGGGGCTGCACCACGTCACGAACCTGCTCGCCGCGGCCTCTGCAGCTCACGCGGTTGGAGCCACTCCGGAGCACATCGTGGCCTCGCTCAATGAGCAGCGCGCCAGCAGCCGGTACAGGATGGAACGCACCGACCGCAGCGACGGCGTTACAGTCATCAATGACGCCTACAACGCCAATCCGGAATCCATGCGAGCAGCCTTGCGCACCTTGGCCGAATTGGGCGGCAGCGGTGCCCGGCGCACCTGGGCTGTGCTGGGGGAGATGCTGGAACTTGGCGAAGAATCGGTCCTGGAACACGATGCCGTGGGCCGGGTAGCCGTACGGCTGAACATTTCCCGGCTGCTGGTTGTTGGCCAAGGAGCCCGCGCCATGCATGTGGGAGCAGTCATGGAAGGGTCTTGGGGAGACGAGTCAATGTTCTTCCCCGATGCGGACGCCGCCGCGGCCGTTCTGGACGCCGAATTGGCACCGGGGGACATTGTCTTATTCAAGTCCTCTAATGGTGCCGGACTCCGGTTCTTAGGCGATCGGATAGCATTACCCCCGGGGAATAGCCCCACAGCATCAAGCGATATTACTTCAGGCGAAAGGACTGCCTAGCCATGATTGCACTGCTCATTGGAGCTGGCTTGGCTTTGGCCTTTGCCATGATCGGCACACCCATCTTCATCAGGTTCCTGGTGAGGCAAGGGTACGGCCAGATCATTCGAGAAGACGGCCCCACCACACACCAGATCAAGCGCGGTACCCCCACCATGGGCGGCACCGTGGTGATTGGTTCTGTGGTGGCCTCCTACTTCATCACCCACTTGATCGTGTGGTTGGTCAACAATAATTCCACCGGCCCCACAGCCTCAGGCTTGCTCATGATCTACCTGATGGTGGGCATGGGTCTGGTTGGTTTCCTGGATGATTTCCTGAAGATCACCAAGCAGCACAACACCGGCTTGAACCCCAAGGGCAAACTCCTGGGCCAGGCCGTGGTGGGCATTTCCTTTGCCGTGATGGCGCTGGGTTTCCCCGATAGTTCCGGCCGTACCCCGGCGAGCACGTTTATATCCTTTGCCCGCGATATCCCCAGCCTGAACCTGGCCTTCGCCGGCGCCGGGTTGGGCGTGGTGCTGTTTGTTATCTGGTCAAACTTGATCATTACAGCAGCCACCAACGGAGTGAACTTGACTGACGGTTTGGACGGGCTGGCCACAGGTGCCGCCATTTTGGTGTTCGGTGCCTACACCCTCATCGGTCTGTGGCAGAGCAGCCAAGGCTGCGGCTCCCACAAGGTAGCCGCCGAGACCGTCTGCTACGAAGTCCGCGACCCGCTAGATCTTTCCTTGATTTCGGTCATCATGTTTGCGGCGTTGATTGGCTTCCTCTGGTGGAACACCTCCCCAGCGAAGATCTTCATGGGTGACACCGGCTCCCTCGCCATCGGCGGCGCCATTGCCGCCTTCGCCATCCTGTCCCGCACCGAACTGCTGCTGCCCATCATTGGCGGCCTGTTCGTGATTATCTCCGCTTCCGTCATCATCCAGGTGGGTTACTTCAAGCTGACCCGTGGCAAGCGGGTTTTCCTCATGGCACCGTTGCAGCACCACTTCGAGCTCAAGGGCTGGAAGGAAGTCACAGTGGTTGTCAGGTTCTGGATTCTGGCCGGCCTGCTGGTAGCTGTGGGACTGGGAGCTTTTTACGCTGAATGGATTGTTCGACTGTGAGTGCATTGCAAGACCGACTTGATTCACTGACCAGCTGGGATGCCGACTGGGCCGGGCTGCGCGTGGTAGTCACGGGCATTAGTAAAACGGGCTTTTCGGTGGCCGATACCTTGGCAGAGCTCGGTGCGCAGGTGGTAGTTGTTGCCGCCTCGGACGACGACGACGCCTGGGCCAACGCCGACACCCTCAAGATTGTTGGGGTCAGCCAGGTGATCTTGGGGGAGGAGACTTCCACCGTCTTGCCGCTGGTTAAAGGGGAAGCAGCCGAACTGGTGGTCACGAGCCCGGGCTACAAGCCATCTCACCCTCTGTTAGCCGCTGCGGCTGACGCGGGTATTCCCATCTGGGGTGATGTTGAACTGGCGTGGCGGGTGCGCCAGCGCGAGGGCAGGAAGACTGCTCGATGGATCACCATCACCGGCACCAACGGCAAAACCACCACCACCACCATGGTGGAAGCAATGCTGCAAGCCGCAGGCCTGCGGGCCATTGCCGCCGGTAATATTGGCACCCCCATTCTTGATGCTGTTCGCGATCCCGAAGGCTGGGATTTCCTGGCTGTTGAACTCTCCACGTTCCAATTGCACTGGACCGAGTCACTGGCACCAGTGGCTAGTGTGTGCCTGAATCTGGCCGAAGATCACGTTGACTGGCATGGCAGCTTTGCCGCCTACGCCGCCGACAAAGCCAAGATCTACGCCAACACCGAACTTGCCTGCGTGTACAACGCGGAGCAAATTGAGACTGAGCGCATGGTTCAAGAGGCCGATGTGCAAGAAGGTTGCCGAGCCATCGGCTTCACCACGGGAATTCCGGCCATCAGCATGGTCGGTGTGGTGGAAGGACTGCTCGTGGACAGGGCGTTCATTGCAGAACGCAAGGACTCAGCTACCGAGCTGGCCAAGGTCAGCGATATTGGTGAGCTGGTGCCGCGCCACCTGGTGGCCAACGCCGCCGCAGCGGCAGCACTCGTGCGGGCCTGTGGCCTGACGCCGGAGGATGTCCGCAAGGGTTTGGTGAACTACCAAAACGGTGACCACCGCATCCAGGCCGTTGCCAAAGCCGGTGGTGTTTTGTGGGTCAATGACTCCAAAGCCACCAACCCGCATGCGGCAGCTGCCTCACTGGCAGCGTTCAAGACGGTCATCTGGATTGCCGGCGGTTTGTCCAAGGGCGTTGATTATGACGATCTTGTCCGCCAACATGTCTCACGCCTCAAGGCCGTGGTGTTGATTGGTGCCGACAGTACTGATTTGGCCAGTTCCCTGGAGCGCCTAGCCCCGGATGTGCAGGTCATTGCCACACATGCCAGCGGTGGCCGGCGTTCCAGTGGCTCTGAGCTGCGCGGTGACGCCGTCATGGCCGAGGCCGTTGCAGTGGCAGCGTCACTGGCAGTGGACGGAGACACGGTGCTGATGGCTCCGGCATCGGCCTCCATGGATCAATTCACCTCTTACGCCCATCGGGGCAATGCCTTCATTGAATCAGTCCGGGAGCTTCTGGAATCACGGGCAAGCGTCAACAAGGAGTCATAGTGGCAAAAAAGCCCGCACAGCCAAGCCGGTCCGGCAAAGCCACACCCGCCGCGGCCGTCAAGGGTACTGCCCCCGTGAAAAGTGTTGCAGCAGCTACGGTGAACCAGACGCCACAGTCCGCTCCGGTCAAAAAAACGCCCGGTATGGCCAAACTGTTTCCGCGATTCCGGAGTTGGTTCAATTTCCGGGTTGGCAGGCCCACCTCGGCCTACTACTGGATCATCGGCACCACCCTTGCCTTGACGCTGATCGGCCGTATGGCGGTGCTCTCGGCATCGACGGCCGAAACCATTTCAGAAGGTAAAGACCCCTACGATCTCTTCATCAAGGAGGCAGGGTTCGCCATCATTGGGCTGGTGCTCATGTTCATTTTGTCGTGTGTACCGCCGGCGCTGTGGAAGAAAGCAGCTCCATGGTTGCTTGGTCTGGCAGTGCTCCTTTTGGGATTGGTATTCACGCCCCTGGGTGTGGACGTTCAGGGAAATCAGAACTGGCTCGGATTGGGCGGCATTCAATTCCAGCCCTCCGAAGCGGCCAAGCTCGCGCTGGCCGTGTGGATGGGTGCAGTATTAGCAGCCAAGGGAACCTTGATCCGCCAGTTTGTCCATGTGGTGATCCCGGTGGGAATTGGCGGGGGCCTGATACTCGGGTTGATCCTGTTGGGTAAAGACTTGGGAACCGCGATCATTGTGGGCATCATGGTCTTGGCGGGCCTGATGTTCGCTGCGGTACCCAAACGCTTCCTGTTCCTGGCTTTGGGTGTCGGCGCACTAGTAGCGTTCCTTTTCTCCTTCTTCAGTGACAACCGCAGTGGCCGTATTTCCAGCTGGCTGGGTGACTGCAGTGTGGATGGTGCGTGCGATCAATACCTGAACGGTGCCTATGCTCTGGCATCCGGAGGCTGGTTTGGTGTGGGCCTGGGGCAGAGCCGGCAGAAGTGGAACTGGATTCCCGAGGCTCACAACGACTTCATCTTTGCCATCCTCGGTGAGGAGTTCGGCCTGCTGGGCACGCTAGTGATCGTCGGCTTGTATGCCGTGTTGGCGTTCTCCATTTTCCGTGTCATCAAATCGCGCAACGATCCTTTCAGCCGGATTGTCTGCGGCATGATCATGACCTGGATCATTGGCCAGGCAGTGGTCAATATTGCCGTGGTGGTCGGACTGCTTCCGGTGATTGGCGTTCCATTGCCCTTGATTTCCTACGGTGGAACATCGCTCATCATGGTGCTTGCCGCCCTTGGTGTTGTCCTGTCCTTTTCCCGTACTGAGCCCGAAAGAAACTTGTTGATTTCATGACACAGATCCACACCACCCCCCTGTCAGTAGTGCTGGCCGGGGGCGGCTCAGCAGGGCACATCAGCCCGCTATTAGCCATTGCCGCTGCCATCCGGGCGACGTATCCGGACAGTGCCATCCTGGCCGTCGGCACCAAGGATGGGCTGGAGACCACATTGGTGCCAGCCGCAGGTTTTGAGCTGGCCTTCGTTGGCCGCATTCCGCTGCCGCGCAAACCATCCATGGATCTGGTGAAACTTCCGGTACGGATGTTCGGTGCCATTTCCGATGCCAAGCGGATCCTTAAGGATGCCAAGGCAGATGTTCTCGTGGGTGTTGGAGGTTACGTCTGCACCCCCATGTACCTGGCTGCAAAATCACTGGGGGTTCCCATCGTGATCCACGAGGCCAACACTAAAGCCGGTCTGGCTAACAAGGTGGGTGCACGTTTCACTACCAACGTGGGCACGGCCTTCGCCGCAACAGCCATCCGCCACGCACACCTGGTGGGCATGCCCATGCGCAAGGAAATTGCCACCTTGCAACGCGGCACTGCCCAGGCTGCAGCGCGGGAGCGCCTCGGCCTAGCGCCGCAGCAACCCACGTTGATTGTCACTGGCGGCTCGCTGGGCGCGTTGCGACTGAACCAGGCCATTGCCGGAACACTTCAGGAACTTACCGACGCCGGTATTCAAACCCTGCACATCACAGGCAAGGGCAAAGCCGTTCTCGGCCCTGACGGTGAGCTGCTGGCTGCGCCGGGTTACCGCCAGGTGGAGTACGTTGAGCGCATGGAAGATGTTTACGCTGCGGCAGATTTACTCTTGTGCCGCTCTGGTGCCGGAACAGTGTCGGAGGTGGCCGCCGTCGGGCTTCCAGCAGTGTTTGTGCCCCTGCCCATTGGCAACGGTGAGCAAGCCCGCAACGCAGCCGGGCTGGTAGCAGCTGATGCTGCCCTACTAGTCCCAGATAGTGCCCTGGATGCCGCTTGGGTGCGCAGCGAGCTCATACCGCTGTGCCTGGACGCGCCGCGGTTGGAACGTATGAGCGCCAATACCGCAGGGCTGGGCATTCGGGACGCCGCCGAAAGCATGGCCGCCATGGTTGTCGCCGCGAGCGGAAAGTGAAGGACATGACTGAGACGGGGAGCGCCACGATGTACACACCACCCACACTTGCCGAACTGGGACGAGTCCATTTCATTGGCATGGGCGGCGCTGGGATGTCGGCCATTGCCCGCATCATGGTGGGTCAGGGACTGGCTGTCAGCGGATCCGATGCCAAAGACTCCGCCGGGCTGGCTCAACTAGCCGCCCTCGGCGCCACCGTGTATGTGGGCCAGGTGGCCGCAAACGTGAACGGTGTGGACACCGTGGTGGTTTCCACCGCCATCCGCGAGGACAACCCTGAGTTGCTTGCTGCCCGTATGGCTGGGCTGCGCGTGCTGCATCGGTCACAGGCACTTGCCGCGGCCATGGCCGATGACACTGTGGTGGCCGTCGCCGGCACTCACGGCAAGACCACCACCACCTCCATGATCACCGTCATGCTTCGCGGTGCCGGGGTCGATGCATCCTTCGCCGTAGGTGGCACCGTTCAGGGTTTGGGTGTCAATGCAGCTCACGGTGCGGCCGGGGTATTTGTTGCTGAAGCCGACGAGTCGGACGCTTCCTTCCTGAACTACCGGCCCAAGATTGCCGTGGTCACCAACCTCGAGGCAGATCACCTGGACTACTACGGCACACCCGAGGCTGTCTTTGCCGCCTTTGGCCAGTTCGTGACGCTCATTCCTCGTGATGGCACCCTGGTGGCGTGTGCTGACGACGCCGGATCGGCTGATCTAGCTGCCAGGGCCGCAGCGTCCGGGATCCACACCATCACCTATGGTTTTGCACAGGATGCAGATGTTCGCCTGCTTCCGGGCAGCCATGACGGGCTAGTCACCACCGCGAGCATTGTGCTCCAAGGCTCCCAAGCAACGGCTTCCAAGCCCGACGCCGAATCGGGCACCTTGGCGTTACGGCTGCAGGTTCCGGGCAACCATAACCTCAGCAATGCGGCTGCGGCCGTGGCTGTGGCATTGGCGCTCGGAGTGGACACGCAGGATGCCCTAACGGCTCTGGGCACGTTTGCTGGGGCCGCCAGGCGCTTTGAAGCCAAAGGTGTTGCTCGCGGCGTGGCTGTGTACGACGATTACGCTCACCACCCCACTGAAGTGACTGCTGCACTGCTGGCGGCCCGGACCGTGGCAGGTGCCCACAAGGTGCACGTGTTGTTCCAGCCGCACCTGTTTTCACGGACCGCTGAGTTCGCCACTGAATTTGCCCAAGCATTGGACCTGGCCGATACCGTGGCTGTTCTGGACATTTATGCAGCCCGCGAAGATCCCGTGGCCGGAGTGAGTAGTGAACTCATCACGAGCTCACTACGTAAGCCGTTCGGATACGCCCCAGATCCGCTGGCGGCTGTGGCCAGGTTGTGTCAGGGTGCTGTGGCCGGGGACATCATTTTGACCGTCGGCGCCGGTGACGTAACAGAATTCGGACCCATCCTTGTGGCAACCCTTGCCGCAGGCGGCGGCAATGGCTGAACCGCGCAAACCACGAGTCATCCGCACCCGCAAGCCAGCCACAGGCGCAATACCTGTGGTCCCAGCGGCGGGCTCAGCTGCCGAGGTGCCGGCAACGCAGGCCCCCGGCTCTGCGGGGGCGACCGGCACAGTGCGAGGCACCAGTGAAAAGGTGGCCATGCTGCCGGTGCCTCTCGAGGACGCGAAGCCAACGCCCCGGGTGGCGCGTCCAGCAGCCGTGACTCGTCCAACAAATTCCAGCAAGAAGACTGTTCCGGCGCCGGCTCGAGCCGCACAGACAAAGCCAGCGCCCAAGACGACTGTGTCCAAGTCAACCGTGCCAAAGTCGACCATTCCAGGAAAAGTCGTGCCAAGGACGTCCGTGCCGGGCAAAAAAACTTCCGCCGAGAATTCGTCAGCTAAGGCTACGTCAGAGCGCTCACCGCGGGGGAGTGCTGGCCGGGGAAGCTCGGCAGCGGGTGAAGCTGCTGTTGAGGGGGACGGTAGCGCCGAAGCAAAGGTTCTGGCGTTTCCGCTGCCGAGTTACAAGCGCCGCCGACGTACCGTTTTGATCTCTGTCGGAGCCATTGTGGCGGTACTGGTCCTGGTGATGGGTATTGCCCTGTATTCCCCGGCGTTGTCCGTACGAACCATTGAGTTTGAAGGCAACAAGTTAGTTAGCGAGGACACCCTGCAGGCGGCCTTGGCCCCCGTCCTGTCACGCCCGCTCCCGCAAGTGACAGGGGGCGATGTCTCCTCGCTCCTGAAGCCGGTGGTGCAGGTGAAGAGCTCAAGAATTGAAGCCAGGCCGCCCTCCACCTTGGTAGTCCACGTGGTGGAACGTGTGCCGGTTGCGCTACTGAAGAATGGTTCGGCGTATTTATTGGTGGATCAGGACGGGGTTGAGCTGGGCACCACCAAGGATCCAGCCAAGGCCGGGTTGCCACTGATCGATGGGGGCAAGGCCGCTATTGGAAAAGACACCTTCCAAGCCATGACGGGCGTTTTAGCGACCCTGCCCAAGTCCATTCTCAGTCAGCTGGCCAACGCAAGCGCTAAGTCCAGAGATACCGTGGAGCTGAAACTCATTGACGGGCGGAGTGTCATTTGGGGCAACGCCAGCGACATGGAACTGAAGGCTCAGGTACTGGAAGCACTGCTCAATGCCCCGTTACCCACGGTCCCGGCGGGGAAGCCCGCTCCGGTGCCAGCAAAGGTGTTTGATGTCAGTGCACCACGCCATCCGGTCACCAGATGATACTTTGGTGTCGGCGGCCACAGTTGGCCGGAGTGTGCGCAAGAGGACACAAAAGAGGCGTTTTGGACGTTTTTTTCGCGGATTCGGGCGACACGCGGTGGCGGTAATTGCATGCGGAGCAGATGCGCCATAACGTCACAGACAAGAGTTAGTTGACATAACTATAACCTTCAACTTGAAGGTTAAGCTACCAAGGCTTCAGGCATTGCTTCAAGGTTGCTCCCAGGATTGATGCTGGCAGCTTGCAAGCGCATTGATTTTTTGGTGGCAAGGTACGCTTTTTTGATCTTCCAGCAACATACGAACAAGGGACACGTAACGTGGCAGCACCCCAGAATTACTTGGCAGTCATCAAAGTCGTCGGCATCGGCGGTGGCGGCGTAAATGCAGTGAACCGCATGATTGACGTGGGTCTGCGCGGCGTTGAATTCATCGCCATCAACACAGACGCTCAGGCGCTGTTGATGAGTGACGCCGACGTCAAGCTTGATGTTGGACGCGAACTGACGCGTGGCCTCGGTGCCGGCGCCAACCCGGAGGTTGGCCGGCAGGCAGCAGAAGACCACCAGGAAGAGATTGAAGAAGTCCTGCGTGGCGCTGACATGGTGTTCGTAACAGCCGGCGAAGGCGGCGGAACCGGAACCGGTGGCGCCCCCGTGGTGGCCCGGATCGCCCGTTCCCTCGGCGCCCTGACCATTGGTGTAGTCACGCGTCCGTTTACCTTCGAAGGCCGCCGTCGCGCTTCCAGCGCCGATAACGGCATCGAAGAGTTGCGCGGCGAAGTCGACACCCTGATCGTCATCCCGAACGATCGCTTGCTGTCCATCAGCGACCGCAACGTCTCCGTCATGGATGCCTTCCGTTCCGCCGATCAGGTGCTGCTGTCCGGCGTCCAGGGCATCACCGACCTCATCACCACCCCCGGCCTGATCAACCTTGACTTTGCAGACGTGAAGTCTGTTATGCAGGGCGCTGGCTCGGCTCTGATGGGTATCGGTTCGGCCCGCGGCGAGGACCGCGCCGTCAAGGCTGCGGAACTGGCCATCGCCTCCCCGTTGCTGGAAGCTTCCATTGACGGTGCGCACGGCGTGCTGCTTTCTGTTCAGGGTGGCTCCGATCTTGGATTGTTCGAAATCAACGAGGCAGCTCGCCTCGTTCAGGAAGTGGCTCACCCCGAGGCCAACATCATCTTCGGTGCCGTCATTGACGACGCCCTGGGTGACGAGGTCCGTGTCACTGTCATCGCCGCAGGCTTCGATGCCCCCGATGCTGCCCCCGTAGCCACAGAGCCTGCTGCCACCGTTGTCCCGCCGGCCCCCGCCGCCGTGCCCAGCAGCGCATCGGTGACCAACCTGAACCAGTGGGGCCAGCAGTCGGCATCTCACGTTCCCGCTGACGGTGGTTTTGATGTAGAACTGCCAGCTATCGTGGAGCCAGACCTCACCGGACACCGTTCCGATGACCTGGATGTCCCCGACTTCCTCAAGTAAGCAGTACGTGCCGGCGCCTACCGCCGCCGGCACGCCGAACGTTCATGAATGGTCAGGTTGTCTTCTATGTTTTCCGCTCAGCAGGTGCGGCCAGGAATTTGGGTCGGTTTCACCGGCACGGAAACAGGCAACCTGGCCTTTCACGTTGGAGACGACGAGCACGCAGTCATCCTCCGGCGTGCTGCGCTAAATGCCGCACTGTCCCAGACGGCTGGCTCACCGGTGTCACCTGCCTTTATGAATCAGGTCCACGGAAACGTGGTGGCCACGATTTCAGAGAGTGCAAGCACTGGCGAGGTAGGCGACCCTGCAGGGTCCCCCGTGGCGGAGGAGAGTTCCGGGGAGCAGCCGCCCACCAACGGCAGCTCCGCGTTCCGTGAGGTGCCAAGGGCAGCGCCAACAGCTGACGCCATGGTCTCCACGGGTGCTGCTCTTGCCGTCATGGTTGCCGATTGTGTCCCCGTGGTGCTTGTCGGTGATACCGCAGATGGAGGAGTGATCCTAGCTGTTGCCCATGCCGGGCGCCCCGGGGTTGAGGCCGATGTGGTGGGAGCCGTTGTCGCCAGCATGCGCGCAGCCGGGGCCGGATCCATTGAGGCATGGCTAGGCCCGAGCGTTTGCGGTCAGTGCTACGAAGTTCCCGAGACCATGCGGGCCGCCGTGGCCCGGAAGGTGCCTGCATCCTTTGCCACCACCTCGTGGGGCACGCCAGCGTTGGATTTGCCCGCTGCCGTTCTGGCTCAATTGGGGGCCAACAACGTCAGTGCCCATGCCAGTGGTGAGTGCACACTAGAAAACCCCGAGTTCTACTCGCATCGCCGTTCCATGAGCGACGGTTCGCCTGAAGGGCGTTTCATTGGCTTCGCCGTCTCGTCCCGATAGTAGGCTCCCGTCCACGGTCACTTGGCTGTTGGGTGCATCCGCAGCCTGCTAGTCCCCAGCAATTGCGCAGTGAAAGCAAATAATTCCATGACTTCTCAGGACCCCCGCACACTCCAGCTTGCCGAACGCCTAGCCGTGGTCAAGGCGCGCATCAGCGCCGCCCAGTCAGTCGTTGCCCCTTCCGGTTCTGCCCCATCCGGCATTGCTACGTCCGGTACTGGCGGACCCACGCTCATCGTCGTGACCAAATTCCATCCTGGCGCCGATGTGCTGCGCCTGAGCAGCCTTGGTGTGGCCGACGTCGGCGAAAACCGGGACCAGGAAGCTGCTGCCAAGTCCTTGGAGGTGGCATCCGCAGGTACGGCGCCACTCCGCTGGCACTTCATTGGCCAGTTGCAGAAAAACAAAGCCAAGTCGGTGGCGGCTTACGCTCACTCCGTGCAGTCCATAGACAGAGATTCGCTCATTGGCGCCTTGGCCAATGCGATGGCGAGGGAACGCGACTCCAGTGGCCGGGATCCGCTGGAGTGTTTCATTCAAGTGGATCTCTCCGAAGCCTATGCGGATCTGGGCAATGGGGCTGGCCCCGCTGCTCCGTCCCTCGGAAGGGGAGGGGCCGCGCCGTCGGACGTCCTAAGACTGGCAGAACAGATCGCCGGATCGCCCCATCTGCGGCTCGCCGGGGTCATGGCGGTGGCTCCTCTGGGTGTGGCCCCGGCGCCAGCCTTCGAACTGCTGGCGGCCATCTCGGCGAGGCTGGTAGCGGAGCACCCAAACGCCACAGGCATTTCAGCTGGCATGAGCCACGATTTGGAGGCGGCCATGGCGGTCGGGGCGACACACCTGCGTGTCGGTTCCGATATCCTCGGCCCCCGTCCCGTGGTGCTGTAGCGTTTTGAACACAGAGTTTTCTAGCTTTGCACACTAATGAGGAGCAACCATGGCTGGCGCTATGCGCAAGACAATGATCTTTCTTGGGCTCGCCGACGGTGACGAGCACTACGACGCGGAGTACGCGCCGACGTTGCCTAAAGAGGACACCCACGCAGACGTGTTTGAACGCGACGTTGCTCCGGCTCCGACCGCCGCCGTTGAACCGGCCGCACCCAAAGCCGGCGATGACGAATACCGCGCTCCGGTAACCCCCATCAAGCGTGCTGCATCTACCCGGGAAGAGGCTGAAAGTTTGCGCCAGATCACCACAGTCCATCCTCGTTCCTACAATGATGCCAAAATCATTGGGGAGAGCTTTCGGGATGGCATTCCTGTCATCATGAACGTCACCGACATGGGCGAAGCCGACGCCAAGCGCCTGGTGGACTTCTCCGCCGGCCTGGTCTTCGGTCTTCGTGGCTCCATCGAGCGGGTCACCAACAAGGTGTTCCTGCTCTCACCGTCCTACATCGAAGTTTTGGGCGATGACAAGAAAATCTCCGACACTCAGGCGGCGTTCTTCAACCAAAGCTAGTCGCACAACGAAACAAAACAGATTTTATACAACTGCCCGGGCACTTTGTGTCCGGGCAGTTCGTTAAGCTGATGAGGCCAAGTACCAGTGGGGCCGGGGAAATCCCGCGCTCATTGCTTTACTCTGGTTGCAAGGCTCTTCCTTTATTGCCGGTTCCCTTCCCGCCACCTAGTGATTGTGTGCACACGCGTGACAATTGTCTTTGCTCTCCTGTACCTGCTCCTGCTGCTCTACTTCCTGACGCTGCTGCTACGTATGGTCTTTGACTGGATTCAGGTGTTTGCTCGCGACTGGCGCCCCAAGGGTGCGGCTTTGGTAGGCGCCTCAGTGGTTTACCGACTGACCGATCCGCCTTTGCGCAAGTTACGGGCCATGATTCCGCCACTTAAAATCGGTGCCGTGGCCCTGGATATTGGCTTCCTTTTATTGCTTGTTGCAGTCGGTATTGGGATGAGTATCACAAGAAGTTTTGCCGGTTAGTGTCGCGTCGTTAGTTTTCGTCGACGAAAAGTTATATTGTAAAAGCGAAAGACCCAAGTTCAGATCTCCCGATTTGTATTCGGTACCGTAGTCCGGGCAGGTTTCGGCCGGTTTCTGACTCACATAAGACCAATGAGGTGACTAGATGGCGCTTACGCCAGAAGACGTTGTCAACAAGCGGTTCCAGCCGACAAAGTTTCGTGAAGGCTATGACCAGGACGAAGTCGACGATTTTCTTGACGAGATCGTCGTCGAGCTTCGCCGACTCCATCAGGAAAACGACGAGCTGCGCAAGCAGCTCGCAGACGGTGGTTCCAACACCGCAGCAGCTCCGGCTCCCGTAGCCCCGCTGCTGGCCAAGGAACCCGAGCCGGCCAAGGCCGAGCCCGTTGTCGTTGAGCCTGAGGTCAAGGAGCCCGTCAAGGCTCCGGAACCCGTTGTTGAAGAAAAGGTAGAGGCAGCGCCTGCTCCGGCAGCTCCGCTTTCCTCCGCACAGTCAGCCAGCGGCGTTATCGCCTTGGCCGAGCGCTTGCATGACGAATACGTCAACGCAGGTGTTGAGCAGCGCGACAAGATCATCGCTGAGGCGCAGATCGAAGCCAGCACGCTCGTCAACGATGCCCAGGAGAAGAGCCGTAAGACGCTCGGCGCCCTGGAGCAGCAGCGTTCAGTCCTTGAGCGTAAGGTTGAGCAGCTTCGCGGCTTCGAGCGCGATTACCGCTCACGCCTGAAGAGCTACATTGAAGGCCAGCTGCGCGACTTGGACGCACGCGGCTCAGTGGCTGCCCCGGATTTCACCGAGAGCAGCCTGGAGTCCTAGCCTGAAAAACTCAAAGCCGGTGGTGCAAGGAAACTTGTTCCACCGGCTTTAGTTTGTTAAACCAGTTTTGGATCCAAGGCAACGCACAACACCCTCGTCATGGGGTGGCAGGGATAGCCGCCTATGATTGAGAAGAACCTTTTGCCCGAACCACTCAAACAACCGAAAGTGTCATGAGCGAGAACTCTTTGCCGGCTACGGCACCCGCTGCCAAGCCCCGCCGCCACTATTGGTGGATCTGGCTCTGCGTTGGCGCCTTTGCCTACGTATGTGACCAGCTCACCAAATGGTGGGTGAGCTCCACCATGGAAATTGGGGAGAAGATCCCCGTCATTCCAGGGGTGTTGCAGTGGTACCACATCCTCAATTCCGGTGCTGCCTTCTCCATTGGTGAGAACTTCACGTGGGTTTTCACCATCATTATGGCGTGCGTTTCCGTCGCAATCGTGATCTTCTCGCGCAGGATTGCCTCCATCTGGTGGGCTATTGGCTTGGGGCTGGTCTTGGGTGGCGCCCTCGGTAACCTGACAGACCGGCTGTTGCGTCCGCCGTCGTTCGCCATGGGGCACGTGGTTGACTTCATTTCCTTCCCCAACTTCGCCATCTTCAACATGGCAGATATGGCCGTGGTGGGCGGGGTCATTGTGATCTGCCTTTTGACCCTGTTAGGCATCGGCATGGACGGCTCCAAGGCAGAGGCGAGCACGTCCGGCAAGGCGAGCGACGACGCGGCCACGGAAGCGAAGACTCCAGACGCACAGAATTCAGATAACGAGGAACGCAATGACTGAGACATTCTTGATTCCAGAGGACGTGTCCGGAAGCCGGGCCGACGCCGGACTGGCAGCACTGCTGGGCATCTCCCGGTCCGCTGCGGCACTGTTGTGCACCGAGGGTAATGTCCTGCAAAACGGTGCAGCCGTGGGCAAGAGCGACAAGTTCGTCCTTGGCGCCAGCATCCAGGTCACCATTCCTGAACGTAAAGATCCTCTCGAAGTTGTGGTGGAGCCCGTGGACGGGTTGAACATCTTGCTCGATGATGAGCACTTCGTGGTGGTTGACAAGCCCGTGGGCGTCGCGGCACACCCGTCTCCGGGCTGGGTTGGTCCCACAGTAGTGGGCGGGCTGGCTGCGGCCGGCTTCCGCATCTCCACCTCAGGCGCGCAGGAACGGGTGGGCATTGTGCACCGCCTGGACGTGGGCACCTCCGGCGCCATGGTGGTGGCCAAGACCGAGCACGCTTACACCGTGCTGAAGCAGGCCTTCCGGGAAAGGACTGTGGAGAAGATTTACCACGCAGTGGTTCAGGGCTTGCCGGATCCGCTTCAGGGCACCATTGATGCCCCTATCGGTCGACACCCGGGTCATGACTGGCGCTTTGCCGTCATTGAAGATGGCCGTCCCTCCATAACCCATTACGAGGTGCTGGAGGCGTTTGGCAAGGCGACGCTGGTGGAGGTGCACCTGGAGACGGGCCGCACACACCAAATTCGCGTGCACTTTTCTGCGCTGCGACACCCCTGCGCCGGTGACCTCACGTATGGTGCCGACCCCTCTTTGGCCGCCGAGCTGGGGCTGACCCGCCAATGGCTGCACGCCCACAAGCTCGGATTCACGCACCCAGCCACGGGGGAGTGGGTCAGCGTCACCAGCCCATACCCGCAGGACCTGGAGTACGCCCTGGATCACCTTCGCGGCGAACACTAGCAACCCCGCATCACTTTACGGCGGTATTTCTCGAACGCCGCATCACTTTACAGCGGTATTTCACGAACCCCGCATCACTTTACGGCGGTATTTCTCGAATACCCTATCGTCTCCGTGGCGCGGGGTTCGCTTATGGCCCCCGGGAAGTGGTGCGGCGTTGGCCCGCTGACGCCGTAAAGTGGTGCGGCGTTGGGAGAGAGGGGCGGAGAATCAGCACTAGAATGGTTCGGTGGCTAGCTCATCGACTGACAGTTTTGTTCATCTTCATACGCACACCGAATATTCCATGCTGGACGGTGCAGCGCGCCTAACCGAACTCTTTGACGAGGCCAAGCGGCTCCAAATGCCCGCTCTGGCCACCACTGATCACGGTTACTTGTTTGGTGCCTTCGACTTCTGGAAAAAGGCCACCGACGCCGGCATCAAGCCCATCATTGGCGTGGAAGCCTACGTCACCCCCGGTACGGCCCGCACCGACAAGACCAGGGTGAAGTGGCGTACGGAAGAGGCGCAGAAGAAGGACGATGTCTCCGGTGGTGGCTTCTACACGCACATGACGCTGCTGAGCTACAACAACCAAGGCATGCGCAACTTGTTCCGCGCCTCCTCGATTGGGTCCTTGGATTCGCCCATGGGCAAGTACCCGCGCCTGGACCGGGACCTGCTCAACGAATACCACCCGGGACTTATTGCCACCACCGGCTGCCCCTCAGGCGAGGTCCAGACACGTCTGCGTTTGGGCCAGTACAACGAGGCCAAGGCTGCCGCGGCCGAGTTCCAGGACATCTTTGGCAAAGAAAACTACTTCTGTGAGCTCATGGACCACGGTCTGGACATTGAGCGCCGGGTGACCAAGGATCTGCTCCGCCTCGCCAAAGAACTGGCGATTCCGCTGGTTGCCACCAATGATCTGCACTACACCCACGAGCACGACGCGAAGGCGCACGAGGCTCTGCTGGCGTTGCAATCTGCCTCCACGCTGACCGAACCCACCTACGATCAGGGTGGCAAGCGCTTCGCGTTTAACGGCAGCGGCTACTACCTGAAATCACCGGCCGAAATGCGGGCGCTGTTCTCCGAGCTTCCGGAGGCGTGCGATAACACCCTGTTGATCGCCGAGCGGTGCGAAGTTTCCTTCAACACCAACGCCAACTACATGCCGCGTTTCCCCTGCCCGCCGGGTGACGATGAAACCTCCTGGCTGGTTAAAGAGGTCGACGCCGGCCTGAAGTACCGCTACCCCAAGGGCATCCCGGACGATGTGCGTGAGCGGGCCGATTATGAGTTGGGCGTCATCATCAAGATGGGCTTCCCCGGCTACTTCCTGGTGGTTGCTGACTTCATCAACTGGTCCAAGGACCACGGCATTCGCGTTGGTCCCGGCCGAGGTTCCGGTGCCGGCTCCATGGTGGCCTATGCCATGCGTATCACCGACCTGGACCCGATCCATCACGGGCTAATCTTTGAGCGCTTCCTGAACCCTGAGCGCGTCTCCATGCCTGACTTTGACGTTGACTTCGATGATCGTCGCCGCCATGAGGTCATTAAGTATGTGACCGAAAAGTACGGCGATGAGCGCGTCGCCATGATCGTCACCTATGGCAGCATCAAGACCAAGCAGGCGTTGAAGGATGCTTCACGCGTACTGGGCCACCCCTTCAGCATGGGCGAAATGCTGACCAAGGCCCTTCCTCCGGCCGTCATGGCCAAGGACATCTTGCTCAATGACATTGAGAACCCCGAGGCCAAGCGCTACAGCGAGGCAGCGGACTTCCGGAACTTGATGAACACCGATCCCGAGGCCGCCAAGGTCTTTGAACTGGGCAAGGGACTCGAAGGGCTCAAACGCCAGTGGGGTGTGCACGCCGCCGGTGTGATCATGAGCTCGGATCCCATCATCGATGTCATTCCGATCATGCGCCGCATCCAGGACGGGCAGGTCATCACCCAGTTTGACTACCCCACCAGTGAAGGCCTTGGCCTGATCAAGATGGACTTTTTGGGGTTGCGAAACCTCACCATCATCACTGACGCGCTGGAAAACATCAAGGCCAACCAAAATGTCGACCTTGACTTGGAGACGCTGGAACTCGACGACGCCGGATCTTATGAGCTCATGGCTCGCGGCGACACGCTGGGCGTTTTCCAGCTGGACGGTGGCCCCATGCGTGGGCTACTCAAGCTCATGCGCCCGGATAACTTTGAGGATATTTCCGCCGTCTTGGCCCTGTACCGGCCAGGTCCCATGGGTGCCGATTCACACACCAACTACGCCTTGCGTAAGAACGGTCTGCAGCCGATTACCCCCATCCACCCCGAGCTGGAGGAACCTCTGGCCGAGATTCTGGGGGGTACCTACGGGCTGATCGTGTATCAAGAGCAGGTTATGTCGATTGCGCAGAAGCTGGCAGGCTACTCGCTGGGCCGTGCCGATATTTTGCGCCGTGCCATGGGTAAGAAGAAGAAGTCGGAGCTGGATAAGCAGTACGCCGGCTTCCATCAGGGCATGATGGACAACGGCTACTCCGATGCTGCTGTCACCACCCTGTGGGCCATTTTGCTGCCGTTCTCCGATTACGCCTTCAACAAGGCCCACTCGGCGGCTTATGGCGTCATTAGCTACTGGACCGCCTACCTTAAGGCGCATTACCCGGCCGAATACATGGCTGCGCTGCTGACAAGCGTTGGCGATGACAAGGACAAACTTGCCCTCTACCTGAACGAGTGCCGCCACATGGGCATTACGGTGCTGGCCCCGGACGTCAACGAATCTGCCTTGAACTTCACTCCGGTGGGTCACGATATCCGCTTCGGCATGGGTGCCATTCGCAATGTTGGTGCCAACGTGGTCAACGGACTGGTGGATGCGCGCAAGGAGAAGGGGAACTTTGAAAGCTTCTCCGACTTCCTGATGAAGGTTCCCGCGGTGGTCTGTAACAAACGCACCATTGAATCTCTCGTTAAGGCCGGTGCCTTCGATTCTCTGGGTCATGCCCGGCGTGCGCTGGCCATGATTCACGAAGAAGCTGTTGACTCCGTCATTGGGATCAAGCGCAACGAGGCGGTGGGCCAATTTGACCTCTTCGCCGGCATCGGTGGGGAAGAGGAACCCGAATCGGCTCTCATCACAGAGATCCCGGACCTGCCCGAATGGGAAAAGAAAGACAAGCTGGCGTTTGAACGCGACATGCTGGGCCTCTACGTCTCTGACCATCCCCTGCGTGGGCTCGAAGGCATCCTCAGTCAGAACGCTGACATGTCCATCACCCAGCTCTTGGGCGACGACGGCCCTCAGGACGGGCACATCATCACCATTTCCGGCATGATCACCAACCTTCAACGTCGCATCGCCAAGAGCAGCGGTAATCCCTATGCCCGGTGTGAAATCGAGGACTTGGGCGGCTCCATTGAGGTGATGTTCTTCGGCCAGACCTACGGCCCCATTGCCAACGTGTTGGCTGAGGACTTGATTGTGGTTGTCAAGGGAAGGCTTCAAAAGCGCGACGACGGTGCCGTCACCTTGAACGCCATGGAAATGACCGTTCCTGACCTCACCGAAGGCATGTCCGGCCCGCTGGTGATCTCCATGCCTGAACACAAAGCCAACGAACAGATTCTCGAGGCACTGAAGTCAGTGCTCAATGACCACCGCGGCAACACCGAGGTCAAGATGCACCTTGCCGGAACACGCTCCATGAAAATCATGAAGCTGCCGTTGCACCACCGGGTCAACCCCACGCCGTCGCTCTTTGGCGACTTGAAAGTATTGCTCGGTCCCACCTGTTTGGAAGGCTAATGATGAACGATTCCGTGGCCCAGATGACACCGTCCACAAGGTCTCGAAAAACGAACCGGTCCGCCGCCGTTTGGCAGCGCTGGATGCGCGTCAGTTTGGCTTTGGGCGCCGTCATGGGTGTCGCATGGTTTGTGCTGGCCCCGGGAGGTGCCATCTACGGGGACGGCAAGGACTACGCCACCTGGTTCCCGCGCGATCTAGCCCTGGCTGCTCTGATGCTCGTGGCTGGCGTTTTGTCAGCAGTGCTTTTGTTGCGTCAAGGACGCAAGACGGCGCTCATCTGGGGATCGGCGTCCTCAACGCTGGCCTTGCTCGTTGCCGGGCTGGCCGGCTCGGTGCTGGCCTGGCGCATCGGTGTGTTCGCCGGGGACCTCTTCCAGACGGTGCCGGATAATCTGCCCAGCCCCAGCATGATTTTCTCGCTGCGTTCACCCGCGGTGCTCCTGCTCTGGCCGCTGGCCAGCGCCGCGGTGCTGTTCGTGGTCCACTTTGCCCACTATTTGGTGCCTCCCGCCAACGAGAGTTCCGATGCCGACTTGCCGGAGCCCACAGTGGCGCAGCAACCTCAGATGAAAGAAGCAGCGGCCCAGTAACGGTAACTGCGCTGACCTGGACCACATGGGTGCCGGGCAACGGGTAAACTTCACTGTTGTGAGCAACCTTGAAACTTCAGCGTCCGGAACCGCCACCAGCCCAGAATCAGCAGTCCGCCTGCGCCGCACGGACCTCCGCGGGCACACCCTGTCGCTGGCCGAGCTAAAAAGTGCCGTTCCCCGCACCGCCTCCGCCACCGTGACTACCGCCGAAGCCGCCGTGCAGACCATCATTGCCGACGTGCGCCGCGACGGTCACGCGGCCTTGGCTAGCCTTGCCCTCAAGTTCGACGGCGTGAGTCAAGAACATCCCCGAGTCCCCGCAGCGGCACTGGCGCAAGCGCTGGCCGAGCTGGACCCGGCCGTGCGTGCGGCGCTGGAAGAATCCATTACCCGGGCCAAAGCCTTTGCCCAAGCGCAGAAGCCGGCTGACGTTGACTACCCCATGGCTGATGGTGCAGTGGTCTCCTCCCACTGGATCCCCGTGCGTCGTGTGGGGCTCTACGTACCTGGCGGTCTCGCCGCATACCCTTCTTCGGTAGTGATGAACGTTGTTCCTGCTCTGGCTGCGGGCGTGGGGTCGGTGGCCTTGGCCTCTCCGCCGCAGAAGGAATTTGGCGGACTTCCTGACTTGACGGTCCTGGCCGCTGCAGCTCTGCTGGGCATTGACGAGGTCTACGCCATGGGTGGCGCCCAAGCCATCGCCGCGTTCGCCTACGGTGTAGCCGCCGGCAGCTCGGAAAACGGTGGGGGAGAAGCCCTAGAACCCGTTGACGTGGTGACGGGCCCAGGCAACATTTTTGTGGCCACCGCCAAGCGCCTGGTCAAGGGTGTTGTTGGTATTGACTCTGAAGCTGGCGCCACGGAAATTGCTGTCCTGGCAGACCACACGGCTAACCCGGTCTTTGTTGCCGCGGACCTCATCAGCCAGGCCGAGCATGATCCCAACGCCGCATCAGTTTTGGTGACCACTTCGCTCGAGCTGGCGGACGCCGTCGACCGTGAATTGATGCTCCAAGTAGCTAAAACTACTCACCGCGAACGCGTGGAGACGGCACTTAGCGGCGTGCAGTCGGGCATTGTGCTGGTGGATGACATCGCCCAAGGGGTGGCAGTTTGCAACGCTTACGCTGCCGAGCACCTCGAGGTGGTGACGGAAAATGCGGACGGCGTTGCCGCACAGATCACCAGCGCAGGAGCCATTTTCGTGGGCGACTACAGCCCGGTGAGCCTGGGCGATTACTGTGCCGGGTCTAACCACGTGCTGCCCACCAGTGGCACAGCTGCCTTCTCCTCGGGCCTGAACGTGACCACGTTCCTGCGCGCCGTGCAGTTGATCAACTACAACAAGGAAGCGTTGGCACAAGTGGCCGGACACGTCATTACGCTCTCGCGTGCTGAAGGCCTGCCGGCGCACGGAGACGCCGTAGCGGTTCGATTTCCTTAGACGCTTGCCCTAGACAGCTGGCGTGTCTGCATGATAATTACGCGATTGTAGTTTGTTTAGTTTAGAACCTAGACTAAAGATGATCTTGATCCGAAGGGGGTTGCATGTACTGTCCGTTTTGCCGTAATCCCGATTCCCGGGTGGTTGATTCAAGGCTTTCAGATGACGGCTCATCCATCCGGCGACGGCGGCAGTGCACCGAGTGCGGCCGCAGATTCAGCACCATTGAAACCGCCAGCCTGTCCGTGAGCAAGCGTTCCGGCGTTGCGGAGCCGTTCAGCCGCAGCAAGGTCATTAGTGGTGTCCGCAAGGCTTGTCAGGGCCGTCCCGTCACCGATGATGATCTCGCCAAGCTGGCGCAGGAGGTCGAAGAGTCCATCCGGGCCAGCGGTGCGGCTGAGATTGAGGCCAATGACGTTGGGCTGGCCATTTTGGCACCTCTGCGGCGTCTGGACTTGGTGGCCTATATGCGGTTCGCCAGTGTCTACCAGGCCTTTGAATCACTTGAAGACTTTGAATCATCCATTGCCCAGCTGCGCAGCGAGGATCAGCTGCTTTCCGAGGATCCCTCCGCTACCCAGCAATAGCAGTCGCTAGTGCATGAGCCGGACCTTCTCTCACAATAAAGGGTGTGTGCTCCAATCGTCACGATTGGAGCACACACCCTTGGTTGTTGAGCTGAAGGCTATTTGGTCAGCTTGAAGTGTACTGCCGCCTGCAAGGCGCCACCCACAATGCCGGCGTTGTTGGCCAGCTCGGCCGGGATAATCTTGGTGCGCAGATCCAGCTGGGGCAGGTAGTCTTCGCTGCGCTTGGAAATACCGCCGCCAATAATGAACAGTTCCGGTGAGAACAAGAATTCCACGTGGGAGAAGTAACGCTGAAGCCGGACTGCGTACTCGTCCCAGCTGATGCCGTCGCGTTCGCGGGCGCTGGCTGAAGCCTTCGTCTCGGCGTCGAAGCCGTCGAGTTCCAGGTGGCCCAGTTCCACGTTGGGGATGAGCTTGCCGTTGTAGATGAACGCGGAGCCAATGCCGGTGCCGAGGGTGATGACCAAAACGGTGCCTTTGACGCCCTTGCCGGCGCCGTAGCGGGCTTCGGCCAAACCGGCAGCGTCGGCGTCGTTCATGACCTGAACGTCACGGCCCAGTTCGTTCGTGAAGATCTCATCCACGTTCGCATCGATCCAGGACTTGTCCACATTGGCCGCCGAACGCGACACGCCGTGGGAAATGATGGCCGGGAACGTGATGCCTACTGGTGCGTCTTCGCTGGGGGCGTGCTTGCGGCCGGAGAGCTCATCGACGATCTCCTTGACTACCTTGGCCACCGCCTGCGGTGTGGAGGGGCTGGGTGTCGGGATCCGGAAGCGGTCACCCACAACCTCGCCGGTTTCCAAGTCGACTATGCCGCCCTTGATGCCGGTGCCGCCAATGTCAATGCCAATGACGGTGGTGCGGGACGGGTGCTTCTTAGTCATGCAGGCTCCAAGGGTAGAAGGATTTTCGCGTACAAGTGCCATGGCTGGCGGAGAGGTGGTGACCGGGTAATGCTACGGCAGTGTGAGGACTTCTGCACCTGTGGCCGTAACAACCATGGTGTGTTCAAACTGAGCTGTGCGCTTGCGGTCCCGGGTGACAACCGTCCAGTCGTCCGCCCACATGTCCCAATCAATGGTTCCCAAGGTCAGCATGGGTTCGATGGTGAAGACCATGCCCTCTTCCATCACAGTGTTGTACGCCGGGGCCGCGTCATAATGCGGAATAATCAGGCCGGTGTGGAAGGCCTCGCCCACGCCATGGCCGGTGAAGTCCCGCACCACCCCGTACCCAAAACGCTTGGCGTAGGAGGCGATGGTGCGGCCAATGACGTTGATTTCCCGGCCCGGAGCTACGGCGCGGATAGCGCGGTTCAAGGACTCTTGGGTGCGTTCCACCAACAGGCGTGACTCTTCATCAACGTCGCCCACAGTGAACGTCCAGTTCGTGTCGCCGTGGACGCCGTTCTTGAATGCCGTGATGTCAATGTTGATAATGTCCCCGTCCTCCAGCACCGTAGTGTCCGGGATGCCGTGGCAAATGACCTCATTGATGGAGGAGCACAGTGACTTGGGGAATCCGCGGTACCCCAGCGTTGACGGGTATGCCTTGTGGTCCAACAAGAACTCATGGCCTATGCGGTCCAAGGCGTCAGTGGTGACACCGGGGACAATGTGTTTGCCAACCTCCACAATGGCCTGTGCCGCAATCTTGCTCGAGATGCGGATCTTCTCCAACGTCTGCGCATCCTTGACCTCGGAGCCCTTGAACGGTGCCGGACCGGCCTTGCCCACGTATTCGGGGCGAGGTATGGAGAAGGGGACGGCCAGTTCCGGGCTGATAGTGCCGGGGACCAATTTGCCAAGGGGTGCTGAGGTTGCTGTTGAAGACATGCCATCATCCTATAAGTTTTTGCCCGCCAGAAAGTCCTATGATGGCAGCAGTTAGAAGCGTTCAATCACGAAAGTTGGAGACCATCATGTCGCAGTATTGGTACAACGTAGAAACCCACACCGTGGAAAAGGACGCCCAGTCGGACTGGAAGTCCTTGATTGGACCGTATGAAAGTGCCGCCGAAGCCGAGCAGGCGTTGGCGAAGGTCCAGGAACGCAACGCCGCGGCGGATGCCCTTGATGAAGAGTCCGACGACGACTAAGTCACCACTGTGACTGCTGGACTGGTGCGTTCAGATTAACCACTTTACTTATACGCACGCCACGCCCGGGCGAGTTGCGGTGCTCTCATACTGCCGCAACTCGGATCGGGCCCGTTGCGTATAAACAAAGTGCAGTTTGCTTATACGCAGCTACCCGATGGTGTGGTGCGTCTAAACCTCGGTTAGAACGTGTGCTCGGGGCCGGGGAAGACTCCGGTGCGGACTTCCTCACCATATTCACGGGCCGCCTCTGCCAGGACGGTGCGCATCTGGGCGTACTGCTTGACGAACTTGGCCATCTTGCCGGTACGCAACCCGGCCATGTCCTGCCATACCAGTACCTGCCCGGTGGTGGAGTTACCGGCACCAATGCCCACGGTGGGCACAGTCACGGCGGCGTCCACAGCGGTAGCGGTTTCGGCGGGAACCATTTCCATCAACACACAGAACGCGCCAGCCTCAGCCAGGGCAACGGCGTCGTCAATCATGATCTGGGCCATCTCGCCGCGGCCCTGAACCCGGTAGCCGCCCAGCATGTGTTCGCTCTGCGGGGTGAACCCAATGTGCGCCATGACCGGCACACCAGCCTGCGTCAGGGCACGCACGGTGGGGGCGTAGTAGGCGCCGCCTTCCATCTTGACGGCGTGGACCAGGCCCTCCTTCATGAGACGAACCGAGGAGGCGATGGCCTGCTCGGGTGACTGCTCATAGCTACCGAAGGGCAGATCGGCCACCACCAAGGCGCGCTTGGCTCCGGCCGTCACCGCGCGAGAGAAGATGATCATCTCATCGAGGGTGATGGGCAGTGAGGTCTCGTTGCCCAAGACGTTGTTCGAGGCGGAATCGCCCACCAGCAGCACTTCAATGCCAGCTTCATCAAAAATTTGTGCCGTGTACTGGTCATAAGCCGTCAACATGGCAAATTTCTTCCCCGCCGCCTTGGCCGCCAGCAGGTGGTGGGTGCGGACCTTGGCGGCTGTGGCAGGAATGCCGCTGGGGGTTCCGGTTTGGGCGGCTGCGCCAGCACCGTAGGGTGCCGCCAGCTCGGCGGACGCGGTTGAGTCAGGGATGCTTGTGGGTGACATGAACTCAGCTTATTACGATTCCCCGCGTGGATTGGGCATGGGGCGCCACACTAGTTAGTAGAGTTATGACTGCAGGCAACCCACCTGCCACAAACCAGTCCGCCACCTGCCCGCAAATGGAGCCAGGTGTTGGTGACCGAAGGAAGAGGCCCGTACGTGAACCGTCAACAGGAGTTTGTGCTGCGCACCATTGAGGAGCGCGATGTTCGGTTTGTGCGCCTGTGGTTTACCGACGTCGTAGGCAGCCTGAAATCTGTGGCACTGGCCCCGGCCGAAGTTGAAGGCGCCTTCGAAGAAGGTCTGGGCTTCGATGGTTCGGCCATTGAGGGATTGGCTCGGGTATTCGAATCGGACATGTTGGCCCAGCCGGACCCGTCCACCTTCCAGATCCTGCCCTGGCGCGGAAACGGCAAGACGGAACAGACCTCACGCATGTTCTGCGACGTATTGACTCCCGACGGCGAGCCCTCCGCAGCTGATCCGCGCAACGTCTTGAAGCGGGTTCTGGCCAAGGCCGCAGACATGGGCTTCACGTGCTACACGCACCCTGAAATTGAGTTCTACTTGCTGAAGTCGGACCGCCCCGGACCTGACGGTATCCCTGTACCCGTGGACCAGGCCGGCTACTTTGACCACGTGCCCGGTGGTGTTGCCCAGGACTTCCGCCGCACCGCGGTGACCATGCTCGAAGACGTTGGCATCTCCGTCGAGTTTAGCCACCACGAAGGTGGCCCGGGGCAGAACGAAATTGATTTGCGTTACGCCGATGCGCTGGCGACAGCCGATAACATCATGACGTTCCGCACCGTGATCCGCGAGGTGGCTATCCAGCAGGGTACATACGCCACGTTCATGCCAAAGCCGTTTTCGGACCACCCGGGCTCCGGCATGCATACTCACTTCTCGCTGTTCGAGGGCGACAGTAACGCCTTCTACGATCCGAGCGCCGAATTCCAGCTCTCAACAACTGCGCGCCAGTTCATGGCCGGAATCCTCAAGCACGCCCCGGAATTCACCGCCGTGACCAACCAGTTCGTGAATTCCTACAAGCGTCTTTGGGGTGGGGGAGAGGCTCCCAGCTACCTTTCCTGGGGCCACAACAACCGTTCAGCCCTGATGCGCGTGCCGCTCTACAAGCCGGGCAAGGGCCAAGCCGCACGTCTGGAATACCGCGGGATCGATTCCGCTGCCAACCCGTACCTTGCCTACGCCGTGTTGCTCGGTGCCGGGCTCAAGGGCATTGAAGAAGGCTACGAACTTCCCGCCGCAGCGGTGGAAGACATCAGCACTCTGACCAGTGCAGAACGCCGTCTCATGGGACACGATCCGCTGCCCTCGAGCCTCCATGATGCTGTGCGCCAGATGGAAGAATCAGAGCTCATGCCCGAGATTCTGGGCGAGCAGGTGTTTGAAAACTTCCTGCGCAACAAGCGTGCCGAATGGCAGGAATACCGCCTCCAGGTCACCCCCTACGAGATCAACCGCTACCTCGGGGTGCTCTAACCCACTGCCATGAGCTCTCTGACGCGCACCCTGATATCCCGTGGCTTCTCCGATCTGAAAACCTGTGAGCGGTTCCTCGGATTCACCGAACTTGCAGACCTTGACCAGGCAGAGCTACTCGATGCGTTGGCCGTGGCCGACAATCCGGATATGGCCCTGCAATCGCTGGTACGGCTACTCAGTGCCGTACCAGCCAGCCGCGAACTGTTGAGCGTCACGGATCCAGTCTCCGGGGCCACGGTTTCCAATGTGTCCCTGTTTCGGCTTTTAGGAGCCTCGGAGGCGTTGGCGGAATTCCTCATGCGCCACCCGGAACATCTTGACGTGGTGGACCCGTCCGTCAGCTCCAGCCCAGACGCTGCAGACGGAGCCGCACTGCGGGCCTCGTTGCTGGAGGCTGTAGGGGCGGATCCGACGTCGGGGCGTCCCGTTGCGCAGCTGTCCGGAACCGAGGCGCGCATCGCCTTGCGGACCAAATACCGCAGGCACCTGTGTGAGCTGGCGTTGCGAGACCTAGCAGCACCGTCTCCCTTGGAGGCAATGCCAAAGGTGGGGGCTGAGCTGGCAGATTTGGCGGCGGCTGCGCTCGAGGCGGCCTTGGCCGTAGCTCGGACCGAAGTGGGCGCAACCATGGGTGCCGAGAAGGTTGCCGCACTGCGTTTTGCCGTGCTCGGGATGGGCAAGTGTGGCGCGCGGGAACTGAACTATATCTCCGACGTCGACGTCATGTACGTCGTGGCGCTGGATGAACCTCCCACGGAAGTGGACCCCAGCCCCAGCCCCAACCCCAGCGACAGCGCTAAAGCCGAGCCCAGTAGCGACTCCATCGCCTTGGATGAAGGCGAGATGGTCAGGGTCGGCAACGCTCTGGCCAGCGCCATCTCACGCATCATTTACGCCCCAGAACGTGAGCCGGGCCTGTGGGAAGTGGATGCTAATCTGCGCCCGGAAGGTAGAGACGGCCAGCTGGTACGCACCCTTGATTCCTACATGGCCTACTACCACCGTTGGGCGCAGAGCTGGGAGTTCCAAGCACTTCTGAAGGCCCGTGCCATTGCCGGGGACCGGGAGCTGGGCCTGGAATTTGAGGCGGCTGTGGCGCCGCTGATTTGGAACTCTTCCGAGCGGGATGGGTTCGTGGAGTCCGTCCAAGCCATGCGTCGACGCGTGACGGCAAGCATTCGTGACGCCGACGCGGAGCGTCAGATCAAGCTGGGCAAGGGTGGGCTGCGCGACGTTGAATTCACTGTCCAGCTGCTGCAATTGGTGCATGGGAAGACTGACTCCAGCATTCGTTTACGGTCCACCACACAGGCCATTAATGCACTGACCATGGCCGGATATATTGGCCGCACCGATGCAGCGCTGCTGTTGCGCCACTACACCTACCTGCGTGTGCTTGAGCACCGGATCCAGCTCGTGCAGATGCGCCGCACTCACGCCATGCCCACCGCGCCTGAGCAATTACGCGCCCTGGCCCGAGCGTTGGAGGGGCCCTTGAGCATGAAGCGCCCCAGCGCTGATTCGCTTGAGGCCGACTGGGTGAAGGTGAAGCGTTCCGTGCGCTCCTTGCATGAACAAATCTTCTACCGCCCCATCCTGGCCACGGCCGCACACCTGAGCGCCGAGGATGCCGCGTTGACCTCCGACGCCGCCCGCGCGCGCCTCGCTGCACTGGGTTACAGGGACACGGCCGGAGCCGTGCGGCACATTGAATCCCTCACCGCAGGAGTCAGCCGGCGTGCTGCGCTGCAGCGTCAGCTCTTGCCGGTCCTGCTTGGCTGGCTGGCAGATGGAGTAGACCCCGACGCCGGACTGCTCGCCTTCCGCCGCGTCAGCGAGGCGCTGGGAACGTCCCATTGGTACCTTGGCATGCTGCGCGACCACCAGGCCGCGGCTGAACGCCTGTGTCATTTACTCTCCAGTTCCCGTCTTGTCAGTGACTTGTTGGAGGTCTCGCCCGAGGCAACTGCCTGGCTGGGGAACTCCAAGGAACTGGTGCCGCTGAGTTTCGAAGCTCAGTGGACAGAAATCCGCTCCAAACTTGGCCGCCATAGTGAAACAGGCGAGGCAGTACGGCTTCTGCGGTTGTTGCGGCAGCGGGAAATCTTACGTATTGGCATTGCCGATAGCTCCGGGTTGTTGGATCAGGATCAGGTGTCCGAGGCACTCAGCGACGCCGATAGGGCTGCCGTTCTGGGCGCCCTGATGATTGCCGAGACGGCCGTTCAGGCAGGCACAGAGCCGCTGACCAGTGTGCTGGTCGTAGCCATGGGCCGCCAAGGCGGGCGGGAGATTGGGTACGGCTCTGATGCTGACGTGTTGTTTGTCCATCAGCCGGTTCCCGGTGTCTCGGAGGATCGCGTGGATGCCGCAAACCAGCAAGCCAAAGCCATTGTGCAAAAACTGATGTCGCTGCTCACCGCCCCGGTGCGCCCTGCAATCCAGGCCGAACGGGTTCTGAGTATCGACGCTGATTTGCGTCCGGAAGGTCGGAATGGGCCGTTGGTTCGTTCGCTGGACGCCTACGCGGAATACTACGGCCGCTGGTCATCTGCCTGGGAAGCTCAGGCTCTGCTTCGGGCACGCCCCATGGCTGGTTCGGACAATCTGGCCCGGGACTTTGTGGCCATGGCCGATCCGGTGCGCTACCCAAAGGTGCTTTCCGAGGATGATCAGCGGGAGATCAAGAGGATCAAGGCCCGAATGGAAGGGGAACGGTTGCCTCGCGGCGCCGACCCGGCCCGGCACGTCAAACTTGGCCGGGGTGGCCTCAGCGACGTCGAGTGGCTGGTGCAATTGTGGCAACTGAAGCACGCCCATGCGCATGAGTCTCTGCGAACCACACAGACTCTGCCGGCGCTGGAAGCCGCTCGCGTCCTAGGTTTGGTGGACGATGAGGACGCGGCCGTCTTGGAAGCAGCGTGGCGGCTGGCCGGAAAAATCCGCAACGCCAATGTCATGTGGACAGGAAAGAACTCCGATCTTCTCCCGTCCGCCAGAGGTGACTTGGAGGCAGTCGCCCGATGGTGCGGCTACGAACCTGGTAACGCCGCTGCCTTTGAGGACGATTATCTGGGTCTGACCCGTAGGGCGCGGGCCGTGTTTGAACGGCTGTACTACGGCTAAATTCGCCATCCCGGTGCCCGTTCATGAGCTGAAATATGTCTTTATGTGTGGACGCGACTGGTGCGGTAGCGCAAATACTGATACCGAATCGTGATGCGTCTCGCATGATTGACCTAAAGGCTGTAACGTCGAGGGGTACTTCATTCGTCCCAACTGGGGCGCGATACCGTTGTGAGGGAAAATTTATGCTCAGGCTTCTGCCTCTTCGGCGACGCAGTGGCGGCAAATTTGCCGCCCTCGCCGCCCTTTTTACTGTTGTATTCATGTTGCTCGGGATGGGTGGCGCCTCAGCGTTGAGCCTGTCCGCCCCGGCATCGCTCAACACCGCAGTGCAGCACGCCGACGTCAAGGGCAAGAAATTTGCCATTGCCACCGACACCACCTTTGCCCCGTTTGAATTCCGTGATGGCAGCGGCAACCTTGTCGGTATCGACATGGATCTGCTGAATGCTATTGCCAAGAATCAAGGCTTCGAAGTGGACATCAAGTCACTGGGCTTTGACGCGGCACTGCAGGCACTGCAGTCCAACCAGGTTGCTGGCGTGATTGCCGGCATGTCCATCACCGATGAGCGCAAGAATGTCTTTGACTTCTCGGACCCGTACTTTGACTCCGGCGTGCAGATGGCCGTGGGCAAGAACAATGAGGACATCAAGACCTACACTGATCTGAAGGGTAAGACCGTCACAGCCAAACGCGGCAGTGAGGGCGAAACCTTCGCCAACTCCATCAAGGACCAGTACGGCTTCACCGTCAAGGCCCTCGCCGATTCGGCAACCATGTACGACGACGTCAAGGCCGGCAACTCTGTGGCCGTCTTTGACGATTACCCGGTGCTTGCCTATGGCGTGAGTCAGAACAACGGCCTGAAGATTGTCACCGACAAGGAACAGGGTAGCTCCTACGGCTTTGCCGTGAACAAGGGCCAAAATGCTGACTTGCTGGAAGCCTTCAATACCGGCCTGACCGAGCTGAAGGCAAACGGCGAGTACCAAGCCATTCTTGATAAGTACCTGGCCAAGGCCGAAGCTACCCAACAGGGCGGATTCTTCCAGCTCGTCAAGGACAGCTTCCCCGCCCTTATGAAGGGCTTGTGGCTGACCATGGTCGCCACCGTCCTTTCCCTGGTCATCGCCTTGGTGATCGGTGTTGTGTTCGGCTTCTTCAAGGTTGCCGAAAGCAAGATCCTGCGCGCCATTGCCACCATCTACGTGTCCATTTTCCGAGGTACCCCGCTGCTGGTCCAGGCATTCTTCTTCTACTTCGGTCTGCCGCAGATGACAGGACAGCCCATTGATGTGCTCACCGCTGGTGTGCTCACCTTGAGCCTTAACGCCGGTGCTTACATGACCGAGATTGTCCGTGGCGGTATTCAGTCAGTGGATCCCGGCCAGCTCGAGGCCAGCCGCAGTCTGGGCCTGGGCTACGTCACCTCCATGCGCCGTGTAGTGGTGCCGCAAGCGGTGAAGATCATGACGCCGTCGTTCATCAACCAGTTCGTCATCACCTTGAAGGACACCTCCTTGCTGGCCGTCATCGGCTTCGCGGAGCTGACATATCAGGGCCAGCAGATCTACGCGTCCAACTTCCGTACGGGTGAAACGCTGCTGATCGTCGCTGCGCTGTACTTCATCGTGATCTCCATCTTGACCCAGCTTTCCAACGTCCTGGACAGGAAGTTCAACAAATGAGCGAAGCCACAGCAGCTGTGAAAAACGCCAAAATCAGTGTCCGCGATTTGAAGAAATCCTTCGGTTCCAATGAGGTTCTCAAGGGTCTGGACGTTGATATCGCCGAAGGTGAAGTGGTGTGTGTCATTGGGCCTTCGGGCTCCGGTAAGTCCACGTTCTTGCGCTGCTTGAACAAGCTTGAGGACATCACCGCCGGCACCGTTACCGTTAACGGTTACGATCTCACCGATGCCAAGGTTGACCTGAACGCGGTGCGCCAGAACATTGGCATGGTGTTCCAGCACTTCAACCTTTTCCCGCACATGAGCGTCATCCAGAACATCATGATGGCCCCGGTTGAGCTCAAGAAGCTGGACAAGGCTGCGGGCCGGGCCAAGGCCATGGCGCTGCTCGAGCGCGTGGGGCTGGCCGAGAAGGCTGATGCCCGTCCGGCGTCGCTCTCGGGTGGTCAGAAGCAGCGTGTGGCGATTGCCCGTGCGCTGGCCATGAACCCCGGCATCATGCTCTTCGATGAGGCCACCAGCGCCCTTGACCCCGAGATGGTGGGCGAGGTGCTGCAGGTTATTCGCGACCTCGCGGCCGAGGGCATGACCATGGTGGTTGTCACGCACGAGATGGGCTTTGCCCGTGAGGTGGCCGACCGCGTGATCTTCATGGATGGCGGCTATATTTGTGAAGAAGGCACCCCTGAGGCCATCTTCACGAACGCTCAGCAACCGCGTCTGCAGGAATTCCTGGCCAAGGTGCTCTAGCACTTCTGCTTGGTGGGGCGGCGGCTGTGAAGCTGCCGCCCTTTTTCCTTTTCTTTAGCAGTACACCTTTCTTGAAGTACGACGGCGGCAGGCCAGCGGGGAGCGCACGTGAAAGACATGCAGGGGATCCTGGATGAAATTGTGGGGCATGTGGCGCCGTTGTGCCGTCAGGGCGAAGTGGCCTCCTACATACCCAGCCTGGGTGAAGTTTCGCCGGATAACTTTGGTATTTGCGTGGCCATGTCCGACGGTGAGCTGTACGGCGCGGGGGACTGGCAGAAGTCTTTCTCCATCCAGAGTATTTCCAAGGTGTTCTCGTTGGCGCTGGTCATGTCCTACGACTATGACTCGATCTGGCGACGGGTGTTCAGGGAGCCGTCGGGCACGCCGTTCAACTCCATGATCCAGCTCGAAGCGGACAAAGGCATTCCACGGAACCCGTTCATCAATGCCGGTGCTCTGGTGGTTACCGATAGGCTGCTGACCCTGACAGGGGACGCCGCAGGCGCCATTCGAGGTCTGATGCGCCTGGAGTCCGGCAATCCGACAGTGGACATTGACGCTCTGGTGGCCGCCTCAGAGGCCGATCATGGGCACCGCAACGCCTCACTGGCGCATCTGCTGGCCAGCTACGGGAACCTTGAGAATCCTGTAGAGGACGTGCTGGAGAACTACTTCAAGCAGTGTGCGTTGGCCATGACGTGCGAAGACTTGGCGAAAGCGTCGCTCTTCCTGGCCCGCCACGGTGTTGCTGCTGGTGGCTCCCCGTTCTTGAGTCCCAACCAGAGCAAGCGCGTGAACGCCGTGATGCTTACCTGTGGCACCTACGACGCTGCGGGGGAGTTCGCCTACCGTGTGGGCTTGCCCGGCAAGAGTGGGGTGGGTGGAGGCATCGTCGCCATTGTGCCCGGCCGCTGCTCCATCACTGTGTGGGGGCCCTCGCTGGGTCCCAACGGCAACTCCGTGGCTGGCATCGCGGCTCTGGATGAATTTACTGCCCTCACAGGTTGGTCCATCTTCTAGCCCCACTACCCACGCCGCATCACTTTACGGCCGTTTTACGTGAACGCGGCATCACTTTGCGGCGTTGCTGTCGATGCTGTTTAGGCTTCTGAGATGACTGCTTCCGTACCGCTGCTGACGCTGCTGCCGTTTAACGGCCTTCCGGAAGCAACGTTAGACATTCTTCGTGAGGGCATAACGGGGTTAGAGCTACCGGTGGGCCAGAAGATTTTTGTTGGGAATCCTTACGAAATGGTGCAGCTAGCGTTGGCGGACCCAGCCCGTCACCCCTTCGTCATCGTGGTCTCATCCGCCACTGCTCCATTACTGTGTGGGGCCCAACGCTGGGCCCCACTGGCAACTCCGTGGCAGGCATCGCTGCGCTGGACGAGTTCACCGCCCTCACGGGTTGGTCCATCTTCAAGTTCGCGGTAGGTGCTTGACAGATACTCAAATCACTTGTTGGATTTCCTGAATTGTCAACATTCGTTGACCTTTGGAGGCAGGTCAACTAAGGTTGACATCGGAGGTTTGGTCATGAAAACACTGGTGGGAAATACCGAAGGAATGGGCCCTGCGGAAGCCTTGTACGCCGTTGCCGGATGGCGCAAGGAGCTTGCGCGCACAGAGTCTGAGATGGTGTCGAGAGCACGTTCTGCTGGACTTTCTTGGGAAGCAATTGCGCTGTGTTTGGGAGTCAGTAAGCAGGCGGTTCACAAGAAGTACGGGAAACGCTAACAAGTGGCTGTCCTTATAGTTCACCCCATTCTCAGGTTACTCTCAGATTAAGTTCGTAACGTGAAAAGCGTAACCCGTTGGATTCATATTGAAGGAGGTCCTCATGGGACTCGGAGATAAGATCAGCAATAAGGCACAGGAAATGACCGGCAAGGCCAAGGAAGCCGTTGGTGACGCCGTGAACAATGACAAGCTTCAGGCTGAAGGTGCAGCCGATCAGGCCGCCGCGAAGGCAAAGCAGGCCGGTGAGCACGTCAAGGACGCTGCCAAGGATGTTTTCGACAAATAACGCATGAACTGAGCATTAAATGCTGCGGGGCCGGAACGCAATGTTCCGGCCCCGCAGCATTTAATCGGTGACTTGTCTTGGGTCACGCGGTCCAGGGCGTGTTCTAGGACTAGGACATTGTGGGGTTACCCAGTCGATCGCATATCGTGTCAAGGGCCACGATTGTTGTAGGCCCGTATACAGCTCGGACCGCAACGGGGGCAAAAGTTGCGGTAGTAGCTTCATGCGTGACCGGGACGACTGTGCTCCTCCCGCTCCGGGATCTGCGTGCAGTCCGTTGTACGACTTTTATGTGCGTTAGATGGCAATCTCTGCATTTGATGCCAAGGTAAATGTGACCGCACGTCAAGGACGTTTTTCCCCATTAATGGCTACCGTCGTCCAGTCGGACAACCTTAAGCCGGCCGATGCGAACGCTGCTGGAACTCGTGAACAGGGTCTCTAAATTTGCCTAGTCACCCATTTGTTGTGACTGGCTTAGTTCCTCGCGCAGCGATCCTATCTCAGCGAGCAAGGCCTCCAACTGTTCCGCCGTAACAGCCTGTCCTTTACTGTCCTCGGCCGAGACTTTATCGACAAGCCAGCTTGCCAAGGTGGCGGTTACCGTTCCCAACAATGCTATGCCGCCAATCATAAGCGCTACTGCGATAACCCTGCCCGTTGCAGTTACTGGTGAAAGGTCACCATAGCCGACGGTCGTGATGGTGACGATCGCCCCCCACGCTGCGTCTCCGAATGACTGAATATTGGCATTTGGCGCGCCCTTCTCAGCGTCGTACATGGCAAGCGCGCCAATGTAGACCAGCAATCCGGACGCTGCCACCACTTAAGTCACTACGCGGCCACGCAGCGCATTCCCGGCTACCCGTTGTAGCACTCCTATCAATGTGACGAGGCGCAAGAGGCGCAGTGGCCGAAGCATCGGGAGTATCACGATGGCCAATTCATGCAGGTGCCGGACGAACCAACGGCCACGCTGTTGGGCTAACCAGAGTGAGGCGAGGTAGTCGACTGCAAACAGTCCCCAGGTTACGGTCATGAACCAGCTCGCGATTGCGGCTGGGGCATTAGATGCCAGAACCTGGACCGAATATGCGGCAAGGAAAAGCACAGAAATAGCGATCAGTGGCCATTCGGAAGCCCGCTCCCAACGTTCTAATGTCATTCCGCGATCCTATCGCCACGCTCGGCTGAGCCCCCGCCAAACCCCGTCCACGAAAGTGGGCGGGGGATTCGTACGCGGCTTGATCTCGCCAGCCGTCCGTCTCCAGTTGATCTTCTGAAGGCTGAAATCGCGAATACGCCGATTAGCATCCTGGGGGAGGTCGCCGTGATTCTCAACCACAACCCGTCCCTGCTCGAATCCGAAATCTTTGACGAAGCCAAACACGGTGGACGATGGGACCCTACACATTTGAGGCACGGTTCCGTGAAGCCAGAGAGTCCATTGCTGGGTTACCTGAGGGATTTCGCGCCCATGATCCGCATTACTTAGCGTCCCGTCAGATCTCGGAGGGGCTCGACGTGAAGGTTGTCCAGGCGCGGCTGAGGCACGCATCCGCGAAGACCACCTTGGATACCTATAGTCATATGTGGCCAGACAAAGATGAGGCATCGAGGACCGCAGTTGCCGGCGTCCTCGCAGCACGCAAAAAGTCTCTCGGCGGACTGGAAAAGAAGTCGGGCTCATGAGCTTCTGGGCAAAGAAAAAGAAGGGCCGGAACGCAATGTTCCGGCCCTTCTTTTTCGTCTCAAGGTTTTTCCCTTGCGGACTAAACCCCGTTTAGCCGCCTGTTCTAGCTAGCAGCCGTAGTAGAGCTCGAACTCGTACGGGTTCGGGCGCAAGGAGAGCGGCTTGATCTCGTATTCGCGCTTGTAGTCGATCCAGGTGTCGATCAGGTCCTGGGTGAAAACGCCACCGGCCTGGAGGAACTCGTTGTCATTTTCCAAGGCAATGAGTGCCTCTTCCAGTGACTCGGGAGCCTTGGGGATGTCCTTGGCTTCTTCGGGGGGGAGCTCGTAGAGGTCCTTGTCGATGGGAGCCGGGGGTTCGATCCGGTTCTTGATTCCGTCAAGGCCAGCCATCAGCTGAGCCGAGAAGGCCAGGTACGGGTTGGAGGAAGCATCCGGTGCGCGGAACTCGAGGCGCTTGGCCTTCGGGTTGGAACCGGTGATCGGGATACGGATACCGGCAGAGCGGTTGCCCTGCGAGTAAACCATGTTCACGGGAGCTTCGAAGCCCTTGACCAAGCGGCGGTAGGAGTTCACCGTCGGGTTGGTGAATGCCAACACTGCGGAGGAGTGCTTGAGCAGACCACCGATGTACCAGCGAGCCATGTCAGAGAGGCCTGCGTAGCCCTTTTCATCGTAGAACAGCGGCTCGCCGTTGCTCCACAGTGACTGGTGGCAGTGCATGCCTGAACCGTTGTCGCCAAAGACCGGCTTCGGCATGAAGGTGACGGACTTGCCGGCGGCCCATGCGGTGTTCTTGATGACGTACTTGAACTTCTGCAGGTCGTCAGCAGAGTGGACAAGGGTATTGAACTTGTAGTTGATTTCAGCCTGACCGGCGGCACCAACTTCGTGGTGAGAGCGCTCAACTTCGAGGCCAGCTGCATCCAATTCCATGCACATGGCGTCGCGCAAGTCTGCCTGGTGGTCAATCGGGGCAACCGGGAAGTAACCGCCCTTGACAGGGGTCTTGTAACCCAAGTTGCCGCCAACTTCTTCGCGGCCGGTGTTCCAGTTGGCTTCCTCGGAATCGATCTTGTAGAAAGATCCCTGCGGTGAGGACTCGTACTGGACGTTGTCGAAGACGAAGAATTCCGCTTCAGAGCCGAAGAAGGCGGTGTCGGCAATGCCGGTGGACGCCAAGTAGGCTTCAGCCTTTTCGGCGACGCCACGAGGGTCGCGGTGGTACGGATCCCCGGTGCGCGGGTTCACGATTGAGAAGTTCAACGCAAGAGTCTTTTCTTTGCGGAACGTGTCAACGAAGGCGGTGGTGGGGTCCGGGATCAGCTGCATGTCTGATTCGGCAATTCCCTGGAAGCCGCGGATGGAGGAACCATCGAAGAGCTGGCCGTTGACAAAGAAGTCAAGGTCAACAGTCTTGGCAGGCACATTGAAGTGCTGCTGAACACCGGGAAGATCGGTGAATCGGATATCGACGAACTTTACATTTTCGTCCTTGATGAACTGGAGTACTTCTTCCGCGTTCTTGAACATCTACGCTCCTCGGCGATGTGGGGTGTGGCCGGCTGGGTGCGGCCACGATGCATGTGCAACTGCTACAAGCGTAGAACAGCGCCATTACTCAACAGTGTCAGAAATGTTTCCGGCATGTTACATACCCTCCGTGTCAGCCCCGATGCTCGGGTTCGTCCCGGCGGCGGTAGGCTGGAGGAGTGGTAGATCGTAAAGACATAAGTTCTTGGCTCAGCGGGCCGGACACTTCTAATATATCCAAATTTCCCGGCGAGCGTTTGGGGCAACCCGAATCCGGCGCAGGATCCATGGCCCGAGCAGGGCGGCGTATCCTTGCCATTTGCATCGACTGGGCCTTGTCCTATTTGATTGCCAACGCATTTTTCGATGGCAATCCCAACGCTGTTCTCGCCATTTTCGCGATCGAGCAGATGCTGCTCGTGGGCCTCCTTGGTTACAGTGTGGGTCACCGAATCATGGGCATCGAAGTGGTCAGGCTCGACGGTCGCCAGCCCAGCCTCCTCGACGGCGTGATCCGTTCCTTGCTGGTGTGCCTGGTCTTCCCGGTCATCATTGTCGACGCCGATCACCGTGGTCTCCACGATCGGGCCATCAAGTCAATCTTGATTCGCCGCTAAGCCAGCTACGAGACAATACTTACCGATGCGGGTGCCGAATGAAGGCCCCGCATCAGTGCTTTAACCGGTGGCCGGGTGGAGGCTTTGCTGTTAAAGTTCGACGGCGGACGGCCCGCCTAAGCTGGTGGCTTCTCGCCGGCTGGAACTTTGCCCACGGTCATGGCCCAGCTCACTGTGGCAGGGGCTGAGACTCTCACAGAGGTGGTCCCGTGTGGGGTGTAGTCCCGATTCCCCGAACTGGAAAGTTTTCCGGCCTCGCAGGGAACATTGAAGGATGTGATGCCGGCTTGGGCGTCGCCAGTGGCGCCCGTGACCAGTACTGTCACGGTTCCTGCGCCCTGACAGTTGACGTCGAAATCCAGACCGGCCCCGTTGGCATCGAAGCCTCCGCCTGACTGTGAACTGCCTCCGGGCGCTGCCGCGGAGGCATAGCTGCCCAGCTTTTTCCCCTGAGTTACGGGGTGCGGGACGCCTTGCTGCCCTGCCGTGGCAGTCAGAGTAGGCGGTGCTTCGGCAGCAACGCTGGGCGGAACTGAAATCTGAGGTGGGCCGGACCTTGCGGTGCAGGCCGTCAGTGCCAGCGCTAGTGCGCTGGCGGCCACCAGACCGAGGCGGACGGTATTGCTGCCCATGGTTTTCATGAAGCCCCCAATGTTGGAGCGAGCGTAGCACAGCCTCAGGGGTGAGGAGTGGATGCAGAAAGGCCCGGCAGGAATTCCTGCCGGGCCTTTCTGCATCTTCTCATGTCCTACTGGCTAGCGTCCGCGTCCTGCCTTGCGGTCCGGGCGAGCCTTGTAAGGGTCAATGCCCTTGGGGATCGGCAGCTTGTTGCCCATCGAGCTGATGCGCTTGTTGACGGCGCTGACCTCAACCTTGGTCAGCTCCTTGGGGAGCTTGCTTAGAGCCTTGGTCACCTTAGCGATCGGAACTTGACCTTCGCCCTTGCCGGTCTCAATCACGGTGATCTTCACGTTCGGCAAAATGCGGCTCAGGCGGCGTCGCTCGGCGTCAACCAAGCCCTTGATGCGGGTGGAAGGACCTTCGGTGACCAGCACGATGCCAGGCTTTCCAATGGCGCGGAAGACTACATCCTGCGTACGCGGGTTCACCGAGGCAGGCTGTTCATCAAAGATCCACCCCTTCTTCAATGAGCTCAGCGCCGCACCGGCAGCGCCAGCCTTGCCTTCAATCTGAGAGTAGGCGGCACGCTCGGCGCGGCGAGACATGATCAGCAACGCACACAGCAAACCCAAAGGAATGCCGATCAGCAAACCGGTGATCCAGTTTTCCAACAAGAAACCGATACCGAGGGCGATGGCGATGGGCAGCAAGAATGCGCCAATCATCAGCCAGGTAACCATCGGATCATGCTTACGGGTCATCTTAAAGATGTCCACCATTTGCTTGATGCGGCTGGGCTTCTTGTCCTTTTTCGGCTTCTCAGCCTTGGGCTTGCGCGAGAACAAGGAGCGCTTGGTGTCGTCGGTGCTACTGGATGCGGAGTCTGTTTTGGCCATAGTGATTCAATTCTAGCGGGTTCTGAAGGAATTATTGTGCGGCGAGTAGGGATGCGGCTTCTTGGCGTGTGTGGCCGGAATCTTCGATGCCTTCAGCGATGTGGGCGAGGTGTTCGGGGATGTCCAAACCCTTCTTACGCATGGCCGTGGCCCAGAGGCGTCCGGCACGGTAGGAAGAACGTACCAAGGGTCCGCTCATGACACCCAGGAAACCGATCTCTTCTGCTTCGGTGGAGAGTTCCAGGAACTCTTGGGGTTTGACCCACCGATCCACGGGAAGGTGGCGTTCGGAGGGACGCAGGTACTGGGTGATGGTGATTAAGTCCGTCCCGGCATCGTGAAGATCCTGCAGTGCCTGGGAGATTTCTTCACGCGTCTCACCCATACCCAGAATCAGGTTGGACTTAGTGACCATGCCCTGATCCCGGCCCTGCGTCAACACATCCAAGGACCGCTCGTAACGGAACGCCGGGCGGATGCGCTTGAAGATCCTCGGCACGGTCTCTACATTGTGCGCGAAGACCTCGGGCTTGGACTCACAGATCGCAGTGATGTGTTCGGGCTTGCCCGAGAAGTCCGGGATCAATAATTCCACACCCGTGTTCGGGTTCAATTCATGGATTTTGCGGACCGTTTCGGCGTACAACCACACACCCTCGTCGGCCAGATCATCACGGGCCACACCCGTGACCGTGGCGTAGCGCAAATTCATCTTCACTACCGAGCGGGCCACCTTCGTGGGCTCAAACCTGTCGATCGGGGACGGCTTGCCCGTATCGATCTGGCAGAAATCACACCGCCTGGTGCATTCGGAACCACCAATGAGGAACGTGGCTTCACGGTCTTCCCAGCACTCAAAAATATTCGGGCAACCAGCCTCTTCACACACCGTGTGCAGGCCCTGACCCTTGACCAGATTCTTCATCGCGATGAACTCCGGGCCCATCTCGACCTTCGTCTTCATCCACTCAGGCTTACGCTCAACCGGAACAGCCGAATTACGCTGCTCAATCCGCAACAACTTACGTCCCTCAGGTACCAACGTCATGAAAGTCCTCCTTCTGAGCTGGCCGAGGACGGTGCGTCGGCGGCTGAATTATCGTGGGGCGCAATTGCGGAGATGAGGGGTGCCAGGAAGCGGTCCGTAGCTATCTTCACGAAAGGAAGCAGATCGCTGGGCTTAATGTCTTGCCCGGTCTCTGCTTGCATGGTGGTGGTACCAGCATCGGCAATTCCACACGCGATGATCTGGTTGTACGGGGCCAGGGAGTTGTTGGCGTTGATGGCGATGCCGTGCATGGTGACACCGTCATGGACGCGAATGCCGATTGCGGCAATTTTGCGCGTAGGACCCTTGTCATCGGCCAGGATCCAGATGCCCGCACGGCCCTCGACCCGAACGCCGTCGAGCTTGAAATGAGCCAGAACCTCGATGATGATGTCCTCAAGGGCGTAAACGTACGCGCGGATGCTGTGGGCGTCGGCCAGATGCACGATCGGATACATGACCAGCTGGCCCGGGCCATGCCAGGTGAGCTTGCCGCCGCGATCCACGTTGATGACAGGCGTTCCATCAAAGGGGCGCTCATGGTCTTCAGTCCGCTTTCCGGCCGTATAAACGGCCGCATGCTCTAGCAACAGCGCGGTGTTCGCTGTACTGCCAGCGACGACGCCGGCATGGATGGTGCGCTGCAGGTCCCACGCAGCGGCATAGTCAACGAAATGTGGGGCTAATCCAACTTCTGTGAACTCAACACTCATAGAGGACACTGTAGATGACGAAGCATTTTCGCTTAAATCCGAATTGCTCATCACACACGTCGCCTGTGGATAACTTTGAGCAGGAATTCCAAAAGCGGACTACTACTTATATATGGACGTCTTTGGCAATTCATTCGGCAGCTCACTTGGTAGCCCGGCTAGCAAATCAGTGCTTCCGCACTGGCCCCCGCGTATCTCCGGCTTTGATCCAGTACGTAGTTTGGGTGGCGGATCGCAGGGACAAGTGTGGCTCATGTCCCCGCATGATGGATCTGGCGCTGTGGCGGCGAAGTTTTTGACGCCGGACGCTATCTCCGAGGGTGGTGTTCGGGCAGGCGACCCGTCACGTCATAATGAGAGTCAGATCACGCAAGAATGGCAACTCGTTACGCAGTTCCGGCACGAACACCTCATCCCGGTCCACCGGCTCCTTGTGGATGATCGTGGGGAGCTTGTCCTCATTATGGAGTTCGCGGCAGGCGGTTCCTTGAGCCAAATTGTGCGTGCACGTGGGCCTTTGTCTGTGGGTGAAGTTGTCACCATCTTGACGCCGATCGGGCAGCTGTTGGCGTTCCTGCATGGACGAGGTGCTGTTCACGGTGATGTTTCCAGTGGCAATGTCCTGATCAGTGCCAGCGGAAAGCCCTTCCTTGCCGATTTTGGCTGCAGCCGTTTGCTGGGACAGGCGCCGGGGGAGCTAGCGGGTACGCCAGGCTTCTACTGTCCCTCGGATAGGCGGCGTGATGACTCCTCTGATGTCTATGCATTAGCCGCCGTCGGGTGGTTCGCCCTCACGGGACAACCTCCTCCGATCACCCGCGAGCGTCCGCCACTGGCCAGCCAAGTTGTTGATGTTCCTCGTGAGCTGGTGGCAGCACTAGAAGCTGGCCTGCAGGAGGATCCCGTGCAGCGACCCGCGGCAGCTGCCTTGGCCCAAGCTGTGTTTCGCAGTGCTCGGGCTGAATCGATCATCTTGGCGAACGCTGTGCATCCGAGCGTCCTGCCTGAATTGCCCACCCGGCGTGGTGTGCAGCGAAAGCTGAAGGTTCGCAGCGGGAATCAGCTCGGTAATCGGCGCAGATTTGTGGGCCGAAAAGGTGGCGGTGATGCCGATGGCGTACCCATGAAACGGCTTAGCGGGTTTGGCCGGCGGAGAAGGGTCAAGGGTCTGGCGCCGCTGTGGGGGAGTGCAGACACTACTCGGAGCGCAGGAAGGCATTCCGGTAGACGCTCGGCCCTGCGTTCTGAATCTGGGGCAGCTGATAGGACAGCTGAACGGCCGGGCCCCAGTACCGCCGGAAGGCCCATCGCCGGAGCCCCGGGTTCGTCCAGTAGAGTCCGTGGGCGAGCAGCTGCCTGGATTATTGGGATTCTGGGGTTATGTGCTGCAGTACTGGGAATTTCCGTGGCTAGCGGTGGGTGGTCTGGAACCGGAGACAATGAGACATCCTCCCTGCCAGGTTCGGGCGGTTCAGAGTCCCTGACTCAAACAGCGCCGCTGCCACCCGCGTGGGCATCGGCACTGCCACCAAAGATCCAACGAGGGCTCATGGCCACAGCGCCGCAGGAGGCCCTCAGCGCGCTAGCCTGGACCCGGTCCTTTGCGCTCTCGAATCGTGATCAGGAACTTCTGAACCACATCAACGCCGTAGGATCACCGGTTTTAGCGGCAGACACGGCTATCGTCACCGCGTTGGACGCTACCGGACATGGTTTTACGGGGTTGGAATTCACAGTAGAAAAGGTGCACAGCAGTCATGTCACTAATCCGGTCTCCGGAAGCGATGCAGATGGGAACGTGTCAAGAACACTGCAGGCCACCATCGTCACCAGCTCCTTTGCAGAACAGGACGCTAACGGAGCGGTGGTGCACAATCAGCCTCAGGAGCAGCGTCAAGAGCTGAGATTCGTCCTTGTCAAAGCGGATTCCCGATGGGCCATCCAGCAAATCCTGGAATCCGAGCCCATACCGGATGGGAAGAATCAGGAAAAGGCGGGGGCGCAAAAATAGGTGGCAGCTGCACGTGCAGCTGCCACCTATTCAAGCGCTAGCGGGTGGTTGGGCCCACAACTCCGAGGATCAACAAGTGTTACCGGGTGGTTGGGCCCACGCCTGCGAGGGCCCCGAACCGAGGTACGAGGTTTGGGAGCGGGTGGGGACTACGCCTCCAGGGTTGCCTCGAGCGTGATCTCGATGCCAGCCAGTGCGGCTGACACGGGGCAGCCCGCCTTGGCGCCATTGGCGATGGTGTCGAACTGCTCCTGGGTGATGCCCGGGATTTTCGTTGCGAGCGTCAGGTGGCTGCCGGTGATGCCGGTGCCGGGGACGAACGTGACGGCGGCGCTGGTGTTGACGTAGTCTGCGGCGAAGCCGGCGCCAGCAAGCTCGTGCGAGAAGGCCATGGCGAAGCACGATGAGTGCGCTGCGGCGATGAGTTCTTCGGGACTGGTCTTGCATTCAGAAGCCTCGGTGCGAGCCCTCCAGGTGATGTCAAAGCTGCCCAGTTCTGAGCTGTCCAAGGTGACTTGGCCCTTGCCTGTGGGAAGGTCTCCGACCCAGCCTGCATGGGCGTTACGTGTTGCTGCCATGTTAACTCCTTGAGGTGTATTCAAATCCGCGGGCCCAGATGGATTCATCTGGACATCCACCTCCACCTTATGCCTTAGATGCCGATCATGCGTGGTGCATGTCTACTCAACGCAAAACGGCACCTTTCGCGCTGGCCGATGTGGTTGAGCAACCACCGGAAAGCGTGAAAGATGCCGAAGCGCTTAGTACGCGCGGATGAATGTCATCCGCAAGGAGGTATTAGAGGGACCAGAGTGTGGCCACGGCAATGTTGATCAGTGCCATGCCGCCAACTGCATGTGCCAAGCCTTTTGAGACTGGTTCTCCCTTTGCTGCCTTGCGGTAACCGATGATCGCCGGAACTAGAACAGCGATGGCGATGAGGATCTTCACACCGATCTTCATGTGGAAAGCCGCGGTGGGGTCTCCGGTCGCCTCAATGATGCCGACAAGTGCCAGACCAGTGACGAGTTGTGCAATAGCACCCCATAGCTGGATGGGAAGAATGGTGGGCTTCTTGAAGGTGGCGAACCAGCCGCCCACTATGGCGGCAGCGCCGAGCACGTGCAGGAAGACCAAGATGCTAGTTAATAGAGTCATGCAACAAGCATAGGTAGTTTACTGACACAGTGTCTATCAAGGACCGCCTAATGTGGCGCACATGACGTAGCCCGCCCAGCGCCCGGACATGAGAACGGCGGCCGGCGACTTGAAAATCCAAGCCGACGGCCGCCGTCGAACATTCATGCAAGGGACGTATTACAGGCCCAGATCAGCCTCGAACGCGCCATCTTCCAGACGAGCCTTCAAGGTCTGCAGGAAGCGGCCAGCGTCTGCGCCGTCCACCAGGCGGTGATCGTACGTCAGGCACAGGTACATCATGTGACGGATGGCGATGGTGTCATCGCCGTCAGCGTCAGCAACAACCACTGCGCGCTTGACGATCGCGCCGGTGCCAAGGATGGCAACGTTGGGCTGGTTGATGATGGGGGTGTCGAACAGTGCGCCAACGGAACCGATGTTCGTGATGGAGAACGTTCCGCCGGAGAGCTCGTCCGGACCAATCTTGCCGCTGCGGGTGCGTGAGGCAACATCGGCGATCTTGCCAGCCAGGCCAGCAAGGTTCAGGTCTCCTGCGTTGGAGATGACAGGAACCAGCAGGCCCTTGTCGGTATCCACAGCAATCGCGAGGTGCTCGGCGTTGTGGTAGGTGATCTGCTGAGTTTCCTCGTTGTATTCACCATTGACCGAGGGGTGCACCTTGAGCGCTTCAGTGACTGCCTTTGCAATGAACGGCAAGTAGGTCAGCTTGGTGCCGTTGGTGGCCTGGAACTGGTTCTTGGCCTTGGTGCGCAGCTTGACGATGCGCGTCATGTCGATCTCGTGCACCTGCGTGAGCTGCGTGGATGCTTCCAGCGACTCGCGCATGCGGCGGGCGATGACCTGGCGGATGCGAGGTGCCTTCACCGTGGTACCGCGCAATGATGAGGGTACGACGGCGGGAGCGGCCTTGGCAGCGGGGGCGGCGGATGCGCTCGGGGCTGGGGCTGCAGCGGCCTTGGCGGCTTCTGCGGCAGCGACAACATCTTCCTTGCGGATGCGTCCGCCAACACCGGTGCCGGTGACGGTGGCGATGTCAACGTTGTGAGTCTTGGCAAGCTTGCGAACCAAGGGGGTCACATAGTTGGACTCTGATCCTGACGCGGCAGCGGCCGGAGCAACAGCAGGAGCTGCCGGCGCAGCAGCGGGAGCCGGAGCAGCAACAGGTGCTGCCACCGGGGCGGGAGCTGCGGGAGCCGGAGCAGCAACGGGTGTGGCCGGAGCTGCAACAGGAGCCGGGGCAGCGGCCGGAGCGGGGGCTGCCGGAGCGGCTGCTCCTGCGTCGCCGATCAGTGCCAGCACGCCGCCAACTTCAGCGGTCTCGTCCTCGGGGACGCGGATTTCCAGCAAGACGCCAGCTACGGGGGAGGGGATCTCGGTGTCAACCTTGTCGGTGGATACTTCCAACAACGGCTCGTCGACCTCGATGGAGTCACCAACGGCCTTGAGCCAGCGGGTGACGGTACCTTCGGTCACGGACTCGCCCAAAGCAGGCAGAACCAGTTCGTGGGCATCGCCAGCCGGAGCTGCAGCGGCAGGTGCCTGGGCCGGTGCGGCCGGAGCTTCAGCGGCGGGTGCCGGTGCTGCCGGAGCCTCAACGGGAGCCGGAGCTTCAGCGGCGGGAGCCTGCGCCGGTGCGGCTGCGCCGGTGCCAATGCGGCACAACGGAGCGCCAACTTCGGCAGTCTCATCTTCGGGTACCAGAATTTCTTCCAGGATGCCGGCGAAGGGCGACGGGATCTCGGTGTCAACCTTGTCGGTGGAAACCTCCAGTAGGGGCTCGTCAACTTCGACGCGGTCCCCGACCTGCTTGAGCCATCGTGTGACGGTTCCTTCGGTGACGCTTTCACCCAAGGCGGGCAAGTTCACGGATTCAGACATTTCGTCCCCGTTCTCCTTCTCATGCGCTGCTTTTACTGTTGCTGCCAACTCAGGGCATCACAGCAAAAATTTTATGAATTCTAAAGGTGTTTGTAGCTTAGTGCACCCGGCGCGAACGCCGGGTGCACTGGTTTTGTTGCTAGCCGTGGAGCGGGCGTCCGGCCAAAGCCATTGCCGCTTCTCCCAAAGCTTCATTCTGTGTGGGGTGTGCGTGCATCAGAGCAGCAACATCCTCAGGGTAGGCTTCCCAGTTCACGATGAGCTGGGCTTCACCGATCTGCTCGCCAATGTGGCTGCCGATCATGTGAACGCCCACCACGGGGCCATCCTTTTCGCGGACGAACTTGATGATTCCGCCGGTGCCCAGAATGGCGCTCTTGCCGTTTCCAGCCAAGTTGTACTCGATGGTTTCGACGTTCTCGCCACCAAATTTTTCTTTGGCCTGCTTCTCGTTCAAACCGACCGAAGCGATCTCCGGGTCACAGTAGGTGACCTTGGGGATGTTGATGTCTTCGACGATGACCGGGTTCATGCCGGCGATTTCTTCAGCAACAAAAACGCCTTGCTGGAAGCCGCGGTGAGCCAGCTGAATGCCGGGGACAATGTCTCCCACTGCGTAGATGTTGCCAACGCCGGTGTGCAGGCGATCGTTGGTGATGACGAAGCCGCGGTCGATTGTGACACCCGCTTCTTCAAAGCCCATGCCAGCGGTGGACGGGCCACGGCCAACAGCAACGAGCATCAGATCGGCTTCGAACGTCTTGCCATCAACCAAGGTGGCCTTGACGCCGTCGTTGTTCTGCTCGACGCCCTGGAAGAAGGTGCCGGTGTTGAACTTGATGCCGCGCTTGCGGAAGGTGCGCTCGAGAACCTTGATAATCGATGCATCTTCGTTGGGTACCAGTGAGGCCATGCCTTCGATGATGGTGACCTCTACGCCGAAGGACTTCCAGACGGAAGCAAATTCGACGCCAATGACGCCGCCGCCGAGCACAATGGCGCTCTTGGGCAGTTCCGTCATACCGAGGGCCTCGTCGGAGGTGATGACCTTGCCGCCAATTTCCAGGCCGGGCAGGCTGCGGGAGTATGAACCGGTGGCCAGAACAATGTTCTTGCCGGTGTAGTTCACGCCGTTCACCGTGATGGTGTTGGCTGCGGTCAGGCGGCCTTCACCTTCGATGACCGTGACGCCCTTGCCCTTGATGAGACCCTGCAAACCCTTGTACTTGCCGGCAATGATGCCGTCCTTGTACTTGTTCACGCCTACCAGGTCGATCCCGTTGAGTTGGCTGTTGACGCCAATGGAGGCGCCTTCACGTGCGTGATCAGCCACTTCTGCTGCGTGCAGCAGCGCCTTAGTGGGAATACAGCCGTTGTGCAGGCATGTGCCGCCCAACTTGCCCTTCTCCACCAGACCAACGGTCATTCCCAATTGGACTGCTCGCAAGGCAGTTGCGTAACCGCCGCTGCCACCGCCGAGAACCAAAATATCGAATTCTTGCCCAGCTGCCTGTTCGGCCACTTAGACGCTCCCTCGCGTTCGGGTGACGCGCACGCTTTGGCGCGTCATCTCATCATTTTTTGAAAGAAGGCTGAGAGTTCTGTGAGAACTTCCAAACTTCTTCGAATTCAAAGATAAATACTTTCAGGATTTACCTTACGTCAGTTGTGCCATCGTGCACCGTCACAGCAGTCACACTATGGCGAATGTGGTCATACTCACTTTTGCTGTGACGATGACACGTTGGCACAGACTATGCGCTGCGAGACACAACGTCTTCCACGTAGCTCACCAAGGTGCGGACAGCCATGCCCGTTCCCTGCTTTGGGGTGTAGCCATACGGGGCGCCTTCATTGAAGGCTGGGCCGGCAATGTCAAGGTGGGCCCAGGGGATGAGTTCTCCGTCTTTGCCCTTGCCAATGAACTCCTGCAAGAAAACAGCAGCCGTCATCATGCCGCCCATGCGCTCACCGATGTTCGCCATGTCTGCAACGGGGGAGTCCAGGGAGGGGCGCAGCTCTTCGGGCAGCGGCATGGGCCAGAGCAGTTCCCCGGCGCGGTCAGCGGCTGCCTTCAATGCTGCGCTGACGCCTTCATCGCCCATGACGCCCGCTGTGCGGTGGCCCAAAGCTACGACCTGAGCGCCGGTCAGGGTTGCTACGTCAATGATGACATCAGGGAATTCCTGAGAGGCGGCTACGAGACCGTCCGCCATGACCAAGCGGCCCTCGGCGTCCGTGTTCAGGACCTCAACCGTTTTTCCGCCAAACATGGTGAGGACATCCGAGGGGCGGATAGCAGTACCGGAGGGCATGTTCTCGGCAATGCAGAGCCAGCCGGTGACGTTGACGGGTAAGCCGAGTGCGGCCACGGCCAGCACGGTGTTCAACACAGCTGCGGCACCGGCCATATCGCACTTCATGGTGACCATGCCGGCACCGGGCTTGATGGAGATGCCACCGGAGTCAAAGGTGATGCCCTTGCCCACCAGGGCGAGATCCGCCACGGACCGCTCGGACTTGTATTCAACCTTGACCATGCGCGGGGGGCGCGAGGATCCCTGGCCGACGCCCATGATGCCGCCCCAGCCGTCCTTGAGGAGCTTCTTCTCATCGAAAACTGTGACCTTGACGGGCAGGCCCTTTGCCAAGTCCTTGGCGGCTTCGGCAAAGGTGGCCGGGTAGAGGACGCTCGGTGGCTCGTTGACAAGTGTGCGGGTGGCATTGACGGCCTTGGCCACCACGGCGGCGCGCTCCAGTGCGGCTGCCAATTCCGGATCTTTGGCGAGCGTTGAAAAAATGGTCACCTTGGACACGGGCGCCTGCTTGCCGGCCCTGGAAGAATGCAGGCTGGCATATTGGTACCCGCCCAGAGCGGCACCTTCGACAAGGGCGGAAACCTGACTGACCGACGTCGTAGGTACAGCGATGACCACATGGCCAAGTCCAGCCAACTGGCGGATGGTGGCACCGGCCATGCGGCGCAACGCTTCCTCGGTGACGGCCGAACCCAAGACCTTGCCAACACCGGCCAGGACCAGGATCTTGGCACCGGTGTCCGGCAGGCCGGGAAGGCGGAGAACCTGATCGGCCGCGCCAGTCACGCCCAAAGCGGACAGCGACGCCTTCAAGGATGTCAGGGCGGCGGGGGCGAGCGGCGCATCGAGGATGACGGGGCCGTCGGTACCCTTGGCCACAGCGACGACGAGCGCGTCAGAGGACACTTTCGCCAAGTCGGAACTGATGACGCGGAAGGTGATGGGTTCTTTGGCAGTCACGGAGATGATGTCCTCACTATGGGGTGTTGATGAACTGTAGTTGCTGCTTTCGATCGTATCCCCAACGCCCTGCGATTTCCTGCCAGCTCCTTGGCTTTGCGGCCGTTGGGCTCTCTGCCCAGGCGCCACCATCGCGCCGACGGCACCTGGCAGCCGGAGCTGGCGGAATGTTTCAGGGGTCCCGCGGTGTTATGCAGATCAGAGTCATAAGCTGCTGAGGAAGACCATGAATAAATTCGAATTCACCCCGTTCCACGCCCCTGAGTCCCTGTATGCCCTGAATGAGGAGCTGTTGGCCGCCGAGGATCTTCGCGGTGCCAATCTCATCATGGCCTTCACCGGGTTCTCCGACGCGGGCCAGGTGGTAACGCAAATTGCCGGTGAACTGGTGGATCATCTGGACCACGAGCCGGTGGCCATTTTTGATATTGACCAGCTCATTGACTACCGCTCACGCCGGCCGCGTATCACCTTCACCCAGGATCACCTGAGTGACTACAAAGCTCCCTCGCTGGTGCTGTACCGCATGACTGATGCCCTGGGGACGCCGTTTCTGTTCCTGTACGGCAACGAGCCAGACCTTCAGTGGGAGCGCTTCAGCAGTGCCGTTTTGGGCCTGATTGAGCGTCTTGACGTGAATCTGGTGTCCTGGGTGCAATCGGTTCCCATGCCTGTCCCGCACACTCGCCCAATAGGTGCCACGGTGCACGGTAACCGGCCCGAACTCATCGAGGGTATCTCTGCGTGGAAGGCCACCATGGAGATTCCCGCCGCCATTGGCCATGTCCTTGAAGTCAAGCTGGCCGAGGCGGGGCGCAATGTGGTGGGTTACGCCATCCACGTCCCGCAATACTTGTCCGACGCCGAGTACCCGCCCGCCGCCGTCGCCGGTCTGGAATTCCTGGGAGCAGCAGCCTCGCTGATGCTGCCCAGTGAACGCTTGCGCGAGGCCGGCCGGGCTGTGGAACGCCAAATTACTGAGCAGGTGGAGGCCTCGAGTGAGGTGGCCGCGGTAGTCACAAACCTGGAGAAACGCTACGACGAACACACCGAAGGGATGTCTCGACGATCCTTGCTAGCTGGGGACAATGATGAACTGCCCGACGCCGATGAGCTGGGTGCCGCTGTTGAAGCGTACCTGGCTAGCCGCGATGGCGAATCCCAGGGTGGCACGCAGACTGAGACTGAGACGCAGAGCAAGAGCGGGCCCGAGGGTGGCTTAGGCTAAGTACGTGGATAGTAAACGTGCATGGTTGGTGTGGGGCGTCGGAATATTTGCCTACCTGATTGCAATCACGCACAGAACATCCTTTGGCGTAGCGGGGTTGGTGGCAACCGAGCGCTTTGGCGCCACTGCTGCAGCGTTGTCAGCCTTTACCGTTATTCAGCTGGTGGTCTACGCGGTGTTGCAAATCCCCGTGGGCATGATGGTGGATCGTTTCGGTCCCCGCGTCATGATCGCCACCGGCGCCGCACTGATGGCCGTAGGGCAACTGCAACTGGCTGCCGCAACGGCCATCCCCGGCGGCGTGGTGGGGCGCATCTTTGTTGGCGCCGGCGATGCCATGACGTTCATCGCCGTCATCCGCCTGATCCCGCTGTGGTTTCCAACCCGTAGAGTACCCATTCTGACTCAGATGACGGGCCAACTAGGTCAGATTGGCCAGCTCATCAGTATTGCCCCCTTCGCATTTGTGCTGCATGCATTCGGTTGGAGCCCAGCGTTTGTGGGCCTGGCGGCGTTGGGCGTACTTGCCTGTGTGCTGTCCGCGGCACTGCTGCGAAACGCCCCAGCCGGCACTGTGGCACCTGTTATCCGCAATGGCATGAAGGAAACTGCTGCTGATCTGGCCACCGCATGGCGTCAACCCGGAACGCGGTTGGGCATGTGGAGCCATTTTGCCACCCAGTTCTCCGGCACTGTTTTCGTCTTGACATGGGGTTACCCGTTCCTGGTCTCAGGCCAGGGGTTGGACACGTCGACAGCCAGCGTGCTGTTGAGCCTGTTTGTTGTGGTGGGGATCGCGTGCGGACCGTTCTTGGGTAGTTGGGTGGGTAAGCACCCACTCCGCCGGTCCACCATGGTGCTGATGGTGACCGTTGCCATTGTTGCGGTGTGGGCTGCTGTGCTGCTGCAAACCGGGCCTTCCCCGCTGTGGCTGCTGGTACTTCTTATTCTGGTCCTTGCCCTCGGTGGGCCGGCTTCCATGATCGGCTTTGACTTTGCCCGGACCTTCAATCCCTCCCACCGAGTGGGCACAGCCACCGGCATTGTGAATGTGGGTGGATTCTTTGCCGCCTTGGTGACCATGTACATGGTGGGTTTGGTCCTTGACCTACTGAACGGGGCCGGCTTCTCCAAAGACGGGCTGTACTCCCTAGATGCCTTCCGCGTGGCGTTCTCCTTCCAGTTTTTGGTCTTGGGGATCGGAATCGCTGCCGTTATCAGGACCCGACGCAAGGTGCGGATCTCCATGGCGGAAAGAGGCGAAACCGTTCCGCCACTGCGTGTAGCGTTGGCTGACCGCAGTCGGCGCCGGCAGCAATACCGGGATGAGATCCGCAGCGAAAAGATCAAGCGCAAACAGTAATTTGTGCGCTAGATCGGGAGTCGTGGTGGCGCCTGCAGTGCCCTCTGTTGCCGTCTGTTCTCCCGGCCATGCTCCGCTAGATCGTGGTCAGCTGAGTTGGTTTGGAAAAATTTCCATCCTGTTTATGCGGATCCAGGCCCCTGTTATCCACAGATATGGCAATTATCCAGAAATGCTCTAGCTACTGGGCCGGTACCAAAGCAGCCTTGTTCTATGAGCAAACCACTAGAAACGATTAAAGTCAGTGCCGGTGAAGATCTCCTGGCATTCATTCCCCACATGGTGGGATACTGGCCCGAATCCAGCGTTGTCTGTATCGGCATGATGGGCAAAAAGCTTCAGGCCACCATGCGCCTAGACCTTCCTCCTGAGGATGCCGACGCCCGGGACACGGAACGCTTTGCCACCATTGCGGCAACTCAGTTGGCCAATGACAAGACGAGTGATGGCTGCCTCATCGCTATCTTTGGCCGCCGCGATTGGCCTCACCCCAAAGACCAGCCGTACGCAAAATTGTTCAAGGCGTTTCGCAAGGCATTTGCGGACCGCGGACTACCCGTTCGGGACGCGTGGTACGTAGGCAAGGAGAACTGGCGATCACTTACTTGCTCCGACGCCCGGTGTTGTCCGTGGCCAGGCAAAAGCAACCTCTCCATTAGAGAGAGCTTTGTGAACGCCGAGTTTGTTTTCCGCGGCAGCATGATCGGCGAGGCGCCCAAAGAGCAGGTGCGCCAGCTGACGGCAGTCCGTGACGTGGATTTTGTTGCTGCAGTTGTTGCCGCCGGGGAACAGTCCAGAGGACCGCTGGGCCGCAACGGCTGTGGCCATGACCAGCTGACGGCGACATTGCAAGCGTGGCAATTCAGTGTCGAACTCTGGCCCAAACCGCCGGATGCGCACATGTGCGCATTCCTGCTGGCCAGTCTCGCCGATTCAACTGTCCGCGACTGCGTCATCATGCTCTTGGCAACGTCGGGCGAGTATGCCCTTGCTGGAGCCGTAGGACTATGGCTAAGCGGATCCGACACTGAAGATACCGCCTATCCGTTGAACTGGTACGGCGGCAATCAGGCGGCAGGTAAGCCCCTCCGCATGGAATGGGCCACTGAGGAACTCATTCAAGAAGCCGCCTATGACTTCAGCAGCTTTCTGGTGGGCAGTACGGCCCCGAGAATTCCAGGGGAACAACCTCACTTGCTTGATTGGGAAAGACTTGATGGGGCAGAGCCATTCCTGCACTTTCTCGCCCGGGCCAGTGACTCGCCCGAGAAAGCGCCCGTACTGTGCATCTTGGGTTGGATTCAATGGTGCAAGGGCCGGGGAAGCTGGGCCGGAGAGTACTTCCAGGCCTGCCTTGCGCATCAGCCCGGCTACAGATTGGCATCTTTACTGGATCAGCTGTTGTCGGCTGGACACGTGGCCGACTGTGCCAAAGACCGCACAACAGCATGGCGCCGGGAAGAACAGCTGCAAGAATCCGATCGTGACGAAGCCGCATAGTTTGGCTGTGATCTTTCTTGCACCCGGGTACCAACCCATGGCGTGGCGTAGGCAAGAAGTGGTACCTAAATCGTGAGACACTGGAGGTAAGACCCGGTGGGGTCCGTGTTGATGTATTAACACTTGTTTGGAATTAGGCCGGATGGATACAAATTCGGGCGGCGGGAACAATGCCGTGTTCATAGGAGTTATACCCTGTGACCCTCCAAGCAAATGTGATGCGCCAAGCAACGCGGACTTGACAGGGTCATAGTGGTGTTGCCCGAAGGTAACTCCACAGACCGCCGTAAGAAAGGTTTTCTGTGTCTGCTACTGCTAAGAGCAACGTCTCCACAACCCAAGAGACTGAGGATCCCACCTCGTCAGTGACTGTGCCACTGACACCAGCACAGAAGCGCGCTGCCACCATCGCCGCTAAAAAAGCTGCTGCCGGTGACACTGCGCCCGCAGCCAAGGCTGCTCCAAAAAAGGCTGCGCCCGCCCGCCGTGGCAAGGGCAAATCTGATGACGAGCCTGTCGCTGACGGAGTAGTTGAAGAGGACGAGCAAGAAGACTCGGCACCGGAGCGTCCAGTCGCAACTGGTACCGGATTTGTTTACTCAGATTCTGACGATGATGATGCACCTGTTCAGCAGGTCATGTCAGCCGGTGCTACCGCTGACCCCGTCAAGGACTACCTCAAGCAAATCGGTAAGGTTGCCTTGCTCAACGCTGAGCAGGAAGTTGACCTGGCCCTGCGCATTGAAGCTGGCTTGTTTGCAACGGAAAAGCTTAAAGCTGGCGCCGACGCCATGGACACTCAGCTCGAGCGTGACCTCAAGCGCATCGTCCATGATGGCAAGATCGCCAAGAATCACCTGCTGGAAGCCAACCTGCGTCTGGTAGTCTCCCTGGCCAAGCGTTACACCGGCCGTGGCATGCTCTTCCTGGACCTCATCCAGGAAGGTAACCTGGGCCTGATCCGTGCTGTTGAGAAGTTCGACTACACCAAGGGCTTCAAGTTCTCCACGTACGCCACATGGTGGATCCGTCAGGCCATCACCCGTGCCATGGCCGACCAAGCTCGCACCATCCGCATCCCGGTGCACATGGTTGAAGTCATCAACAAGCTGGCCCGCGTGCAGCGCCAGATGCTGCAGGACCTGGGTCGCGAACCCACACCCGAGGAATTGGCCAAGGAATTGGACATGACCCCGGAAAAGGTTGTCGAGGTTCAGAAGTACGGCCGCGAGCCCATCTCCTTGCACACCCCGTTGGGTGAAGACGGTGACTCCGAGTTCGGTGACTTGATTGAAGACTCCGAAGCTGTTGTTCCCGCCGACGCAGTGTCCTTCACACTGCTGCAGGAGCAGCTGCACTCTGTCCTGGACACCTTGTCCGAGCGTGAAGCTGGCGTGGTAGCCATGCGCTTCGGCCTGACCGATGGCCAGCCGAAGACTTTAGACGAAATCGGCAAGGTCTACGGTGTTACGCGTGAGCGTATCCGTCAGATCGAATCAAAGACCATGTCTAAGCTGCGCCACCCGTCACGTTCACAGGTGCTGCGCGACTACCTGGACTAACATCTGACTCCCATCTGCGTTTCACACTGAACTGGCCCGCTCCCAACACCGCGACAAGCACCTCGAACGTGAGGGTTTGCGCGATTTGAGGGCGGGCCAGTTTGTTGTGGGGGTGTTGCGGGGTCGTTCCGGGTCCGGTGAGTGTCCACTTAACGTACGTTTCAGGCACCAAAACCGCTGGAAACGTACATTATGTGGACACTCGCCGCGGGATGGGGCACCCGAGGACTTAAATGGGCACCAAAAAGGGGCTCTGGTGATCCAGAACCCCTTCTCGGTCAAGCGTTGTTCATCACGCTGACGTTAGTCGACTGAAACGGGCGCCTTTTCGGTCAAGCGGCTGGTCTCGTCGTGCCACTGTGAAGACAAGGGCTTCAACGTGGCCTCTACTGCGCGGGCATGGTGGCCGCAGAAGCGCAGCTCGCCGCCGGAGGATTCCAAAACTACTCGCACATATGCCTGTGCGCCGCAACGGTCACAGCGATCAAGGGTTGTCAGCTCTGGGCTGCTGATTGTCGTGGTTGTCATGATGGCCTCCTTCGTAAGTTCCTAGTACTTTATACAACCACTATTAGGCCCACTTGCTTCCATCGGCGCCGGGTACTTTCGCTAACCGCGTAGCCGCCGCGATGCCCTGCGGAACGGCAAGCCTGTAACAACTACCTGCCCTCACCCATTAACCTTAGATATTGTCAGGCCGACCAAACCTTGAAGGAGTATGTCCACAGTGGCACGCCAGAGTTCCGATTACAGTGCACGCCATCTCTCCGTTCTGGAGGGGCTGGAGGCTGTGCGCAAGCGTCCGGGCATGTACATCGGTTCCACCGACTCTCGCGGACTGATGCACTGCCTGTGGGAGATCATTGATAACTCCGTCGATGAGGCGTTGGCCGGGTACGGCCAAAACATCACGGTGTTCCTCCACAAGGACTCTTCGGTAGAAGTTCACGACGACGGTCGCGGCATCCCCGTGGACGTGGAACCGAAAACCGGTCTCACCGGTCTGGAAGTTGTTCTCACGAAACTTCACGCCGGCGGCAAATTCGGTGGCAGTTCCTACGCCGCCTCCGGTGGCCTCCACGGCGTGGGTGCCAGCGTTGTCAACGCGCTGTCCTCCCGCATGGACGCACAGGTGGACCGTGGCGGCAAGACATACCAAATGAGCTTCCGTCGCGGTGAGCCTGGCCATTTCAAGGATGTGGGCCGGACGCTGAGTCCCGACGTTGCCTTTGAGCCGTTCACCAACGAGTCCAGCCTGGACGTCGTTGGCACCACCAAGCGCGGTAAAACTGGCACCCGCATTCGTTACTGGGCTGACCATCAAATCTTCACGGCTGATGCCAAGTTCTCTTACGAGGAACTCGTGGCCCGTGCCCGGCAAACCTCATTCCTGGTTCCCGGGCTGAAAATCAAGGTGGTTGACGAACGCAGGATGCCGGGGACTCCGGGGGAGTTTGCCACGCATGAAGAGATCTTCCATCACGATGGCGGCATCTCGGAGTTTGTCGACTTCTTGTCCGTGGGCGGGGCAGTGACGGACATCTGGCGTCTTCAAGGCCACGGTACGTTCACGGAAACCGTGCCGGTCCTGAATGCTGAGGGGCGGCTGGAAAGCACGCCCATGGATCGTGACTGTGAAGTGGACATTGCCCTGCGCTGGGGTGTTGGTTACGACACCACCATGCGTAGCTTCGTCAATATCATTTCGACGCCCAAGGGTGGCCGGCACCAGGAAGGCTTCGAACAGGCGCTCCTGAAGACGTTCCGTAAAGTCATTGAAAGCAACGCCCGCAAGCTCAAGGCCGGTACTGACAAGGTTGAAAAAGACGATGTCATGGCGGGTATGACAGCTGTTTTGACGGTCCGTTTGGCTGAGCCGCAATTCGAGGGTCAGACCAAGGAAATCCTAGGTACCCCAGCCGTGAAGGCAATCGTGGCCAAGGTGGTTGAGAAGGCCCTGAAGGAGAAGCTGGAATCCACGGCCCGCGCTGAAAAGGCACAGTCCGCCCAGCTGCTTGAAAAAGTGGTTTCAGAGATGAAATCACGCATTTCTGCCCGCGTGCACAAGGAAACCCAACGCCGCAAGAACGCGCTGGAGACCTCGTCCCTCCCCACTAAGTTGGCGGATTGCCGCAGCACCGATGTCGCCAAGAGCGAGCTGTTCATCGTGGAAGGGGACAGCGCCTTGGGCACGGCCAAGATGGCCCGCTCCTCAGACTTCCAGGCGTTGCTGCCATCCGTGGCAAGATCCTGAACGTGCAAAAGGCCTCTGTGGGAGACATGCTGGCCAATGCCGAATGTGCTGCCCTCATTCAGGTGGTGGGAGCAGGTTCGGGCCGTAGCTTTGACCTGTCCACGGCCCGCTACGGCAAGGTGATCCTGATGACCGATGCCGACGTTGACGGCGCCCACATCCGCACCCTGCTGCTCACCTTGTTCTTCCGTTACATGCGCCCCATGGTCGACGCCGGACGTGTCTTTGCCGCTGTCCCGCCCCTGCACCGGGTGGAGATCATCAACTCCGGTACCAAGGCCAATGAAATGGTGTATACCTACTCCGAAAACGAGCTCCACACGCTGCTGGCCAAGTTGGACAAGGCGGGCAAGAAGCACAAGACCCCCATTCAGCGTTATAAGGGACTGGGTGAAATGGACGCAGACCAGCTGGCTGAGACCACTATGGACCCTCGTCACCGCATGCTGCGCCGAGTGACCAGCGCTGACGCGGACCGGGCCGAACACACCTTTGAACTTCTCATGGGATCCGACGTGGCCCCGCGGAAGGAATTCATTGTGGCCGGTAGCGAGTACTTGGACCAGGATCGCATCGACGCTTAAGGCATGATGCCCGGTACCAGCAGCAGCGCTGTGGGATGGCCAGCAACAACAGGGCCCCGGCCATGATCAGGCCCTGCGCAAGGGCAGAGAGCGCCGGTGCGGGGTTCAGCAGTTTGCTGAGCCGGGCAGAAGTGGTGCCGGGCGTATCAATCTGTGCTCCGTCACCGGCCATCAACGTGTCTGCCGGAACTTGAGCTGAGCCGCTGGCCACCAAGGCGATGGCGGTCACTAAGGTGGGCTTGTCCACGGAACGCAAGGCCACGTCGTCGGCCATTATTTCTATCAGCGAAGACACCGATTGCTGCGCAAGTTTTGAGGTGGGCAGCCACGGCAGCGCAGAGCGCCATGCGGCAAAGGCCCACAGCAGCAGATGATGACGTTGGGCCAGATGCGTTTGTTCGTGCAGCAACACAGCACGCAGCTCCTCGGGGAGAGGAGTTCCAACAAGCCCTCGGACAGGACCGTGACGGAGCGAGAACCGCCGGGCAAGCAGTACGCCACAGGCGCCTGATGGTTGATGACCAGGGTGCGCGGGCGGTCGTTAGAGGGTGAGCTGAGAACGTTCAGGAGATCCCGGTGGCGGCGGCGTTGACGTTGAATGCGGAAGTATGTGAGCCAAAGCGTGAAGACCAGATGAGCCGAAAGCAGGGCTGCGGCGCTCAGGGCGAAGGCGTGCAAGACGCCCAGGGTGTCCAACGATTCCTGCCCGAGAAAAACGCGGAACAGGCCCTTGATTCCGGTCGCCAAGTTCTCACCCATCGGCACCAGCCCGTAGCAAAGCATCGCCCCGATCATGGACAGTCCACCAGCCAGAGCGATGGACTGCCACAACACCATGGCAGCAAAGGGTGCCCGGGGCGGCCACGTAGCGCGGGAAAGAAAAACCGGCACGGGCCACGCCAAGACCACGGCTAAGGCGGCAAGGAGCCAAGACGTCCAGAACATGATCTACAACTTACCGTCTTCGGCTGCGGTCCGGGCAGCCGTGCCTGCAAATGTTAGGAGCGTCCCAAAAGCTCGCGCAGGGTCTGCGCCTCACCAGCACTAACGGTGCCAATGAAACGCGCCAAGACGGCTTCGCGGTCAGGGGCAGAGCCCAGAACCTCGAGCATGAGTTCCGCTGTGTGCTCTTCGCGGCTCGTGACGGCGCGGTAGCGGTGCGGGCGTGAGGCACGTTCGCGCTCAACCAGGCCCTTCTTCTCCAGCCGTGACAGCACCGTCAGGACAGTGGTGACGGCCAGGGGACGCGATTCCACGTTGTCCTCTGAAGTCCGCTGCGAGAGCAAATCACGCAGCGTATTGGCCGTAATGGCCTCCTGATGCTTCCACAGCAGGTCCATGACGGCTCTTTCCAAATCTCCAAGCGTTGCCATCAAAATCCTCTACTTAACTGCATGTTAACGACAAATATCAACACATCATCAAAAACACTCAGACTACGCCAAGTATGTGTACGTGACTAAATATACAGGTTTTGACAGCAATGTTCTACACAGGGTAGAACTTAGACTTCTACGTGATGTAGAAAGTGTTGGTCAGCGTGAATGCATTTCATGGACGAGGAGAAAATTGTGGAAGCTCTGGACATAGCCAGATGGCAGTTCGGAATAGTGACGGTGTACCACTTTTTGATGGTGCCGCTCACTATTGGGCTCGGTACTCTCGTGGCAATTTTGCAGACCAGGTGGCACCGCACCGGCAATGAGGCCTATCTGCGCATGACCAAGTTCTGGGGCAAGCTGTTCCTGATCAACTTCATCATGGGCGTGGCCACAGGCATTGTCCAAGAGTTCCAGTTCGGCATGGCCTGGAGCGAGTACAGCCGCTTCGTGGGTGATGTTTTCGGAGCCCCGCTGGCCATGGAGGCCCTACTGGCCTTCTTCGTGGAATCCACATTCTTGGGATTGTGGATCTTCGGCTGGAAGAAGCTTCCTGCCAGGGTTCACTTGGCCTGCCTCTGGATCGCTGTTGCAGGATCCATCGTCTCGGCATACTTTATCCTCGTGGCCAACTCCTGGATGCAGCACCCCGTAGGAGTGGAAATGCTCGACGGGCGCCCCGTCATGGTTGACGCTTGGGCTGTCTTCACCAACAACACAGCGCTCGTGGCGTTCTTCCACACCATCACCGGGGCCTTGGCCGTAGCCGGCGGTTTCCTGCTGGGCATCTCCTGGTACCACCTGTGGCGCCGCCGCAAAGACGGCATCGACACCGTGGACGCCAAGGGCCGCGTCATCGTGGGCGAGTCCGCCACTATTGCCGGTCGCGACAAACTGGACCATTCCGTCTGGATCAAATCGCTGCGCTTTGGTGCGGTGGTTGCCATGATCGCTTTTGCCGGCTCCTCAATCTCGGGGGACTTGTCGGGCAAGCTCATGTTTGAACAGCAACCCATGAAAATGGCCGCCGCCGAGGCTGCCTGCCACGATGGAACTGGCTTCTCCATCCTCTCCATTGGTGACGTGGGCGCCAAGGACTGCTCGGATGTTGTTGCCGTCATGGAAGTTCCTGGCCTGCTCTCCTTCTTGGCCCACAACGATTTCACCACCGAGATCAAGGGCGTGAACACCCTGGTTCCCGAATACCAAGCGAAGTACGGCAAGTACCTGCCGAACGATCCCATGTACGGCACCATGGCCGGAACTGAAATCAATTACGTCCCGATCATGCCTGTCACTTACTGGGGTTTCCGCATGATGATCGGCTTCGGCGGGGTGGCTGCTGCGGCCGCTGCCGTGGCGCTCTGGGCCACCCGCAAGGGCACCGTACCGCGCTCCAAGGGACTCATGCGCTTGGCACTGATCGGAATCCTTGCACCATTTGGGGCCAATGCCGCCGGCTGGATCTTTACCGAGATGGGCCGCCAACCCTTCGTCGTGGCACCGAATCCCTCCATGTCCGGCATCGATCAAGTGTTCATGTTCACGGCGTCAGCGGTCTCGCCCGGGGTTTCGGCCGGGGAAGTCATCTTCTCTCTCGTGGCGCTGACCACCGTCTACGCAGTGCTGCTCGTGGTGGAGGTGATCCTGCTGACCAAGTACATCCGCGGCGGGGTGGTCTCGGCCATGCCGGAGCTGGACCAGGCCAAAAAGCCGGACGACGGCGGCCGTGGCCCGGGCGGGGAGGCGGACGACGATGTCCTTGCGTTTGCGTATTGACCCTGTGGTCGCCGGCCCCCTGAGCGCCGCACCTGCCCTGACGAGCTGCTGGAACTAAAGGACTACTCATGGATTTTCTGCCTACTTTATGGTTCATACTCATTGCCGTGCTGTGGATCGGCTACCTCTTCCTGGAGGGCTTTGACCTGGGCGTCGGCATCCTCATGAAGACGTTCGCCCGTGGTGAGAAGGAACGCCGCGTCCTCTTGAACACCGTGGGGCCAGTCTGGGACGGTAACGAGGTATGGCTCCTTACCGCTGGCGGAGCAACGTTTGCCGCCTTCCCGTTCTGGTACGCGTCGCTGTTCTCAGCCCTGTATATCCCGCTAGTCTTTGTCCTCTTGGCGTTGATCTTCCGTGCCGTGGCCTTTGAATATCGAGGAAAGATTCATTCCGATGCGTGGCGCACCACGTGGGACTGGGCCATCGCCATCGGATCCTTCATTGCGGCCTTCGGCATCGGCGCCATGCTTGCGCTGACCACCACGGGGCTGCCACTGAATGCCAACGGCGACCGCGTGGGCGGGCCCTTCGCCTGGTTCAGCTGGTTCGCGATCCTGGGCGGGCTTGCCGTTGTCGGGTTTGCGCTCATCCACGCCGCAGCCTTTGTGGCCCTGAAGACCGATGGCGACATCCGCCACCGTGCCCGCCGTCTCGTGGGGCGGTGGATGCCTGTGGGACTGGCGCCCATGGCCGTCTGGGCCATTGCCGTGGCCCTGCAGAATGGCAAATGGTTCAGCTGGCTCCTCATAGCTCTCGCCGTGGTTGCCGCCTGTGTTTCCTGGGCCGCCAATAGGGCTGGCCGCGAAGGCTTTAGCTTCCTGTCTATGGGTGTGTTCCTGCTGGCCGGTGCTGCGGCCATCTTCAGTGCCGCCTACCCGGTGGTGCTGCCCTCCACCTTGAATCCGCTCTGGAACTTGACGGTAGAGAATGCGTCATCCTCGAGCTACACCCTGCGCTTGATGTCGATCGTTGCAGCAGTTGGTGTGCCGCTCGTGCTGGCCTACCAGGCGTGGACCTACTGGATTTTCCGCAAGCGCATCTCCGTGGCTCACCTGCCCGAACCGCACGACTTTGCCCCCGCCGTCGGGCATGACGGCGCTCAGCAGACCCCGGAGCCCGCAACGGCGGGCGCAGCAGGACCCGCAACCCCGAGCGGTGACTCCTAACATGGGCATGCGACCCACACTCCCTCCCGGCAACTCCACCAAGCTGGCCTTGGCAGGCCTGGGCGGGCTGGCAGCACTCAAGGCCGTGGGTCTGGTCCTCGGACTGGGCGCCTTGGCCCACGCCCTGGCTCAATGGGCTGGCGGCCACGAACTCGATGGCACCAAGCTCTTGGTGCAGGGGAGTGTGGGTGCCTGCCTGCTCGGTGCGGCTGTCTGGGGCCAGACAATCCTCGCCCGGCGCGCCGCATTGGGCGCCAAAGAAGAACTGCGGGCCAAGCTCGTGGCCCACCGACTGGACCGGCGCAACGCCGGGCAGGGCGGTGCCGTGGGCGCCGAAGGCATGCTCGCCAGCCGCGGTCTGGATGGGCTCGATAACTACTTCGCCACCTATCTGCCAGCGCTTGTCAGCTGCGCCGTGCTCCCACTCCTGATTGGGCTGCAGATTCTTTTCTCAGATTGGGTCAGTGCCCTGATCGTGGCACTGACGGTGCCGCTGGTGCCTGTGTTCATGATCCTGATTGGCTTCCACACTCAGGAACGGGTGGAGGCGGCCGCCAGCGGCTTGGACCGACTCTCCAATCACCTCCTTGAACTGGCCCGCGGGTTGCCGGTCCTGGTGGGCCTGCGCCGAGCCTCCGCGCAACGCAAGGCACTGGCTGACGTCTGCGAGGCGTACCGCAAATCCACCATGGCTACTCTGCGCACCGCGTTCCTGTCCTCCATGGCCCTGGAACTCATCAGCACCATCTCCGTGGCCGTGGTGGCCGTGTTCATTGGCGTGCGGTTGGTTGCTGGCGATATGGCGCTGGAGGCCGGGCTGCTGGCACTCATGCTGGCCCCCGAATGCTTCCGCCCCCTGCGCGACCTCGGAGCCGCACACCATGGCAGCGAGGACGGCGTGGAAGCCCTGCGTCGCGTCACTGAAATTCTCGACGCCGGATCCGCCTCCCAGCCAGCCGCTCCGTGCGGCGCTGGTTTTGTCATGGAAGCCCGCGAGTTCAGCGTTCGCTATCCCGGGCGGAGCGAGGCTGCCGTTGCAGGGTTTAGCGCCACGCTGGCGCCGGGCGAAGCGCTCGTCCTGGCTACGGCCAGTGGAACCGGGAAATCGACCATCCTGGCCGCACTGGCCGGCATCCTTCCCACATCCGGCGAGCAGGGCGCCGTAGTGGGTGGACATGCAGCCGTGCGTAATGCGGACACGGTGGTAATTGTCTCGCAGCACCCAGCGTTCACCGAGGAGACCGTCGCCGAAGAGGTGGCTCTCTACGCGGCCGGCCCGAACCAGCTAGATGTTGACTACGCTGCCATTGCCACGGCACTTGACTCGGTCAATGCTGGTCATTTGGCCCACCGCGGGGTGGTTGATTGCAGTCCCGGAGAACTCCGCCGCGTTGCCGTGGCCCGCGCCTTGGCCCGTATCGCTGTGGACCCGGCTGTGGACTTGGCACTTTTTGATGAGCCCACTGCTCATTTGGATCCCGTCTCGGCGCAGGCCGTGCGGCAGGAACTGGCTCAGCTGCGGGGGAGTGTAGCCATTGTTGTGGCAACACACGACACCCGATTGGCAGCCTTGTTGGGAGGGCGGGAGCTGGACGAAGAGTCAGCGGCGGCCGCCACCTCGAATCGTGATGAGGCCACCCTCGCAGACCGAACATTCCTGGATTCAAACGCCGTGGCCTCCGCAACCCCGTCAGTAGTTGGCATGGCCTCGGCGGCGAGTTTCACTGAAGCTCCCGCCCGTTTCAAGTTGAGGTACTTGCGCCACGTGCCGCTGCGCTCACCACGGTTTGCGGCCGGTGTGCTGGTCTCTGCCCTGGCAACGCTCAGCGCCGCAGCCCTGTCCGGCATCTCCGGCTGGCTCATTGTGTGGGCCGCGGCCCAACCTCCCATCCTGTACTTGCTGACCCTGATTGTTGGCGTGCGCGCCTTTGGGATTGGCCGCTCGCTGCTGCGCTACTCCGAGCGCCTTCTCACCCACGACGCCGTGTTCCGCTGGGCCGCCGAATTGCGCCTGAAACTCTGGGATTCGCTGGGTTCCTCCGTGGTGCATTGGGGCAGGCTAACCCGATCCGGCGGTGCCCTAGGGACTTTGGTGGCCGACGTCGATGAACTGCGCGACGCCGTTCCTCGCGCCGTGGTGCCCATACCGTCAGCCATTATTTCTTACGGCGCGGTGCTGTTTACGGTGAACATTTTAGTTCCCGAAGCCACCGGCGTGGTCTTGCTTCTTGGCTTCCTTGCACTAGTGCTGCTCCCCGTAGTGGTGCTGGCGGCACAGCGACGAGCCTCGGCAGCCACCGCTGTGCACCGAATCTGGTTGGCTGAACGGGCCACCACACTCTTTGCCGCTGCAGGCCAGCTGACGGCCAATGGTTTGGGCAAGACCCAAGCCCAACGCTTCAGCACTGCCGATGCGGCCGTGGCCAAGCCGCTGCGCCGGCTCGCCTGGGCCGACGGTTTGGGTCAGGGCACCATTAGCTTCCTGACAGCCCTGGCCTCTGTGGCGGCTGCACTCATCGCCATCGGAGCTGGCGTGGACCCCCGCGCCGCAGCCGTTGCAGCACTTCTCATGCTGGCTTTGGCCGAACCGCTGGGTCAATACATTGAAGCCGTCAGCGCACTCCCGGCACTGGCGGCCTTGATGAACCGGACGCTGCCACTACTGGACGCTCCTGCCACCGTCCATCCGGATGTGGAAATTGCCACAGGCACGGAAAGTGTCACGTCTTTGGACGTCTTGGGCATCACGGCCCGCTACCCCAACGCTGACCACGATGTGTTCACCGGCCTCACTGGCGGCACGCAGCGCGGACAATGGTGGAGCGTCAGCGGTCCTTCCGGCTCCGGCAAGTCCACCCTGCTGGCAGTTTTGCTGGGCTTCCTTACGCCAGCATCGGGACGTTACCTGATCAACGGCGCTAGCGCGGCACCGGATACTCTGGCCAAGATCGCCTGGTGTCCGCAGGACGCCTACTTATTCAATTCCACCCTGCGCGCCAACCTGGCCCTGGCCCGCCCGGCCACTGCGGCGCCCGATGACGCCGAGCTCGCCACATCGCTGGAGACCGTAGGTCTGGGCCCCTGGCTGGCAGAACTGCCGCTGGGTCTGGACACCCGGGTGGGCCCCGGTGGACATCATCTCTCCGGCGGTCAGCGCACCCGCGTGTCGGTGGCCCGCACGCTCGTGGCCGGCGCCGACGTCGTGCTTCTGGACGAACCCACGGCACACCTTGGCGTGGATGAGTCTGCCGAGCTGCTGGCGGAGTTGCGCGGGGCGCTGGCCGCCTCGGCCGTGGTGCTGGTGACGCACGACGCCGAGCTGGCCCAACGTGCGGATACGATCCTTGTGCTGGGGGAGACTGGGCATCAAAGCGATCCGCGGCAGGCGGCGGGGCTGGGCGTTTAGGCTAGTGGCATGAACTCTCTCATACCCGCGCCACTTGCTCCTCTTCCCAGAGCTGCCGGGCTGCAATTCCGGCCACTGACTCAGGCCGATGCGCAGCCCTGGCTTGAGCTGGTGCAACGCATCGCCCAAGAGGATGCGGCGCCGTGGCATGAGCAACTGTCGGACCTGGTGGAGGTCTTAGCCTCGCCCATAAACCCGGCCGCGCTCAACACGGTGACCGGCGTGGACGGCGACGGCATACTGCGTGCCGTGGGGTACGTGAGTAAGAACCGTGCTAGCGATGTGGGTTACGCGATGGGTGGTGTGGACCCGCTGTGGCGTCGTCGGGGGATTGGCGCAGCTGTTTTGACGTGGCAGCAAGAGGTCCTCCGGGTCCGGTCGGCGGCCGACGGCACAGGAGTGCCGGTGGTCCGCAGCTACGTCCTGGACGTCACGCCCGGGCACGCTGAACTCATGGCCGCCTCGGGTTTTGAACCGGTACGTACCTTCACTGAAATGGCGGTGGACTTAGCTCAGATTCCGGCGGCACCGCTCACGCCCGGCGTGAGTATTGTGCCGTTTACTCCTGAACTATCCGAGGCCGTGAGGTTGGCCCACAATGAGGCGTTTGCAGACCACTGGGGCTCGGAACAACGCAGCGAGCAGAAGTGGACAGTGCTCATGGCGCACGAGAACTTCCGCCCAGAATGGACCAGCGTAGCCATTGACGATGCCACGGGCGAGGTTGCCGGCTACCAGATCTCGATGTTTGACGCCACGGCACTTGGCGCCACGGGCCACCGCGACGGGTACACAGAACTCTTGGGTGTCCGCCGAGCATGGCGGGGCCGCAAACTAGCTCCGGCGCTGTTGATCGATGCCATGAATCGGTACGCGGCAGCCGGGATGGAACGGGCCACCCTGGACGTAGACACCGAGAATCCCAGCGGGGCACTGGGCCTGTACGAGCGCATGGGATACCGCGCCCTGCCCGGACACAGCAGTGTCGCGTGGGACCTGCGGCTTAGGTAGCCACCCGCAGTGCCTACATGAGGAGAAGGCGCTAGGCGTTGATGTCGTGGAGATGATGGAAGATGTCATGCATGAAATAGCCCGCCAGCGTCACCACAGTGAACTCCGAACCATTGCTGCGTAGCCCCCGCCGCGCCCACTGGTCCTCTTGGATGGCGCCAAACGCAGCGGCCGCGTCGAGTCCGTTCTGCACTAATTCCTGAGCCACGACTTCTGGATCCAGCGCCGAATAGTTGCCGTTCAGGGCAGCCTGATCTTGATCCCAATTGGCGAACGTGGGGTTCTCCTCGCGGAGCATGAGTTCCAGCCGGGCGGTAAAGACCTCAAAGACGTCCTTGACGTGGGCACTGTACTCAAGGACCGACCAGGTGCCTGGAGTGGGGCGTTCTTCAACGTCGGGGCGCCGCAGCGCCGCCTGCCAGCGCGGCAACAAGACCGGAATCATGGTGGCAGCTGTGGCCGGGGTAGCCTGAGCGGCCGTGAAACCACAGTCCGGGCAGCTCCTCTCGAGTACCCAGGTCCAGTCTTTTTTATCGGCAATGATGTCCATGGGGCCAGTCTAGGCCGAAGCTACCCAACAGCGCCCCAGGTCCCGGCCTCGAGTGTCCACAAAACGAACGGTTCAGGCCCGAAAACGGCGTCGAGTGTCCACATAACGTACGGTTCAGAGCCGAAAACGGTTCCAAACGTACGTTATGTGGACACTCGCCGGCCTTGGCGCGGTAGCTCACCGAGGAGTTAGTCCAGCGGCAGCTCAAACGCTTCCTGAGTTGAGTCCTGGATCGGCTTCGGATCGCGTGTGGGTGCCGGCGGAATCGTTTTGGCCGTGGTGCTGCCCGTCGCGACCGTGGCGGCTGTAGCGGCCGCGGAAGATTCATCCGGGGACGGTAGTTCCGTACGCGGTGCTTGCGTGGAAGCCGTCTCCGACGTGATTCCGGACAGGCTGGGACCCACTAGGTCGATGCCAGCGGTCAAAGCCAGACCTGATCCGTCGCGGTGACCGTGCTCCACCGGAAGGACTCGGGCCACTCCGGAACTGGAGGATGCCTTGGCAGGGCCGTGGCCAGCCCAAGACAGGAACAGTCGGTCTTCACCCTTGAGGAACCGGTGCGCTCGGACGCCACCAGTGGCCCTGCCCTTTGCTGGGTACTCCGAGAGGGCAGTGACCTTGGCCGAGCCCGACGGCGTTCCCGGCAGGGCCTCTTGCCCGCCCGACACGGTCACCACGACGGCGTCAGGATCGGTGGGGGAAACCACGCCGAAGGACAAGACAACATCGCCTGCCCCGAGTTTGATGCCTGCCATACCACCGGCAGTACGGCCCTGGGGGCGCACATTGGCGGCACTGTAGCGCAGCAATTGGGCACCTTGAGTGATAAAGACAAGATCGTCGTCGTCCGTGGCAACACCGGCACCTACCACTTCATCTTTGGGCTTGAGAGTGATGTACTCCCAGTCGTCACGGTTCAAGGGGTATTCGGGGGTGACGCGCTTGACCACACCGGAGCTCGTGCCCACGGCAAAGACGGCATTGAGCGGCACAAAGCCCACCAGCGTTTCACCCTTGGTCAGGGTGATGAAATCCTTGGCGGCCACGCCTCCCGCTAAGCTGGGCAACGCTGCGGTGGGCGGCAGCACAGGCATGTCGACCACTTGCAGACGCAGCATCCGGCCCAGTGACGTCAGCGCACCGATCTCTGCACGGGCAGTAGTCTTCAGTGCCGAGGTGAAGACGTCGTGCTTGCTGCGGGCGCCGGACTCGACGAGTGGATCAGCAGAGCTGGTTCGCGCAATTTGGCCCGTGGCGCTGAGCAGAACCCAGCAAGGGTCATCGGCAATTTCCAGCGCCAGCGGCGCTGCCTTGCCAGCCTTCCCGCCGGGAGCGGCCGCCAGGGCTTTCGCCACTGAGGCCGCCATGGCTTCAGATTCCAGAAGGACTGTGCGACGCGGTGTGCCGTGCGTGGCAGCAACCTCGCCGAGCTCATCGGAGACCAGCTGATGCAGGACCTCTTCCGACGCCAAAATTGCCTCGAGAGCCTCGATTTCGCGGCGCAGATCATCGCGTTCGGATTCCAGCTCCACCATGGAGAAACGGGTCAGACGGCGCAGCTGCAGGTCCAGAATATAGTTGGCCTGGATCTCGGAGAGGTCGTAGACAGCCATGAGGCGTTCGCGGGCCGATGCCACTTCATCCGAGGTACGGATGATCTGGATGACCTCATCAATGTCGACGATGGCAATGAGCATGCCTTCGACAATGTGCAGACGGTCCTGCTTCTTGCCCAAGCGGAAGGCTGTGCGGCGTCGGACCACGTCAATACGGTGGTTGACGAACACCTGCAACAGCGGCAACAGGCCAAGCGTCTGCGGCTGCCCGTCCACCAAGCAAACGTTATTGATGCCGAAAGATTCTTCCAGCGGGGTGAACCGGTACAACTGTTCCATGATGGCGGCCGGATTAAAACCGTTCTTGATTTCAATAACCAGACGCAAACCGTTTTTGCGGTCGGAGAGGTCAATGAAATCGGCAACGCCAACAACTTTATTGTTGTTGCGGGCTTCCTTGAGCTTCTCCCGGACCTTTTCCGGACCCACCAGGTACGGCAACTCGGTGACAACCAGTCCCACACGGCGCGGAGAAAGCTGCTCAACAGTAATCTTGGCACGCGTCTTAAAGGATCCACGGCCTGTGGCGTACGCATCCCGGATGCCAGACAGGCCCACAATGCGCCCACCCGAGGGAAGATCGGGGCCGGGCACATACGCCATGACGTCTTCCAGTGTGGCCTCTGGATTCCGCAACAGGTGCTGGGCTGCGGCAATGACTTCCACGAGATTGTGCGGGGCCATATTGGTGGCCATGCCCACCGCGATGCCGCTGGCGCCGTTGACCAAAAGGTTCGGGTAAGCCGCTGGAAGAACCGAAGGCTGCATCATCTGGTTGTCGTAGTTGGGCACAAAGTCCACAACGTTTTCATCCAGGTTCCCGGTCAGCGCCAGCGCAGGTGCGGCCAGACGGGCCTCGGTGTAACGGGGGGCGGCGGGGCCGTCGTCGAGCGAGCCGAAGTTTCCATGGCCATCAATGAGCGGCAGGCGCAAGGAGAAGTCCTGGGCCATACGCACCATGGTGTCGTAAATGGCCGTGTCACCGTGCGGGTGCAGCTTACCCATGACCTCGCCCACCACGCGGGCGCTCTTGACATGGCCCTTGTCAGGTCGCAGTCCCATCTCGCTCATCATGTACAGAATGCGGCGTTGTACGGGTTTGAGACCGTCGCGGGCATCGGGGAGCGCGCGCGAGTAAATCACAGAGTAGGCGTATTCCAGGAAGGAACTTTCCATCTCATTGGAAACATCAATATCTACAATGTTTTCAACGAAGTCATCTGCTGCTGGGGGTTGGCGCTTGGCCATGATGGCGGTGATTCCTTTTCTACATGGGTGTTGCGGGTGGCATGCGCGGCAAAAGACGCATCATGTCGGTACAGTGATTCTATGGTGAAGCCAGAGCTAGCGCCCGAATATCCGGCCCATTGGGAAGCCGATGTTGTCTTGCGTGATGGTGGCACGGCCCACTTACGCCCTATGCGAGCGGACGACGCCGATGCCGTCCAGACCTTTCACATGGCCCAATCGCAAAACTCTATCTACCTGCGCTTCTTCACCTACAAGTCGAAGCTCACGCCCAAGGAGTTGCGCCGGTTCACGGAGCTGGATTATCGCGACCGCGTGGCGTTTGTCATCACCCGCGGCGCGGAAATCATTGGCATTGGCCGTTATGACCGCTTGGATGACCCCACCGAAGCGGAGGTGGCCTTCAATGTTTCGGACGCTCACCAAAGCCGCGGTCTAGGATCCATCCTATTGGAACACCTGGCCGCAGCCGCCCGCGAGAACGGGATCAATAAGTTTTCCGCAGAGGTTCTGCCGGAGAACCGCAAGATGATGCAGGTGTTCTCCGAGGCCGGCTATGAGGTTCATCGCCACTTTGACGACGGCGTGATCTCCCTCAAGTTCGACATTGACCCCACGGAAAAGTCCCGGGCGGTGATGGAATCCCGTGAGCACCGAGCTGAGGCGCTCAGCGTTGCCGGGTTAGTGGCGCCGAAGTCCGTGGCCGTCATCGGGGCCAGCCGCGAGTGGGGGAGCGTTGGCCAGCAGCTCCTGGAGCATGTGGTGGAGGGGAAATTCGTCGGCGCCGTCTATGCCGTCAATCAGGATGCTCTGGAAGTCTCCGGAATGCTGCCCTATGCCACCATTAGCGAGGTGCCAGGGCCCGTAGATCTGGCCATCATCGCCGTGCCCTATGATCAAGTCCCTGGTGTTGTTGACCAGTGTGGCCAGGCGGGCGTGAAGGGTTTGGTGGTTGCCACGGCAGGTTTTGCCGACGACGGCGAACGCGGCCTTGCGCGCCAGCACGCCCTGGTCAGGCAAGCCCGAGCCAACGGCATGAGGTTGGTGGGGCCGGCGTCGCTGGGCTTGGCCAATACCGATCCCGTTGTCTCGCTCAATGCCTCCATGGCACCGGTGCTGCCCACGAAGGGTGGTCTGGGGATTTTCAGCCAGTCTGCCGCGTTGGGTGTCTCCCTCTTTGCCTCTATGAGCAGGCGCAGTGTGGGCATGTCAACAGTGTTGTCCGCGGGAAACCGGGCTGATGTCTCGGGCAATGACATGATGCAGTTCTGGGAAGACGATCCCAACACCACCGCCTGTGCCCTGTATCTGGAGTCCGTCGGAAATCCACGCAAGTTCTCCCGCATCTCCCGGCGCCTGGCACGTAGCAAGCCGGTCATTGTAGCGAAGTCCGATTCCATGGGGTTGCGGCTGCCACCAGGACACGCAGTGCGGACCACTCAAGCCCCTCCGGGTGCACTGGACGCCATGCTCCGGCAGTCAGGTGTTGTTCGAGTCAACACCATTGAAGAGCTTGCGGACGTGGCGCAAATTGTGGTTGCGCAGCCATTACCTAAGGGTCCTGGCTTGGCCATATTGGCTAACTCCGGCGCCCTGGGCAACGTGGTGGCTGATGACGCCGAGGGGCACGGGCTGACCGTTGCCGTCATGGAGTCGTTCCTGATGCTGGATATTGGTCAGTCACGGGCGCTGCCACTACTGAAGCGTTCGGTGCTGGCGGCACTGGCCAAGGACGGGGCGGATTCAGCGATTGTCACGCTACTGCCGGTGGTGGGCCTGACTATTGAGTCCATTGCTAAGACGCTCAAGGAGTGCTCGGAAGAGTCCGGCAAACCTGTCATCGCCGTGTTCACAGGCATCTTTGATGCGAATGTTCACGTTAACCGGCAAATTGCGGATTCGTTGCCGGCTTATTCCAGTCCCGGCGCGGCCATCGCAGCACTGGCGGCAGTCACCAGGTATGCGCACTGGCTGACACTGGAATCACCGGTTTTTGAGCCTCCTGCCGGAGTTGATCCTCAGGCTGCTGAGGCACTATTGGATACCTTGCTGATGGGTGTTTCTCACGATCAGTTGCTCACCCTCAGCAGTGCTCAAGCGCGTGAACTTTTGGGGCACTACGGCATTAATGTGCTGGAATCGGTGCCTTTTGGCAGCACGGATGAAGCAGTAGCCAGCGCCGAGCGGTTGGGTTGGCCAGTGGCGATCAAAACCTTGGACCCGAGCCTGCGGCACCGTCTTGATCTGGGCGGAGTACGGATCAACATTGAAAATGCGGAGTCGCTGCGACGCAACATTGTGCAGATGCGTAAATACCTTGAGCCCTACGGGAAGAAGGATTTAGAGGTACAGAGCATGGCTGAGGTGGGCCAATCTGTCACGCTGCGGGCCATTGAGGATCCGCTGCTGGGACCGGTAGTTTCCTTTGGTCTGTCCGGGGATGCGGTGAACTTGCTCGATGACTGGGCGCATAGGGTGCCGCCGTTGTCAGTGGGGGACACCGCCGAGCTGATTCGTGCGCCGCGGGCTGCCGTGAAACTCTTCGGATACGAAGGGCTGCCAGCAGGAAACGTGGCGGCCTTGGAGGATCTGGTGGCGCGTGTTGCCATGCTCAAGGACGAACATCCTGAGGTGGCGCTCATTGAATTCAAGCCGATCCTGGTTGGCCCCACCGCCGTCACGGTCTTGGCAGTGGATGTGCGCATTGGCAACGCCGCACAGCGCACCGATAGCGCCCGGCGAGCCATGCGGTCCTAGACGGTTCGCGGGTGCTGCGCGGGCCCGCAACGTGTTGGTGCGGTCGTGGCAGTTCTGCCAGTTCGCAACAGGGGGCGCAAAGTGCCAAAATGGAGACCATGAACAGCTTCGGAGCCGGTGCACCGGCCAATACCAAAGGCCGCGATTTGGAAACCGCCCTCCAGCGGTCAGGTTTTTATCCCCGGCTGGTTGCCGATGTAGTCAATGATGCGTTGGACGGCCAAGCGCCCTTGTCACACCTTGTCCATCTGGAGACACACTTTGACCGTACCGAGGTGCACCGGCACATCACCGTGCTGGTCTTGACCAGCGAAATGCTGGTCATCACCCACGTCGACGATCACCAGCTGGACGAGTCCGGTGAGCAGATGGTGGCGCAGGTGTCCACCGAATCCGTCCCGGTCAGCCAGATTAATTCCGTGGTGCTGAGCTACATTTACTCCCAGCCACAGGACTACAAGCCCTCAGATCCGGCACGCGAGCTGACCTTGTCCATTGCCTGGTCCGGTGGCCAGCGCGTGGAAATGGGGCCTGCTGCCTGCGGAGATCCCAACTGCGACGCCGATCATGGCTACTCCGGCACCATTGCCCAGGAAGATATTGCCTTGCGCATCAGCGCTGAGGCTGAGGGTCTGCAGGCAGTGGCCGATGCCAAAGCCTTCGCGCGAGCACTGCGCGCCGTCAACACGGGGGCCGGATCACCCGGTCATCCCGATGCCGGTCCTGGCCGGTTCCCAGCCTTCGGCGCACGATTGGGTCGTTCACATTACCGCCGATAACGCTGTGGGCGTCCCCGAAACCATTCCCGACGCACCCATCACACCTAGCAGCGACGCGCTGCTCGCAGGCCAGGCCGATCTGCCGGCCGCACCGGCCTACGGCAAGGCCAGCATTGGCGATGTTCTGAGCAGTGCCGCCGCGGTCCTTGGTGCGCAGGCCTATACGAATGTTTTGAAGTTGCCGCCCGCCCAGCGCATCTGTGTTGTGCTGGTGGACGGACTGGGCAAGTCCCTGCTCAAGCAACGTGCCTCGCACACGCCGTTCCTGCGTGGGATCATGGCGGCCGATTCCGGTGGTGAACACCCCCGCACCTTGCACGCTGCCTTCCCCAGCACCACCGCAACGTCCCTGACCGCACTGGGCACGGGAGCAGTTCCGGGACAGCACGGCATGGTGGGTTATGACGTCTTGGACCCCCGCCAGGACAAGGTGGTCAACCTCCTGGGCAACTGGGACAGCGGAGTGGATCCGCTGCGCTGGCAGCCCATCCCCACAGTTTTTGAAAAGCTGCCCTCCGATGTCGTAGCGACCACCGTGAGCCTGCCAAAGTTCGCCGATTCCGCCATGACGCGTGCGGCCCTGCGCGGCAGCCGCTTCAGTGGCGCCACCTCCACCCATGCCCGCGTGGAGCAGGCAGTTGAGGCCTTGGCCGCTACGCCCAAGGCGCTGGTCTACCTCTACTGGAGCGAATTGGATAAGGCCGGGCACCACTACGGTGCGGACTCGCCTCAGTGGGAACGTCAGCTGGAAGAGCTCGACGCCGGCATGAAGCGTTTGGCGGCAGCGGCACCTTCGGACACCCTGATCCTGTTGACGGCCGATCACGGCATGGTTGATATCCCGCGCTCGGACCGCATTGACTACTCAGAGATTCCGGAGTTGGTGCAAGGCGTCCGGCACACGGCGGGGGAGCCGCGCATGGTTCACCTGTACCTTGAACCGGAGGCGACACCGGAATGCAGGGACAGGCTCATGGCGGCCTGGCTGGAGCATTTCCGGCGCAAGGCCTGGGTACTAACCCGTGAGCAAGCCGTGGCCGCAGGCTACTTTGGCGCCGTCAGCGAGAGCGTTGGCGCCCGCATAGGCGATGTGCTGATTCTGGCCCGTGAATCTGTAGCATTCTATGATCTGCGCCGCGTCCGGCTCCAAGCCATGGACGTGGTGGGTCAGCACGGCTCCATCACGAAGGCTGAACGGGAAGTGCCGCTACTGCGCATCCCCGTGACGGCGAAGAAAGCCAAGGGCAAGCGCCGCTGAGACGTCGGTGTTTGCCGGGAGCCAAAAAGATGAATGCTCGCCGTGGACGACACGGCGAGCATTCATCTTTCGTGCAGATGCTTTGCTTTAGTCGCCCTTGGTGCCGAACACGATTTCATCCCAGCTGGGGACGCTTGAACGCTTGGGCTTGGCTGCGGCTTTACGCTCCAACCGTGCAGCGACTTCGCTATCGCTGGGACCGGGTTCCTCGGAGTCTGCCGTTTGCGCTGCTGAAGTCGATGCTGCAACGGCGTCTGAGCGATCGGGCTGTGCCTGACCCTGGACCTGCGCCAGGCGCCCCGTAGGCTCGCCCGAGAGGATCACTTCACGGGTCTCGGTGCTGACCTCCGACACGCTGCCCACGGTGGTTTCCTCGGCTAGGCGCGGGGCAAGTTGCAGGAACGGCATTTTCCTGACGCGGTCCTTGACGGATTCGCTCGGGGTGGCGCCATCCTGGGAGCCGTCCGTGTCAGTGTCAGCGTCTGTGCCGGCGGTATAGAGGGCCTCATCGCGGGGATGTGCTCCCGGTACGTGAGTGCCGAGCATAGCTGCGAGTTCGTCATCGCCGTTCTCGTCGATACCCAGACGGACGCCTCTACGGGAACGGAGCATGTCCAGGAGGCCGTGGCCGGGGTAGCTGGGTTCGGCTCCCGGAGCATCCGCGGGGGAGATCTCAGTGACGTCGTCGCTTTCCGACGCCTCCGTTGCTTCGCCCTCGGAGGGGCCATCGGCTTCGACGTCGAACGGCTTGTCCGCAACAGCGCTGAGCCGGCGTTCCGGCACGGGGCTGTCGAGTGGCTCCAGTTCACTGAGCTGCTGTGCCCAGCGGTTGGCGTTCTCCAGGGACTTGCGGCCAGCGTGGAAACGCCACAGCGCCGGTGCCGGCTCGCCAATGCTATTGGCGGCCCACTCGGTACCGGGCTCAAAATGAGCGCTGATGGTCCAGGAGCCGGCATGCTCACGCCACGCATCCCAACGCAGCGTTGACTCGTTGATCCCAAAGGCAGCAAGACGGTGCCGGACCATCTCATCCAAAGTGGTGGGTTCATCGTCAAGGGAAGGCTTGACGCTTTCAGATGGCAGCGCAGTGGCAGTTACATGAACTGCGCGGGCCTGGCCAGCAATGTACTCACGTTCCGCCAAAACGGGTCCTTCGTAGCGGCGAACCTGCTCAAGCGAGAGACCCGACTGATCCGCCACATCGTTGGCATTGGAGCCCGCCCGGATCAAGGACTGAATCTCACGAGGCGTCATGCGGGCCCCTGGCTGGTTCAGCCCGGGGGCGCGCTGGCTGGTCCTGCCAACGGCCGTGCGCAGTGCTTCATCAAGGGGGAGTAAATAATTGTCCCCATCAGGACCACTGAGCAGCAGGTGTTCGCCGTCGTCGTGGACACCCACTAGCCGTAGATCAGCCATGCCGTCCTCCAAAAAAGTCTCAATATTACAGTTCAAAACTTTGCCACCGATGCCGGGCTTTTCCTACTACCGCCGTAGGCGTGGCGAAAGATGGCTGTGATATTTGCGTGTTTTGTGAACAATATCCATAAAAATCCACAAGTCGCCAGAAGCAATCCGGAAACAGGAGCCTAGTGTCAGGGCCGCAAACTTAAGCCGGATGCGAACTCCCGGGTGCCGCTGCTGCCAGAACGGCCTGCAGGCTTTAAGATATTGGCTGTATTAAGCCAGCTTTGCTTCTGGCGGTAAGAAGAAAAGAGAACAGCCATGAATACCGGTACTCGCCAGCAGCACAGGGCACCCCGCACCGCAGGAAATCCTGCCAGCGCAGATAAGTCCAGCACCGTAGGACGGCCCATCGCCGTGATTGACCACGCCGAGATCGAACTGGCTGACAGCTATGAACTTCCAGGAGGGGAACTCCCTCCTGACGAGTTGGCCCTGGAAATCATTGCCGAACAGGTGGACGAATTTACCTGCAGCAGCTGTTTCCTCGTCCGTCATCGTTCTCAGCTGGCCAGGGAAAATCAGGGTATGAAGTACTGCAAGGACTGCGAAGGATAAATTCTTCCCGGCCCAAATCCGGCGTACGCCAAACTAGCCGCACGCCACAGTAGCCGCACAGAGCAAAAAATACCCCTGGCATCAGTTCAACGAACCTCAAGCCAGGGGTATTTGTTCTTCAAGGGGACTTGACAGTCCTAGTGCTGCCCAACTCCGCGCAGTGCAGCCGCCAGGTACTCCGGGTTGCGGGAGGACGTGAGCCAGTAGGGCGTCCTGTCATCGGGGTCGGTAATCTCAATCTTCACAACCGGCTTGATCCAGCCGCGAATGCACAGGTACGCCAAGCCGTTGAGCTTGATGCCGCGCTGTGCGGTTGCGTCCTCACCGTGGTGGATGCTCACGTCGCCCACAAATTTCCGGTCAATCTGCGCCCGGCCAACCTGCAGTGTGTCCGGTGTGACAGTAATGGTGGGGGTGGATGCCACCAGAATCACTAACTGCAACACCAACAGGACCCCGAAGGCCACAAATCCGGCAAAGGGGCTGATGGGAATGAAGATCAGGATTCCCGCTGCTGACAGGCCCAGAACAATCACCCAGCCCCAGAAATTTGGCCAGAGCTTCTCAGTGTAGTTAGCCGTGACTGGGGACGTGGCGCTGGGGGACGATTGAGATGACATGGGACCAGCTTTTCATCTTTCCCTGAGTAATTCACCTTCTGGCCCAGACGAAGCAGATGAAGAGCACGTAGTGCGTACGCAGGCGGCGGCCAGTTCTTCGCGATAGAGTGTCGTGTTGTGACCCATGAGACTTTTCCCGAAAATCCCGCTGTAGATCTCCCTCACGCCGTTGTTCAGGTGCAATTGCACATGCTCGACGCCGGGATCGAACCTCCCAGCTACGCCCACCCCGGCGATGCTGGAGCCGATCTTCGCAGCCGCATCGATCTAGTGTTGGCTCCGGGGGAGCGCGTACTCGTCCCCACCGGGGTCAGCATTGCACTTCCCTTTGGATTCGTAGCCTTGATCCACCCGCGGTCAGGCTTGGCCACCAAGCACGGGCTGACCATTGTCAACAGCCCCGGCACCGTCGATGCAGGCTACCGTGGTGAGATTTCCGTAACCCTGCTGAACACAGATTCGCATCACTCCATCTCCCTCTCGCGGGGCGATAGAATTGCACAAATGGTGATTCAGCGTGTCGAAACCGCAGCATTCATTGCGGTGGATGAGCTGCCCGATTCGGTGCGCGGCACCGGCGGCTTCGGTTCCACCGGTGGTTTTTCCCCGTCCACGAATACACCAGCGCCCACTAACCGCTGATCTGCAGTGTCCATCATTTACAAGGAGTCTTAATTCCCATGGCTTTTGGGTTCGGTAAGAAAAACAAGAACAGCTCTGACGAGCCCGCGGCAAATAGCGCTGCGGCAACTGCAGAAACTGCAGACGAGGCGCAGGATGCCACGCAGGCCCCAACAGCCCTGCTGAACCTGCCGCCGGATCCGGCCGATACCGCTTACGAGCGAGCAGTCCACGGCCCCCTTGATATCAGCGAGATTGAGAACACCGACGGCTACGTCGATCTCGGTGCCCTGATGGTCACCCCCCAAGAGGGCCTTTCACTGCGTCTTGAGGTTGAAGAAAACACTCAGCGCGTCATTGCCGTCACCTTGGACCTGAACGGTTCCAGCCTGCAGCTGCAGGCCTTTGCAGCCTCTCGCTCGGAGCCGCTGTGGCGCGATATTCGCGAGCAGATTGGTCTCTCCGTAGGTTCCCAAGGTGGCGAAATCGAGATTCTTGACGGCACCTTCGGCAAGGAAGTCCTGGCCAAGGTTCCGGCGCAGAGCGACGACGGCAGCAAGGGCTTCCGGGTTGCACGCTTCATTGGTGTTGACGGTCCCCGTTGGTTCCTCCGAGGCGTCCTGGGTGGTGCCGCAGCCGTTGATGGTGAAGCCGCTCTGGCCTTGGAAGACTTGTTCCGTGGTGTGGTGGTTATCCGTGGCGAAGTGCCGTTGCCGCCCCGCGATCTGCTCTTGCTGCGTCTGCCCAAGGACGCTGTAACAGCCGCGCAGGCTGCTGCCGGTCCGGATATGGGTCCCGCTCAGGGTGGTTCACCCTTGGAGCGCGGCCCGGAAATCACCACGATCGGCTAGCGTTGCCTCCCGTTGAATTAGGTGCCTGGCCGGAGGCAACTCCCATTGTTGAGTTGCCGCCGCGCGGGCGGGCCGTGTGCGTCGGCGTCATTGACGCCATCACCATCCGCCCTGCCACCGTTGCGCCCACCTACACGGCCATTTTGAGCGACAGGGAATCCGAACGCACCGATCGCGACGGCGGCAACCACCGCCTGCGTCTGGTGTGGCTGGGACGACGGCGGGTACCCGGCATAACTGCTGGCGTCCGGCTGCGTGTTGAAGGAATGGTGTCCATGCTCGAGGGACTGCCCACCATGTACAACCCCCGTTACGAGATCATTGGAATCCAGGAGAGCTAGTTGAGTCAGCAGAACCCCGAAGAAAATGCCTCGGACCCACATAACCAGCCAGATCAGTCAGCTCAGCCAGATCAGTCGGAGCGTAAGCCCGGTGGCGGTTTTGCGCAGATCGCGCAGGAAATGGCAGCCAAGAAACCGTTGGCCCGCAAGGACAACGGACATATTGACCTGCTAGCTGCAGCTGGTGGCATCCGAGGCATCGCCGAGAGTGTTTTGCCCGGCCTGGTCTTCTTGGTGGCTTTCACACTAACCCGGGACCTGACCATAGCCCTGGTGGGATCTGTGGCTGTGGCCGCCGTATTCCTCGTCGCGCGGCTGATCCAACGTACCCCCCTGACGCAGGCGCTGGCGGGGATTGCCGGCGTCGCACTTTCAGCGTTTTTGGCGATGAAAACCGGCAAGGCCGAGAACTTCTACACCGTGGGTTTCTATACCAATGCCGCCTATATTGCCGCCATGGTGGTCTCGATTGCTGTGCGCTGGCCGGTCCTTGGCCTGCTGTTTGGCTATGCCCGCAATGAGGGTGTGCGCTGGCGGGAGATGCCTGAGCGGCTCCGGGCCTATCGTGTTGCAACCTGGATTTTGGTCGGCGTCATGGCTGCCCGGCTGGCGGTCCAGCTGCCGCTGTACTTCGCCGGGCAGGTGGACGCGCTCGGTGCCATGCGCCTGATCATGGGCGTCCCGCTGTACGCGTTTGGGCTGTGGATCGCCTGGCTAGTCAGCCGACCGGTGGCAGAGGGTACCGCCGACGCAGACCGCTAGCTTCGCAGCAGGGTCCTGAGCTCATCCTCTGCGGCAATAGTGGTGATGAAGAACAGCTCATCGCCGGCCTCCACTACGTCATCCGGGCTCGGGGTGATGGGAGCCTCGTCGCGCAGGATCGCCACCAACGTGGAATCGTGCGGCCACAAAATGGCGCCCACCGTTGAGCCAATCACGTTCGAATCGCCCGGAACCGTGAACTCCACCAGCGATGCCACACCTGTCTGCAGGGTCAGCAAACGCACCAGGTCACCAATTTCCACGGCCTCTTCCACAAGCGCCGTCATGAGCCTGGGCGTGTTTACAGCAACGTCAACGCCCCAGGAGTCGTCAAACATCCAATCGTTTTTGGGGTTGTTGACTCGGCCCACGGTGCGGCCCACACCAAACTCGGACTTGGCCAGCAGTGACACCACCAAGTTGACCTTGTCGTCCCCTGTGGCCGAAACCACCACGTCAGCTTCTTCGAGTTTGGCCTCACGCAGAGTGGTAATTTCGCAGGCGTCACCCACCAACCAGCGGGCGCCGCGCAGGCCGCTCTTGCCAATGACCTCCGGTTTGGGGTCGATCAAGAGCACATCATGGCCGTTGGAGAGCAGTTCCTTGGCAATGGAGCAGCCAACGCTGCCAGCCCCGACAATGACTACCAGCATGATTAGTTCTCCTTCAAGGGGGCTGCTGCCAAGATGCGTGCCACATCGGCTGAGCGGGTGCTGACCACCATGGCGTGGACGGTGTCGCCCTGTTGGTAGCTGGTGTCAGGTCCGGGCAGGATGCCCTCGCCAAAACGAGTCAAGTAGGCCACCCGTATCTCGGTGGCCTGTTCAATGTCCACAATGTGGTGGCCAATCCACTCCGGATGCAGGGCCAGTTCACAGAGGAACAGCCGCCCGGAGGGTTCCCGGAAATCGCCCTTGATGGCGGTCTCGGGCAGAATTCGCCGCAGCACCTGATCGGCGCTCCACCGCACGGCAGCCACCGTGGGGATACCTAGGCGCTGGTAGATCTCGGCTCGGCCGGGATCGTAGATCCGGGCCACCACGTGTTCCACATGGAAGGTTTCCCTGGCTACTCGGGTGGCCAGGATGTTGGAGTTGTCACCGCTGGAGACCGCGGCAAAAGCATAGGCGTTTTCAATGTCGGCTTGTTTCAGGGTGTCCTGGTCAAAGCCAACACCGGTGATCTTGCGGCCGCCGAACCCTGTGCGCAGGCGACGAAAAGCCCGCTCGTCCTGGTCGATGATGGCCACGGAGTGGCCCGAGTCCTCCAAAGCATGGGCCAAGGTGGCGCCCACCCGGCCGCAACCCATGATCACAAAATGTGCCATTGACGCTCCCTGTAGTGGCAGCTCCGAAGGCAACGTCCCCGGTGCTGCTTGTGTCCACGGCTTTTTTAAGCCGTGTTTTCTAAGCCGTGCGGATACCAATTTCACGCCCCGTGGGGCCAAATGGTCAAGTTGAGACCTCACCGGCACACGCGTGGGCGCGTTCCTCCAGTGTGTCTCCAGTGTGTCATGCAGTGTGTCATGGGAGCATCCTGCGGCCGGGCACCGGGCGGGTGCCCCCTAGTGGTGCTAGCGTTACCCGCGTGCTGAATTTCTTCAACGCGTTCAAGCGGGTCCTTGTGGGTCGCCCGTTCCGCAATGACAAGCTGTCCCACACGCTGTTGCCCAAGCGCATCGCGCTGCCCGTTTTTGCCTCCGACGCGCTGTCCTCGGTGGCGTACGCCCCGGATGAAATTCTGCTCACGCTGGCACTCGCCGGAGTGGCTGCGGTGTCACTCTCACCCTGGGTGGGTCTGGCCGTCATGGTGGTGCTGCTGACAGTTGTGGCCTCCTACCGCCAGAACGTGCACGCCTACCCCTCCGGCGGTGGCGACTATGAGATCGCCACGGTCAACCTGGGTAAGCGTGCCGGGCTCACGGTGGGCTCTGCGCTCTTGGTGGACTACGTCCTCACGGTGGCGGTGTCCATGTCATCGGCGGCGCATTACATTGCCACAGCGATACCTGGCTGGCACGGCACCCAGGCCGTGATCGCCGTCGTAGGTGTCATTATTTTGGCGCTCGTGAACCTGCGCGGCATCCGGGAGGCGGGCTCGGTGTTCGCGGTTCCCACGTACATTTTCATGTTTTGCATCTTCGCCATGACTGCCGCCGGGATCTTTCAGGCCGCAACGGGGACGCTGGGAAAGGCGCAATCGGCCCAGTTTGAGATTGTGCCCGAGGCCGCCTTCAACCAGGGCCTGGTGGGACTCGCCGGTGCCTTCTTGCTGTTGCGCGCGTTCTCCTCCGGCGCCGCGGCACTGACAGGAGTGGAGGCCATCAGCAATGGTGTGCCTAATTTCCGCAAGCCCAAGAGCAAAAACGCGGCCACCACCCTGCTGCTGCTGGGCGCCATCGCCGCTGGCATGATGGCCAGCATCTTGTTCCTGGCCAACGCCACCGGCGTTCACATTGTGGCCGATCCGCACACGGAATTCCTGTTGAACGGTGTGGCCCCGCCCACTGATTACGTGCAGAATCCGTCCATCAGTCAGATCGCCGCGACTATTTTCGGTTCGGGTTCCATCGCGTTTTTCATCATCGTGGCCGCCACGGGCGCCATCTTGGTGTTTGCCTCCAACACAGCCTTCAACGGTTTCCCCGTGCTGGCCTCCATCCTGGCTAAGGACGGCTACCTTCCCCGCCAGCTGCGCACCCGTGGCGACAGGCTCGCCTTCAGCAACGGCGTGCTGTTGCTGGCCGTGGGCGCCATTGTGCTGATTGTGGCCTTCAATGCCGATGTCACCCGCCTTATTCAGCTCTACATTGTGGGCGTGTTCATCTCCTTTACCGCCAGCCAGCTGGGCATGATGCGCCATTGGGGCCGCGAGCTGCTCACGGTCAAAGACAAGTCCATCCGGTTCCGTATCAAACGTTCGCGGGTGATCAATACGATCGGTTTCTTCATGACGCTGACCGTGCTGCTCATTGTGCTGGTAACGAAATTCGAACAGGGCGCCTGGATTGCGCTCTTGGCGATGGCCGTGCTGTTCGTGATCATGTGGAGCATCCGCGAACACTATGACAATGTTGCCAAGGAGCTGGCCGTGGAGACGGATTCGGCGGTCAAGGCCCTGCCAGCCCGGATTCACGCGGTGATCTTGGTCTCTCACGTGCGTAAGCCGGTCATGCGGGCGATCGCCTTTGCCCGCGCATCAAGGCCTTCCACACTGGAGGCAATCACCGTCGATTTGGATCCGGTGGAGACTGAGCAGACCATCGCGGATTGGGAGCGGCTGTCCATCCCGGTACCGTTGACTGTGTTGGCGAGTCCTTATCGGGAAACGTTGACGCCGCTGATCGACCACATTAAGGCCATGCGCCAGGATTCTCCGCGTGACTTGATAGTGGTATACATCCCGGAATACGTGGTGGGCAAATGGTGGGAGCAGCTGGTTCACAACCAGACGGCCCTGCGCATTAAGACGCGGTTGCATTTTGAACCAGGAGTAGTGGTTGCCAGCGTGCCGTGGCAGCTGAAGTCCTCCACCGACGCAAAGAAATATCAGGAATAGAGCTTATGAGCGAGCCCACCAGTACCACCCGCCTCACCGTTACCGTAGGTCCAGTGGCCCATGGCGGCCATTGCGTTGCCCGGCATGAGGGTCGCGTCATCTTTGTGCGCCACGCCATTCCCGGCGAGACGGTGGAGATCGCCCTGACTGAGAACGACGACGACGCCAAGTTTTGGCGCGCGGATGTCACTCGCGTTGTGGAAGCCTCACCCGAACGCGTGGAGCACTTTTGGCCGGAAGCCGACGCCTTACGCGCCGCCGCCCGCCACGGTTCGCCCATCGGTGGCGCCGAGTTCGGTCACATCTCCCGCAAGGGCCAGCTGGAGCTGAAGACCGCAGTGGTGCGTGAACAGCTCGAACGCTTGGGCGGCCTTTCCAGCGACTCCGTGGACGCCTTGTTTAGCGTTGGCGTTGAAGACGTTGATGCCAAGGGCACGCCCGATCAGCAGGCCGGCTTGGGCTGGCGCACACGCGTTGGTTTCGCCGTGACCCCGTCCGGCAAATTGGGCATGCACGCACACCGCTCGCACACCATTCTTCCCATCCAGGAAATGCCCCTGGCAATTCCGGCTGTTGACGAGCTGCGCCTGTGGGACTTGGACTTCACCGGCATTGATCGTGTTGAGGTTGCCGCACCCGCCAATGGCTCCGGCGTTCTGGTGCTCCTGGCACCGGTTCATGGACTCAGCGACAAGGCTGCCGGCAGTGCCGTCAAGCGCATCGCCCGCTTCCTGGCAGCGCTTCCCACCCCTCCCTCGGTTGCCCGCTGGAACCCGGAAAATAGTGCCATTGAAGCAGTCAGCGGCCGTGGCTGGGTCAAGGAAACCACTGATGACCACGAGTTCCGTGTCACCGGTGACGGCTTCTGGCAGATTCACCGCATGGCCCCCAAGGTCTTGACCGACGCAGCACTGGGTTACCTGTTGCAGGGTGGCTACTTGAACGACGGCGCCGATGTGGCAGACCTTTACGCAGGCGCTGGCCTGTTTACCGCCCCGCTGGCTGACGCTGTAGGTTCCGATGGCAGCGTCCTCTCCGTGGAAGGCTCCCCGGGCACCAGCCGGGATGCCCGCAAGAACTTGCACGCCAGCGAGCAGGTGGAAATCCTGCAGGGCCGCGTGGAGAAGATCCTCGGTACCCAATCCCGAGCATCACACACTGAGGCCGGACAGCGGCGCCACTTTGACGCCGTCGTGCTTGATCCGCCGCGCGCAGGTGCCGGCAAGGCTGTTGTCCGGGCCTTGGTTGCCACAGCACCCAAGGCCATTGCCTACGTTTCCTGCGATCCGGCAGCCTTTGCCCGCGATGTCAAGTACTTCGCCAATGCCGGATGGAAGATCGAGAAGCTGCGCGCCTTCGATCTTTACCCGCACACGCACCACGTGGAAACAGTGGCGCTCCTGGTCCCCGCAACGGCAAAAGCCAGCACCACCGACTAGGGCGTTCCGTGAACCAGAGCGCACCGAAGGTACGGCCGCCCCGGCGAGATCTCACGCGTAACAAGCCTAAGAGCACTCTCTTGGCCGAGCGGCGTGAGGAACACCGCCGTGCCGCCATGGCTACTGCTCGGGCGGGGCTGGCCCCGGTGGGCGCCGCCGCTCTGGAACAGACCGGGCTGACCGCCGGACAGGTTCACGAACGCCGCGTGGCGGAACTGAGTAATGCGGTGGCGCACGAAAGCAGCCGCAGCATTTGGGCCATTGTGCGGGCTAACGTCTTCACCTTGTTCAACACGGTGCTGGGCAGCTGCCTGGTCTTGGTGCTCTTGGTGGGTGACCCGCGCGACGCGCTCTTTGGGTTCATCGTGGTGGCTAACGCCGCCATTGGCGTGGTGCAGGAATACCGGGCCAAGCGCACCCTCGACAAGCTCGCGGTGCTTCACGCACCGCGAGCCCGGGTGCTGCGGGACGGGGTGGAATCAGAAATTGCCGTGGCCGAGGTGGTTCATGACGACGTCTTGCTGCTACGCACCGGCGATCAAGTTCCCGCCGACGCCACGCTGTTAACCTCTGAGGCGTTGGAAATTGACGAGTCGCTATTGACGGGGGAGTCCGATCCCGTCAGCAAGGATCCCGGTGACGCGGCACTGTCCGGTTCGGCTGTGGTGGCGGGTTACGGCAGTGCTCGGGTTCACGCTGTGGGTGCAGAATCCTACGCGTCCGGGCTCACCGCCGAGGCGCGGCGTTTCTCGCTGGTGAACTCCGAGATCCGTAACTCGATCAACCGCATCATCGTGTACATTGCGTGGGCGCTGATCCCCATTATTTTATTGGTCATCAACGGCCAGATGAGTGCGCACGGAGGCTGGTCCGCGGCCATCGCCTCGGGCGAGTGGCGCATTGCGGTGATCAGCGCCGTGGCAAGCATTGTCGCGATGATTCCCGAAGGGCTAGTGCTGCTGACCAGCATCTCCTTCGGCATGGCAGCCGTAACACTTGCCCGCAAACAGGTTCTGGTGCAGGAGCTACCGGCTGTTGAAGGCCTGGCTCGGGTGGACATGGTTTGCCTGGACAAGACCGGAACACTGACCGAAGGCCGCATGGAACTGGCGGACACCACCGTCTTTGAGTCTGTTCCAGGGTGGGAATCGGTGCTGGCCTGGCAAGGTGCCCATCCCAATGCCAATGCCACAGCCGCCGCTCTCACCTCTTGCTACCATGACGCCACAGTTGAGCTGCCAGTTGAGGAAGTGCACTTCAGTAGTGCGCGCAAGTACAGTGCCGTCTCTTTTGGGCACGGACCTGCGGCCGGGGACTGGGTGCTGGGTGCCCCGGAAGTAGTGCTTGGCGCCGGGACTCACCCCGAAGCGTTGGCGGCCTCTCACGACGCCGCTGGCAAGGGCCTGCGAGCCGTGATCCTCGCTCACCGCAACGTGAAGGAGCAGGTGGGCAGCCCATCCTCAGGCATAGCAGAGCCGGACACTCTGGCAACAGGCACTCTTGCAGCGGAGGAAGAATTTAGCTTGGCGGGCCTGGCGCCCGTGGCCCTGTTGGTGTTCCGGGAACGGGTCCGCCCGGACGCCGGTGCCACCTTGGAGTACTTCCGCGAACAGGGCGTGGAACTGAAAATCATCTCCGGTGACAACCCCCGGACAGTGGCCGCCGTGGCCCGCGATGTCGGTTTTATCTTCGACGGAGACGGATATGACGCTCGGGAACTGCCAGATGACCTTGAGGCGATGGCCGATGTTCTGGAGCGAGAAAGCGTCCTGGGCCGGGTCACTCCGGAGCAGAAAAAGGCCATTGTGCTGGCCTTGCAGAGCCGCGATCACGTGGTGGCCATGACCGGTGACGGCGTCAATGACGCGCTGGCTCTCAAGCATGCCGACATTGGCATCGCCATGGGCAGCGGCGCGGCTGCGACCAAGGCTGTGTCGCGACTGGTGCTGCTCGACGGACAGTTCTCCCACCTGCCGTCGGTGGTGGCTGAAGGGCGTCGGGTGATCGCCAACGTGGAGCGGGTGGCCAACTTGTTCCTGACGAAAACCACGTACGCCATCATCATTTCAGTGGTCATTGGCGTTCTGATGTGGCGCTACCCGTTCCTGCCACGCCAGCTCTCCATTGTGAGCTCCATGACAATTGGCATCCCGGCCTTCTTCCTTGCGTTGCTGCCGAATGCGCGCAGATACCAGCCTGGATTCCTTCGCCGAACACTCATGTTCGCCATCCCGTCTGGAACTATTGTGGCGGGCTGCATCATGGCTGTGTACGCGTTTGCCCGAGCTTTCCCGAACCCATCTTTGAGTGGTGAGCTGCTGATCCGTGAGGCGCAGACGGCTGCCACCATGACCGTTTTGTTGGTGGCACTCTGGGTCTTGGGTACGTTGGCCCGGCCTTTTGACAAGTGGCGGGCCCTGTTGGTCGCTGCCATGGTCCTTGGCTTGGTTCTTGTCATGGCAGTGCCGTTTGTCCGGAAGTTCTTTGCCCTCGATCTACCCAGCGGGGGACTGTTAGCGGCTACTATTGCGGTAACTGCAGCAGGGTGCGTGGCAATTGAGCTCCTCTACCGTTTCTTGAAGAAGCGCGGAGCAGTTTCTGAGCGTGAGTAAGGCGTGCCTAACTGGCGTGCGGTCCCGTGCTTGACAAAGATAAAAGTAGTGGCGAGAGGAGTCCATCGATGACTAATGTGGACAGTTTCGGTTCCAAAGGCGTACTTAATGTAGCCGGAACCGATTACGAGATTTTCCGACTGAACTCGGTAGAAGGCGCCAAGAGCCTTCCGTTCAGCCTCAAGGTTTTGCTAGAGAACCTGTTGCGCACCGAAGATGGTGCGAACATCACAGCCGATCACGTACGTGCGTTGGCAGGTTGGGATCCGAACTCGGAGCCCGACACCGAAATTCAGTTCACCCCGGCCCGTGTCATCATGCAGGACTTCACTGGAGTTCCTTGCATCGTTGACCTGGCCACCATGCGTGAAGCCGTCAAGGAACTCGGTGGCGACCCCACCCGAGTGAACCCCTTGGCTCCTGCCGAAATGGTCATTGACCACTCCGTGCAGATTGACGTGTTTGGAAACTCCGACGCCGTCGAGCGCAACATGGACATTGAGTACCAGCGCAACGGCGAGCGTTACCAGTTCCTGCGCTGGGGCCAGACCGCCTTTGAAGACTTCAAGGTTGTTCCCCCGGGCATGGGCATTGTGCACCAGGTCAACATTGAGTACTTGGCCCGCACCGTCATGACCCGCGAGGTCGACGGCGTATTGCGCGCCTACCCGGACACCCTGGTTGGCACCGACTCCCACACCACCATGGTCAACGGCCTGGGCGTGTTGGGTTGGGGCGTTGGCGGCATCGAAGCTGAAGCAGCCATGTTGGGCCAGCCGGTTTCCATGTTGATTCCGCGCGTTGTTGGCTTCAAGCTGACCGGGTCCATCCCGGCCGGCGCAACCGCAACCGATGTGGTTTTGACCATCACCGAGCAGCTGCGTAAGCACGGCGTCGTCGGTAAGTTCGTGGAGTTCTACGGTGAAGGTGTTGCCGGAGTTCCGTTGGCTAACCGCGCCACCATCGGAAACATGAGCCCGGAGTTCGGCTCCACGGCTGCCATGTTCCCGATCGACTCCGTCACGGTTGACTACTTGCGTCTGACCGGCCGCTCGGAAGAGCAGCTGGCACTGGTTGAGGCCTACGCCAAGGAGCAGGGCCTCTGGCACGATCCTTCGGTAGAGATCAAGTTCTCCGAGTACCTCGAGCTGGACCTGTCCACGGTGGTTCCCTCCATCTCAGGCCCGAAGCGCCCGCAGGACCGCATTGAACTGAGCAACTCCAAGGCCCAGTTCCGTTCCGATCTGAACAACTACGTTGCCGCTGACGCACGCGCTGAAGGCAACACGGTTGACGAGTCCTTGGAAGAATCCTTCCCGGCCTCCGACGCCCCGTCGTTCACGCACCCGGACACGCACCAGCACGATACCGAGCGCACGCTCGTTTCTGCTGCAAACGGAGCCAGCGGCCGCCAGTCAGCCCCGATCCACGTCAAGAATGAATCAGGCGTTGAGTTCGAGCTGGATCACGGTGCAGTCTCAATCGCCTCGATCACCTCTTGCACCAACACCTCCAACCCGTCAGTGATGCTCGCTGCAGCCGTTTTGGCTCGCAACGCCGTCAACAAGGGTCTGTTGTCCAAGCCGTGGGTCAAGACCTCCGTGGCTCCGGGCTCCAAGGTTGTCACCGACTACTACGAGAAGTCAGGGCTTGTTCCGTTCCTGGAAAAGCTGGGCTTCTACACTGTTGGTTACGGCTGCGCTACCTGCATCGGTAACTCCGGCCCGTTGGACACGGAGGTTTCAGCAGCCATTGCTGAAAACGATCTGTCCGTCACGGCCGTGCTCTCCGGTAACCGTAACTTCGAAGGCCGCATCAACCCGGACGTCAAGATGAACTACCTGGCCTCACCGCCGCTGGTCATCGCCTACGCCCTGGCCGGTTCCATGGACTTCGACTTCGACACCGATGCACTTGGCCAGGATGCCGATGGCAAC